>NZ_CP040899.1:1570284-1884340 GCF_006349365.1 Georgenia wutianyii
GCGCATCCCATCTCCTTCACTCGTGTGCGCTGTCGAACCTAGCCGCGCGGCCGACTCGTCCTCATCAGTAGTTGTTGCGCAACTTCCGCCTCATTTGCGTAGTGATTGCCGTAGCCGCCCCGGGCGGCCGGGCGGGACGCTGGAGCAACCGCCGCACCGGGCGGGCGGGACTGGAGGCAGTGGATGAGGGAGCTCGTCGCCGCGCTCGCGCGCGCGCTGGAGCGCCGGCCCGGCCTGCCCGCCACCGCCCACGCCGCGCTCGCCGCACTCGAGGCCGACGCCGCGGACCTCACCGCCGTGGACGGCCCGCTCGAGGAGGTCGCCGGCCGGCTCGGCCTCGGCGGGCTGGACAGCGGGCTCCTGGCCGTCGCCCTCGCGCCCGAGCTGCACCCCTCGGCGCACCTGCTCCTCGGTCTCCTCTCCGGCGACGACGGCGCCGCCCGCCCGTCCGTGGCTCTCGCCCTCGAGCTCACCGGCTCCTCGACGCTGGCGCCCGCCCCGCGCCGCCGGCTCGGCCTGCGCGCTCCACTGCGTCGCTTCGGGCTCCTCGACGTCCTCGGGGAGGACGTCCTGCTCTCACGGCGGCTGCGCGTCGCCGACCGGGTGGTCGCCCACCTGCTCGGGGACGACACCGTGCCCGCCGCGCTCGCCCCGCTGCTCGCGCCCGCCCTGCCGGTCACCGTCGAGGGCACGAGCGAGCTCGCGGGCTCGCTCGCCGGCGGCGCCGGACTCTGCTGGGTCAGCGCCCCGCCCGGCACCGCCGGCACCGCGCTCGCGGTGGCCGCCTGCCTGGAGCTCGACGTGCTGTGCCTCGTCGCCGACCTCACCCGCCCCGGCGCCCCCGACGCCGCCGACACCGCCGGCGTGCGGCAGACCGTCCGGGGCCTGGTCCTCGAGGCGGCGCTCGGCGGCGCCGTGCTCGTCCTCGCCGGGGCGGAGACCGCCGCGCCGGCCATGGACCTGCTCGCGGACGCCCCCGTCCCCGTCGTCGCCGTCGGGTCACGCCCGTGGGACGCCCGCTGGCACGCCTCCCTGCCGCCGGTGGTCACGGCGCCCCGGCTCACCACCGAGCAGCGGCGCCAGGAGTGGCGCACCGTGCTCGGCGGCGCCGACCCCGGTCCCGAGGTCACCGCGCTGCGCCTGGATGCCGAGCAGATCCACCTCGTCGGGCGCGCCGCCCGCGAGGAGGCGGCGGCCCGCGGGAAGCAGCTCTCGCCCGGTCTCGTCGCGGCGACCGCCCGCCGGCTGGGCCGCTCCACCCGCGCCGGGCACGGCGGCGGGACCGCCACGCTCGGCGACCTCGTGCTGCCCGCGCACGCCCGGGACGAGGTCGAGCGCCTCATCAGCTGGGCGCGGCACCGGGACGACGTGCTCGCCCTGGGGGACCTCCAGGGCAAGGGCGGCAAGGGCGGCGGCATCGCGGCCCTGTTCTCCGGCAGCCCCGGGACCGGCAAGACCCTCGCCGCGCACGTCGTCGCGGACGCCCTGGGGATGGACCTGTTCCAGGTCGACCTGTCGGCTGTGGTCGACAAGTACATCGGGGAGACGGAGAAGAACCTCGAACGCGTCTTCACCGAGGCGGAGTCGCTCAACTGCGTGCTCTTCTTCGACGAGGCCGACGCCGTCTTCGGCTCCCGCTCGGCGGTGTCCGACGCCAAGGACCGCTACGCCAACCAGGAGGTCGCCTACCTCCTCCAGCGCATGGAGGCCTTCGACGGCATCACCGTCCTCGCCACGAACCTGCGCGGCAACCTCGACCAGGCCTTCGCCCGCCGCCTGCACTTCATGATCCACTTCCCAGACCCGGACGCCGGGACCCGGCGCCGGCTGTGGGAGCACCACCTCGCCCCGCTCGCGCTCGACCCGCACGACCCCGTCGACCTCGACGTCCTCGCCGAGCACGTCGAGCTCGCGGGCGGCGACATCCGCAACATCGTGCTCGCCGCGACGTTCGAGGCGGTCGCCCGCGACCGGCCGGTGGGCATGGCCCACCTCGGGGGCGCGACCGTGCGGGAGTACGGCAAGCTCGGCCGGCGCCCACCCGCCGTCGTGCTCGCTGCGGCGACGTCCCTCACGCCGCTCGTTCAGTAGCGATTGCCGTAGCGCACCGCACCGCACCGCAGCGAGGCTGCTGACAGCCACGCCCCGCTCGACCAGACCACAGGAGGCAGCCGTGAGCACGTCCCGCGTCCACGAGACCGCCCGCACCCCCGTGCTCGACGTCGCCGAGCAGACCCCCGAGGCCGCCGGACCGGCGCGTCCCGTCCCGCTCGCCGGGGTGGCCGCCCTCACGGTGGGGGCGGCCGACGACCGTGCCGAGCACGACGCCGACGTCCTCGCCGACCGGGCGCTGCGACGCCTGCACGCCGGCGCGGGGGAGGAGGACGCGCAGCAGCACCGGCACGGGGCAGGCTGTGGCCACCTGCGCCGGTCCGCGGCGGCCCCAGCGCCGGGCGCCGTCGTCGGGCGTGAGGGAGGGGACCTCGACGCCGCCACCACCGCCGCCATCGAGGGCCGCCGCGGCAGGGGCGCCCCGCTGCCCGGCGGTGTCCGTCGCTCCATGGAGAGCGCATTCGGCACCCGCCTGGGCCACGTGCGCGTCCACACCGATCCCGCCGCGGCCGGACTCAACGCCCGGGTCGCCGCCCGCGCGTTCACCACGGGGAGCGACATCTTCTTCGGCGCCGGACAGTTCGCCCCTGGCACGCCGGAGGGCCGCCAGGTCCTGGCCCACGAGCTGGCGCACGTCGTCTCGGAGCCGGGCCCCGGCGTCCACCGCCTGTTCGGCGGGATCGGCAGGGCAGCCTCCCGGGTGAAGAACAGCGTCCTGCACCCGCGCGAGACGCCGACGGAGCGGGCGGCGCGCGAGATCGAGGAGGAGCGCAAGCGGCAGGACAAGGACGCCCGCAAGAAGCGCGAGGAGGAGGAGCGCGCCGGGGTCAAGCGCTCCAAGGTCCTCGAGACGAGCGAGCGGGCCGCACTCAAGCAGTCGCGCAAGGACGGTGTCGCCGGCAGGACGGCGATGACGTCGGCCGTCTACGGCGAGGGGACCGAGTGGAGCGACCCGGTCGAGCGCCACGCCGGGCTCGCCGAGGCCGGCAGCCACCTCGGCGTCCTCCAGCAGATGTTCGAGGACGCCCTGCGCTTCGAGAAGGCCGCCGTCAGCCACCTCGTCAAGGAGCACGCGGGGGACCCGACGTGGACGGACGAGCGGATCGCCGACCAGGCCTACCGGGAGACGTGGCTCGAGGGCCTGCCCGCCGAGCACCTCAAGCACGTGCGCCCGCCCCGGGAGACCGCGGCCGAGCGACTCGTCATCGACGTACGCCGGGCGCGCACGGCCGCGAACGTGCGCAAGACCGTCAACGACGAGGCCGCCGCGAGGACCGCCGCCGCCTCCGTCATGGGCACCCTGCTGCCGCCGGAGGTCGAGGCCGTCTACGAGAGCTACGTCAGCCACATCGACGCCGCGATGCAGGCCGACCCGACGCTCGACCCGCTCACCGCCGCCGCCCAGGGGGAGGCCGTCGTGTGGGCGACGACGGTCGCCAAGATCCGCACGAAGCGGCCCCCGCAGGGCTCGGCGCTCGACCTCGCGGCGATCGACCAGGCCCGCGAGCGCCTCGGGCTGCGGCAGCCCCCGGCCCCGGACGAGCGCGACACCCTCACGCGGGCGGAGGACGCGGTGGGGACGGTCGGCGGCTACGCCGGCACCGGGAGCACCGTGGCAGGACTGCTCGTCTCCGCCGGAGGAGCGCTCGTCAAGGACCCGGAGGAGACGAAGAAGCCGGAGGCGGAGTCGCCCGGTCTGCTCGCCAAGGGCCTGAGCAAGCTCCCCCTCCACTCCGAGATCACCGGCGCCCAGAAGCAGGTCGCCGCGAAGCAGCGGTCCAAGCCCTCCGACCCGCTGACCACCAAGGACAACGTCATCGCCGGGATCACCTCGGTCCGGGAGATCGTCACCGGCCTCACCGGCGCGGTCCAGTCCGCTCTCAAGTTCGCCAAGGCGACGAAGCGGGCCTACGAGGACCCCGACCCCCGCAAGGCGCTGGCCGCCGCCAAGGCAGGGGTCGACGGGCTCAAGGGCCTCAACAGCACGGCCAGGTCGACCGCCAACCTCGCCAAGGCGATCTCCCCGTCGGTCACCGAGTCCGTCGGCAAGGTCATCCCCGGGTTCAACATCGCCGGTGCGGCCCTCGGCGTCGTGAGCAACGCCATCGACCTGGCCGACAGGTCCCTGCGGCTGGGGCAGACGAACGAGACGATCTTCCAGGCCCGCAGCAGGGACAAGGCGGCCACCGCCGTCGACGTCCTCGTCCACCCGATGCTCGGCCTCGCGCAGAGCTACACCAAGCAGGTGGAGAAGGCGTCCTGGGACACCGGCGTGGCCGTCTCCGACCTCGCGACGGCGATCGCCACGGTCGCCAGCGGCGGCGGCTACGGCATCCCCGCCGCGGTCCAGGCCGGGGTCAAGCTGCTCGACACCCTGCACAGCCTCGGCCACTTCGTGGC
The DNA here is from genome assembly GCF_006349365.1 of Georgenia wutianyii. Lineage (NCBI taxonomy): Bacteria > Bacillati > Actinomycetota > Actinomycetes > Allobogoriellales > Allobogoriellaceae > Georgenia > Georgenia wutianyii. The sequence goes on from NZ_CP040899.1 coordinate 1,574,797, forward strand.
CGACGAGGTCCTCGTCGAGATCGCGCGCACCGCCGAGCGGGAGTCCGCGGTCCTCCACCTCGAGGGTGGTGCGGAGAACGAGCTGCGCAAGCACCCGGCGATGGCGGTGGACGGCATCATCATGCGCGCCGTCCGCGGGGACCAGGTCGCCCAGTCGTTCCTCGCCACCTACGAGGTCGACGGCCGGCCGATCAGCCTCGCCATGCTGCGCGCACTGGACGCCCCCGACCTCGGCGCCGACGCCGGCGTGGAGGACGGCTTCCTCACCATCCGCAACGCGGTGCTCGACGACCTCGGCGCCGAGGCCGACCCCCAGCACGCCTACACCACGTACAAGAAGAAGGCCGGCGCGTTCCTCGGCGGGGTCCGCGCCTCGTGGCGCACCACCGGCGACCTCGCCACCAAGCGCAACAAGATGGACGACGCCGCCACCGGCGGGGCGAAGGGGCACCGCGGTCTCGCGTGGCGGCTGAAGATGATGCTGCGCGGGCAGGAGGCCACCACCCGGTCGGTCAACAGGACCGCCGTCCTGTGGACCCACGCGACCGGCGGCGTGGACACCGAGGGGGCGGCCGTCGTGTGCGGCACGCACGTCCTGCCGGCGGAGCCGACCGACGCCGAGCTCACCGCCTTCCTCGACGGGATCGGCGCGATGAGCACCGATGAGATCCTCAAGCACACCGCCAACCCCGCGAACGATGCGGCGGCACGCGAGTTCCTGCTCTGCGTGTGCGCCGAACGATGGAAGGAAGAGGAGCGTACGAGTGTCTGACGTCGAACTGCCGGAGGCAGTACCCATGACCGACCCCCTGCCGGAGGCCGCGGAGTCGGCCAGTGACCTGCTGACCGCCTCGGTCCGGGCCCTCGTGGCCCGGGGACGGAGCGTCGAGGTGGACTGGGAGCTGGAGACATTCGTCCTCGGCGACGTGGTCATGGGGGTGGTGATGTCCTCCTCCCGCTCGGTCGTGCTGCACGCCGTGCGGCCCCAGCTGGTACCCGCCGGGGCGCTGGTCAACCTCGTCGAGGCGGTGCCCCGCATCAACACGCGGCTGAGCACCTCCGCCGTCGAGGTCGACCTCGGCACCGGGGCGCTGTCCGTGCGCGCCGGGCTGGAGATCGGCGACGTCGACGTCCCGGAGGAGGTCTTCGCCGCCCTCCTCGGCAACGTGCTCGACGAGGTCGAGCGGGCCTGGCGGGTCTACGGCCCCGTGCTGGAGGCGGTCATCGAGGGGCGTCTGGACCCCGCCGAGGTGGCCGGCCACTGGGAGTGACGAACTCGGCGAGCAGCCGGGCGAGCACCGCCGGCTGGTCGACGGGGACGAGGGTGGCGGAGTCCTCGACGACGACGAGCCTCCCGCGCGGGAACAGCCGGGCCAGCGCGGGACCGTGCTCGGGCGGCATGAGGCGGTCCTGCGCCGCCCACACGACGAGGACGGGACGGTCGAACGTGCTCAGCGCGCAGGACAGCCGCTCCAGCTCGGTGCGGCTCGGGGTCGAGCGGGCGAAGGTACGCAGGTCGCGGCGGACGAGCCGGTCGCGGCGCGCCGGCCGGAACCAGCCGTCCATGACGTCGCGGGGGACCGGGCGCCTGCTCATCCACCCCCACCCGCCCGGCGCGCGGCGGAACCAGGTGAACCGCTGGAGCTGCATGACGAGCCAGAGCAGCGCGGGCACCCGCGCGGCCACCGCGACGGCCCTGCCGGCACGCCCGGGCGGGTAGTTGTCGAAGGACTCGCAGGCGACGAGGACGGCCGCGGCGACGCGGGCGGTCTCGCCCTCGGCCAGGAGCAGCTGTGCCCCTCCCCAGTCGTTGAGGACGAGCGTGACGTCGGTGAGGTCGAGCGCCTCGAGCAGCTCCCCGACGAGGGCCGCGACGCCGCGGTGGGTGACGAGCTCGGGCCGGTCCATCGCCCGCTGGTGGCTGCCGAGCGGCAGCGTCGGGCAGATGCAGCGCACGCCCGGGCCGAGGGCGCGCACGACGTCCCGCCAGAGGGTGGCGTCCATGTTCACCCCGTGCAGGAGGACGAGCGTGGGTCCGTCCCCGCCCGTGTCGACGTACTCGACGGTGCCCGCGGTGAGGGCGACCTCGCGTCGGTCCATGGTGCGAGGCTGCACCCTGCGGGCCGCCCGGGGGAAGGGAATATCACGGCCGGGCCGGACACGTCCGGCACTAGGATCGGGCACGATGCCTACCACCTCCGCTCCCTCCTCCGTCACGTCCACGCGCCGCCCCGGCCACCCGGCGGCGGTGCTGTGGGACATGGACGGCACGATCGTCGACTCCGAGCCGTACTGGATCGCGACCGAGACGGAGCTGGCCACCGAGAACGGCGGGACGTGGAGCCACGAGCAGGGACTGGCGATGGTCGGCAGGCCGATCGCCGACACCGCCGAGCTCCTGCGTGACCTCGGCGTCCCGGGCACCGTGGCGGAGATCTCCGACGAGCTCGTCCGGCGGGTGGCCGGCCGTATCCGCACCGAGGGCGCCCCGTGGCGCCCGGGCGCCCGTGAGCTGCTCACCGCGCTCGGTGAGGCGGGGATACCGTGCGCGCTCGTGACGATGTCCTACCGCGAGATGGCCGACGCCGTCCTCGAGGTGCTGCCCGAGGGCACGTTCGCGGCGGTCGTCACCGGTGACGAGGTCACCCACAGCAAGCCGCACCCCGAGCCGTACCTCACGGCCGCCCGCATGCTCGGCGTCGACATCCGTGACTGCGTCGCGTTCGAGGACTCCGTCCCCGGGGTCGCCTCCGCCGAGGCGTCCGGTGCCGCGACCGTCGTCGTGCCGATGATGATCCCCATCCCGCCGGCGCCCGGGCGCAGCATGGTCCACACGCTCGAGGGCCTGACGATCGAGGACCTCGCGTCCGTCCTCGCCGGGACCCCGCTCGTCCGCATGTGACCCCGGCGAGCGCCGCCGTCAGGCGAGGCCGGCGCCGACGGTCGTCCGGCGGGTGGCGGTGAGGAGGCGGTCCAGGCCCTCCTGCGGCGGCTCGGGGGGCGTGCCGCCGAACGCCGGGCACAGGGCGCGGAAGCTGCACCAGTCGCACAGCCGCGAGGTGCGCGGCACGAACCGCCCGCTCTCGGCCGCGCGGGCGATGGCGCCCCACACCGACTCGATCTGCTCCTCGGTGGCGAGCAGCTCGTCCTGCGTGGGGTCCAGGGTGAGGACCTGTCCGTCACCGAGGTAGACGAGCTGCAGCCGGCGCGGCGGGGTGCCGGTGAGCCGCCAGAGGATGAGCCCGTAGAAGCGCATCTGGAACAGGGCGTCGGCGGCCCACTGCGGCTTGGGGGAGCGGCCGGTCTTGTAGTCGACGACGCGCACCGCACCGTTCGGGGCGACGTCGAGCCGGTCGACGAAGCCGCGCAGGAGCACCCCGGAGGCGAGCTCCACCTCGACGAGCTTCTCGCGCTCCGCCGGCTCGAGCCGCTGCGGGTTCTCCACCTGGAAGTAGCGCTCGACGAGCTCGCGCGCGCTCACCAGCCAGGCGTGCAGCTCCTCCGGCGTCCCGAACATCTGCTCGACGTCTGGGCGCTCGGCGCGCAGGTCCTCCCAGGCGGGGGCGAGCAGCTCGACGCCCGCGGCCGGGTCGCGACGGTCGGCGGGCAGGTCGTAGAGCCGCTCGAGGACGCTGTGGACGAGGGTGCCGCGAGCCGCGGCCGGGCTCGGCGGCTCGGGCAGCCGGTCCACGGCGCGGAAGCGGAAGAGCAGCGGGCACTGCATGAAGTCCTTGGCACGCGAGGGCGACAACGCCACCGGACGGGGCTCCTGCGGGGCGTCCGCCGGGGGGACGGCGGAGGGCACGAGGGCCACCGGGGACGTCGCGGTCTCTGTGCTGCTCACTGCCATGGCGCCACTGTAGGCAGAGGCTCCGACACTGCCGGTGCCTCCCACGCCGGATGTGGGCAGGGCGGCACCGGGACGTAGGGTGCGGGAATGACACGTCTGGGGCAGCGCACCTCCTCGGGCTGGGTGATCGGCCGCATCCGCGGTGTTCCCGTCGTGTTCGCGCCGTCGTGGTTCCTCATGGCCGCCGTGCTCGGGATCATCGTCGCGCCGACGATCACCCGCGTGGTGCCCGAGGCCACGACCACCGCCACCGTGCTCGCCGCCGCGAGCGTCCCGGTCACCCTCATGATCGGCGTCCTCGCCCACGAGATCGCCCACGGCCTCGTCGGCCAGGCCGTCGGCTCCCCGCCGCGGGAGTACGTGCTCACCCTGTGGGGCGGGCACACGCAGTTCGACGCCGACATGCGCACCCCGGGCGCCTCGGCGCTCGTCTCGGTCGTCGGCCCGCTGGCCAACGCCGTGCTCGCAGGGCTCGCCTGGTTCGCCCTCGGGTTCGCCGAGTCCCCGCTCGTCGCGGTGCTCTGGCAGATCGCGGCACTGAGCAACGCCGCCGTCGCGTTCTTCAACCTGCTGCCCGGGTACCCGCTCGACGGCGGGCGCATCCTGGAGGCGGCGGTGTGGAAGGTGACGGGCGACCGGCTCGCCGGGCTCAGCGCGGCCGGCTGGGGTGGGCGCGTCGTCGCCGTTGCGGTCGTCGTGGTCGGCCTGGGCCGCCCCCTCGCGCTCGGCCTGCGCCCGACGACCTTCACGGTGCTGTGGGTCGGTCTGCTCGCCTTCTACCTGTGGGCGGGCTCCAGCCAGGCGGTGAACACCGCCCGGGCGCGGCGCCGTGCGGCGGGCATCGACCTGCGGTCGGTCGCCCAGCCGGCCCTCGCCCTGCCCGCCTCCGCCCCGGTCGCCGCAGCGGACGCCGCGGCCGGCCGTCGCGTCGTCCTCCTCGGCCCGGCCGGTGAGGTCGTCGGGCTCGTCGACGACGCCGTCCTCGCCCAGGTGCCCCCCGCCGCGCGGGCGACGACCCCGTTGACCGCCGTCGCCTCCGTGCTCCCGCCGACGAGCGTCGTCACCCGGCTCACCGGCGCCGCCGGGGTCGGGGCCGCGGCGCAGGCGGCCCGCACGAGCCCGGCGATCGTCCTCGTCGACGGCGCGGCGGGCGTCGTCGGGGTGCTCACGGTGGACCGCCTGGAGGAGGCGCTGCGCCGGACCCGGCCCTGAGTGTCGGTGGCGCGGTCTACTCTCGGCCGCACGAGAGGGGTGGTGGCGGTGGCGCATCCGCAGATGTTCGAGGACGACGACCCCTACCTCGCGCGCGTCCGGGCGATCGCCCTGGGCTTCCCCGACGCCACCGAGGCCGTCTCGCACGGCCGGCCCACGTTCCGGGCGCGCAAGATCTTCGCCGTCTACGGCAGCTCGACGAAGGGCGACGCCGCCACCCGGGTGCGCTACCCGCGGGGCCTGGTCCTCTCCCCGGAGGACAGCGAGCGGCCCGCCCTCGCGGAGGACCCGCGCTTCTTCCTGCCCGCCTACTACGGCCCCTTCGGGTGGGTCGGGCTCGACCTGGGCTACGCGTCGCCGGAGGAGGTCGACTGGCAGGAGGTCGCCGAGCTGCTCGACGGCTCCTACCGGCAGGTGGCCGGCCCCCGGCTCGTCGCCCGCCTCGAGCAGGAGGGAGGCCCCGCCGGCTCGGCAGCGCCCTGACCACCCCGGTCAGGGAACGGGCGAACCGCCCTTCCCGTGAGGTGTGAGTGGTGTCACCCTGGAGTCATGTGCCGCAACATCCACACCCTGTACAACTTCGCGCCGCCGGCGACCTCCGAGGAGGTCCAGGCCGCCGCCCTGCAGTACGTGCGCAAGGTGGCCGGCATGACCAAGCCCTCCCAGGCCAACCAGGAGGCGTTCGACGCCGCGGTCGCCCAGGTCGCCCACGCCACCCAGCACCTGCTCGACGCCCTCGTCACCACCGCTCCCGCGAAGGACCGGAAGACCGAGGCAGCCAAGGCACGCGAGCGCGCCCGGCAGCGGTACGACGCCCAGTACGCCTGAGCCGGCGACAGGCGGAGGACGCCGGGTTTGTAGACTCGTCGATCGTGACTTCACATCCCGACGCCCCCGCCGACCGTCCGCTCGGCCCCGCGGGGCGGCGCGGCCCCCTCGCCGTCGGGGAGCGCGTCCAGCTCACCGACCCCAAGGGCCGCCTCCACACGATCACCCTCGACCCGGCCGCGACGTTCCAGACCCACCGCGGCTACCTGCGCCACGACGAGGTGATCGGCCGTCCGGAAGGGATCGTCGTCGCCACGACGGGCGGGGTGGAGTACCTCGTCCTGCGTCCGCTGCTCGCCGACCACGTCCTGTCGATGCCACGGGGTGCCGCCGTCGTCTACCCCAAGGACGCCGCCCAGATCGTCGCGATGGCCGACATCTTCCCGGGCGCGCGCGTCGTCGAGGCGGGCGTCGGGTCCGGCGCGCTGAGCATGTCGCTGCTCCAGGCCGTAGGCCCCACCGGCCGCCTGCTGTCGGTCGAGCGGCGCGCCGACTTCGCCGAGATCGCCCAGGCCAACGCCCGCGCCTGGTTCGGGACCGACCACCCGGCGTGGGAGGTCGTCGTCGGCGACCTCGCCGAGGTGCTGCCCACCGCGGTCGAGCCGGGCTCGGTCGACCGCGTCGTCCTCGACATGCTCGCGCCGTGGGAGAACCTCCAGGTCGCCGCCGACGCGCTGGCCCCGGGCGGTGTGCTCATCGCCTACGTCGCCACGACCACCCAGCTGTCCCGCTTCGTCGAGGACGCCAAGGACTCCGAGCTGTTCACCGAGCCGCGGGCGTGGGAGACGCTCCTGCGCGGCTGGCACCTCGAGGGCCTGGCGGTGCGGCCCGACCACCGGATGGTCGGGCACACCGGCTTCCTCGTGACGACCCGACGCATGGCACCGGGCGTCACCCCGCCGCTGCGCAAGCGGCGCCCGGCCAAGGGCGCCTACCCCGTCGAGGAGGAGTGGGCCGAGGACCTGGGGGAGCGGACCGTCTCGGACAAGAAGATCCGCCGGGTGCGCCGCGACCAGGACCGCGCCGAGCGCCTGCGCGAGGAAGGCACCGCGACGCGTCCCGAGGGGGACTCTCCCACCCAGTGACCGGGCGCGCGCCCGGCGCGCCGGGTGACCTACCGTGGGGGCAGTCGAGCAGGGAAGGGGCCGTGATGGCCGAGGCGGGGATGGACGGGTTCCGGACCGACCGGGTCAAGGAGCTCGAGCAGCAGGCGGCCAGTCTCGCGACGAAGAACGAGCGGCTCGCCACGGCGCTCCAGGGGGCGCGTGAGCGCCTGGAGACCATGCAGGAGCAGATCGACGCCCTGTCCCGCCCGCCCGCGAGCTTCGCCACCGTGCTCGCCGTCGACGTGCCCGCCCGCGAGGTCGAGGTGCTCTCCAGCGGCCGTCACCTCCGCGTGGCCGCCGCGCCGTCCCTGCCCCTCGGGGCGCTGCGCCCGGGCCAGCAGGTCCGGCTCAACGAGGCGCTCGTCGCCGTGCAGCCCGGCGGCTACGAGGAGACGGGGGAGCTCGTCGCCGTCAAGGAGGTCGTCGACGACGCGCGGGTGCTCGTCGTCGCCCGCTCCGACGACGAGCGCGTGCTGCGCCTCGCCGCCCCGCTGCGCGACACCGGCATCCGGGTGGGGGACACGCTGCTCGCCGACCTGCGCAGCGGGTTCGCCCTCGAGCACGTCGAGCGCTCGGAGGTGGAGGACCTGCTCCTGGAGGAGACGCCCGACGTCGACTACGGGGACATCGGCGGCCTCGGTCCGCAGATCGAGCAGATCCGCGACGCCGTCGAGCTGCCCTTCCGGCACCCCGAGCTCTACCGCGAGCACGGCCTCAAGCCGCCCAAGGGCGTCCTGCTCTACGGACCGCCCGGGTGCGGAAAGACGCTCATCGCCAAGGCGGTGGCGACGTCCCTCGCCGGCACCGGTGAGGACGGCCGGCGCAAGGGCAGCTACTTCCTCAACATCAAGGGCCCCGAGCTCCTCAACAAGTACGTCGGGGAGACCGAGCGCCAGATCCGGGTGATCTTCGCCCGCGCCCGGGAGAAGGCCGCGCTCGGTCTGCCGGTCGTCGTCTTCTTCGACGAGATGGACTCCCTGTTCCGCACCCGCGGCACCGGCGTGTCCAGCGACGTCGAGACGACCGTCGTGCCCCAGCTGCTCGCCGAGATCGACGGTGTGGAGAAGCTCGAGAACGTCGTCATCATCGGCGCCTCGAACCGCGAGGACATGATCGACCCGGCGATCCTGCGTCCCGGCCGGCTCGACGTGAAGATCAAGATCGAGCGGCCCGACGCCGCCGGCGCCCGGGAGATCCTCGCCAAGTACCTCACCGCCGACCTGCCGATCCACCCCGAGGAGCTCGCGCGCCACGACGGCGACCCGCGCGCCGTCGTCGCCGCCATGGCCGAGGCCGTGGTCGCGCGGCTGTACTCCACGACGCACGACAACCGGTTCCTCGAGGTCACCTACGCGAGCGGGGACAAGGAGGTCCTGTACTTCAAGGACTTCGCCTCCGGGGCGATGATGGCCAACATCGTCGACCGCGCGAAGAAGGCCGCGATCAAGGACCTCATCGCCACCGGCGAGCGCGGGCTGCGCACCTCCCACCTGCTCGCCGGCTACGCCGCCGAGATGCGGGAGAACGAGGACCTGCCCTCGACGACGAACCCCGACGACTGGGCGCGCGTCGCCGGCCGCAAGGGCGAGCGGATCGTCTTCATGCGCACGCTCGGCAGCGGCGGGGGGACCGGGGAGGGCGCCGAGCCCACCCGCGTCGTCGAGACCCGCGACTACCTGTGAGCGGGGTGCCGCGATGACCGTGCGCCGGATGATGGGCATCGAGACCGAGTACGGGGTGCTCGAGCCGGGCCACCCCATGGCCAACCCGATGGCGCTGTCGGCGGCGGTCGTCGTCGCCTACGCGCAGACTGTGGCCACCGCCCGCTGGGACTACGAGGGGGAGGACCCGCTGGCCGACGCCCGCGGCTTCCGCCTCGACCGCGCCGCGGCCCACCCCGACCAGCTCACCGACTCCCCGGCTGACCTCGCCGCCCGGCTCGGGCCCTACCACCGGCGCCGGCCGGGGCCCGAGGAGCGGCCCGGGCCGATGACCTCCCTCGTCCTCACCAACGGCGCCCGTCTCTACGTCGACCACGCCCACCCGGAGTACTCCAGCCCCGAGGTCACCGGCCCGCGGGCCGCGGTGCTGTGGGACCGGGCCGGTGAGGAGGTCATGCGCCGCGCCGCCGCGACGCTGGCCGCCGAGCCGGCGATGCCCGACGTCGCCCTCTACAAGAACAACGTCGACGGCAAGGGCCAGTCCTACGGCACCCACGAGAACTACCTCATGGACCGCGCGGTGCCCTTCGGTGACGTCGTCCGCTACCTCACCCCGTTCCTCGTCACCCGCCAGGTCTTCACCGGTTCGGGCCGGGTGGGGCTCGGGCCGCGCTCGGAGGTGCCCGGCTTCCAGCTCTCCCAGCGCGCGGACTACGTGGAGAACGACGTCGGCCTGGAGACGACCTTCAACCGGCCGATCATCAACACCCGCGACGAGCCGCACGCCGACGCCGAGCGCTACCGCCGCCTCCACGTCATCGTCGGGGACGCCAACCTCCTCGAGACCGCCACCTACCTCAAGCTCGCCACGACCTCCCTGGTGCTGTGGCTGCTCGAGCAGGACGCCGTGCCGCTCGCCCTGGACACCGTCGCCCTCGACGACGCCGTCGCCGAGACGCGCCTGGTCAGCCACGACACCACCCTCACCCACCGGCTCACGTTGGCCGACGGGCGGCAGATGACCGCGCTGGAGATCCAGCGGCTCTACCTCGAGACGATCCGTGAGGCGCTCGGCCCGGACGTGGACGAGGAGACCCGCGACGTGCTCGCGCGCTGGGACTCGGTGCTCACCCGGCTCCGGCAGGACCCGATGTCCTGCGCCGCGGACGTCGAGTGGGTGGCCAAGCTCCGCCTTCTCGAGGGGATGCGGCGGCGCGACGGCCTGGGGTGGGAGCACCCGCGCCTGGCGGCGCTCGACCTCCAGTGGTCCGACGTGCGGCCCGAGCGCAGCATCTACCAGCGCCTCGCCGCGTCCGGCGCCGTCGAGCGGCTCGTCACCCAGGAGGACGTGGACGCGGCGGTGCACACCCCGCCGCACGACACCCGGGCCTGGTTCCGCGGTGAGACCGTGCGACGGTACGGCGCGGGCGTGGCAGCCGCCGGCTGGGAGTCGGTGGTGCTCGACGTCCCGGGCACCGAGCACCTCGTCCGCCTCCCGATGGCCGAGCCCGCACGGGGCACGCGCGCGCACGTGGGGGAGGCGCTGGACGCCAGCCCCGACGTCGCCACGCTCCTGGAGGAGCTGCGCCGCCGCCACCGCTGAGCGCGGTGCCCGGCGCGGGCTCAGTCGCCGGCGCTGCCCCCGGCCGCGAGCCCGTCCAGCCAGGTGAGGATCCGGTCCGCCGTCTCCTGCGCGTCGAGGTCGTCGGTCTCGATCCGTAGGTGCGGGTGCCGGGCCAGCAGGAGGACTCCGGGCAGGTCGGTCCGGGTGCCGGTGTTCATGACGAGCCGCTCCATCTCCCGGACGTTCGCGTCGGACCACTCGAGGTCACGCTTCGACCTCTTCTCGGCGAGCCGCAGCTCCGTCCGGTTGCGTCGCAGGCGCGTGTCGAGGTCCGCCGCGAGCTCGACGAACGCCACGTCCGCGCCCCGCTCGACGTAGGGGCGGACGTACTCGCTGATCTCCTCGAGGTCGGACTGCAGGTCCAAGCCCCAGACGAACGTGAGCAGCAGGTCGATCCCGGCGCCGACGGCCTCCTCGACGACGCGCACCCGCGACTCACCGAGGAGGCGGGTGAACGGCGGCGTGCCGTAGTCGAACACGTCGAGCAGCGGCTCGATGATCGCGTGGTTGTGGAGCATGCGGAAGGTGCTCCGCTCGACGACCGCGCGGCCGACGGTCATCTTCCCCACGGCCGGGGGTCCGAAGATCACGAGGAGACGCATGCGGTGACTCTGCCAGGTTCTCGGGCGTCGGTCCGGCACCTTGCGCGGGCGGTCGTCCGCCCGCTCCGACGTCCCGCTGGGGAGCCGCGGCTGGACCCGTTCGCATGGCCGTCTTCCACCCCGACACCGCCGCGCTCGGCCTGGGTCGGCTCTGTACGCTGGCCCCTCCGACCTGCGCCGTGGGAGCTGCCGTGTCCGATTCCGCCCGCAAGCGCCTGGCGCTGAGCCGGCTGCGTCACGGTCGCCGGCTGCCGGCGCCGTCCTGGTTGCTGCCCCGGCCGGTCGGACCGCTCCTCGTGTGGGTGGCCAGGCTGACGATCGCCTCGGTCGTCGCCTACCTGCTGACGGTGTGGCTGGTCGATGGAGATGTCGACCTCACGGGTGCGCTCACCGCGCTCCTGGTGGTCCAGGCGTCGGCAGCGGCGAGCCTGCGGATGGGCGTGGTCCGCGTGGGGGCCGTCCTGACCGGCGTGCTGGTCGCGGTCACGCTGTCCTCGTGGGTGGGCCTGACCTGGTGGAGCCTGGGCGCGGCGGTCGCCCTGGCGCTGCTGCTGGCGGCGGTCCTGCGCCTGGGCGACCAGCGACTGGAGACGGCGATCAGCGCGATGCTCATCCTGGGGACCGGGGGACAGGACATCGCCGCGGAGACCCGCGTGCTCACCACCCTCATCGGTGCGGGCGTGGGGATGGCGTTCAACGTGCTCCTGCCACCACCCGTCCCCGTCCGGGCCGCGGTGACCGACGTGCGCAACGTCGCGGGCAGCCAGGCGGCGTCCCTGCGGGCCGCCGCCTCGTCGATGTCCCGGGGGCCGGTCACCAAGGGCGCGGTGGGTGCCTGGCTGGACGAGGCCCGCACCATCGCTCGGGACATGGAGCGCACGGAAGCGGCGATCAGCACGGTCGCGGACCTGCGGCGACTCAACCCCCGCGCGATCGGTGCCCCTGAGGTGGAACCGGTCCTGCGGGCCGGCCTGGACTCCCTCGACCGCTCCTTGCTCGCGATCCGTGCCCTCTTCGCCACCATGTTCGCCGAGGCTCCCGAGCACGAGACGCCCGACGACGGCTACGGCGACGACGTCCGCCCCGCGTTCGCCGTCCTGCTCGGTCACGTCGCGGACTGCCTCGACGCCTTCGGCGCGCTCGTCGAGGCCGAGGCGGAGCGCTCGGAGGCAGAGGTCGAGCGGCACCTGGCCGAGACGCTGGACGTCGCGGGTGAGGCCCGGGCCGTCCTCACCGAGCTGCTCCTCGTCGACCCGCGGGAGGAGACCGGCCTCTGGCTGCTCCGTGGCTCGATCCTCTCCGCGGTCGACCACGTGCTCGACCCGATGAGGCTGGAGGACCGCGTGCGGATCCGGGCGCAGCACCAGTCGCGCAGGAGACGCCTGACGAACCCGGACGCCGTCCTCACCCGCGACGTGCTGGTCCCACAGTCGGCCGGCCGCCTCCGCTCGCTCGCCGGCGGCCCCGCCCACGTCACTCGCCGGGCCCGGCTCGCGCTGCGGCGAGCCGCGGACCGGCGCCCGGAGCGTCCGGAGCGTCCGGAGTAGCAGGTGCCACGCACCGGGCGACCGGCCCGCACACCGCCGCGGCGAACTAGGATCGACGGGTAGTCGAGAGGGAGGCGGTCACCATGGCCCGTCAGGAGCAGCAGCGCCGGAGCGAGCGGGAGCCGGAGGAGCCCACGCCGCCGCCGTTGCCCGTAGCCGCGAGCGCGCAGGCCCAGTCCGCCGAGCTCGACGACCTCCTCGGGGAGATCGACTCCGTGCTCGAGACCAACGCCGAGTCCTTCGTCAAGGGGTTCGTGCAGAAGGGCGGGCAGTGAGCCTCGCTCCCCGCATCGTCGGGCTGGAGACCGAGTACGGCATCACCGTCGTCGGTGCCCGGCAGCCCGAGACGGGGCCGCCGCTGGGCGCCGACGAGGCCGCGCGCTACCTCTTCCGCAAGGTGGTCGAGTGGGGCCGGTCCTCCAACGTCTTCCTCCGCAACGGGGGTCGGCTCTACCTCGACGTCGGCTCCCACCCGGAGTACGCGACCGCCGAGTGCGACGACGTGCGCGACGTCGTCGTCCAGGACAGGGCGGGGGAGGCGATCCTCGTCGACCTCGCCGAGGAGGCCACCGCGCGACTGGCCGAGGAGGGCATCGGCGGGCGGATCCACCTGCTGAAGAACAACGTCGACTCCGCCGGCAACGCCTTCGGCTGCCACGAGAACTACCTGCTGCGCCGCCGCCGTGACTTCCAGCGCACGGTCGAGCAGCTCGTCCCCTTCTTCATCACGCGCCAGATCCTCACCGGCGCCGGCGCCGTGCGCGAGACCCCCGGCGGGGCCACCTACTGCTTCTCCCAGCGCTCGGAGCACCTGTGGGACGCGATGAGCTCGGCCACCACCCGCTCGCGCCCCATCATCAACTCCCGCGACGAGCCGCACGGGGACCCCGACCTCTACCGCCGGCTCCACGTCATCTCCGGGGACTCCTCCGTCGCAGAGACGACGACGCTCCTCAAGACCGGCATGACCGCGCTGCTCCTCGACCTCGTCGAGGCCGGCGGCCGGCTCGACGACCTCCTCCTCGCCGACCCGATGCGCGCCATCCGCGACATCTCCCGCGACCTCACCGCGACCACCCCCGTCGAGCTCGTCAACGGGCGCCGGCGCAGCGCGCTGGAGCTGCAGGAGGAGTACCTCGAGCGGGTGCTGGCCCACACCGCCGGGATGACACTGCGCCCCGTCGAGCTCGAGGTGCTCGAGCTGTGGGAGCGCGGCCTGCGCGCCCTGCGCACCGGGGACCACTCCCTCATCGACACCGAGCTCGACTGGGCGATCAAGCAGCGCCTCATCGAGCGCTACCGCGCCGGCAGCGGCGCCGGGCTCGCCGACGTGCGCGTGAGCCGCCTGATCCTCGCCTACCACGACATCTCGCCGGTCGACGGGCTCGCCGAGAAGCTGCGCGAGCGCGGCCTCATGGCGCGAGTGGCCTCCCACGAGGAGATCGAGGCCGCCCGCACCACCCCGCCGCAGACCACCCGCGCCAAGCTCCGGGGCGACTTCGTCGCCGCCGCGCAGGAGCACCGCCGGGACCACACCGTGGACTGGGTCCACCTCAAGCTCAACGACGCCTCGCAGCACACCGTGCTGTGCAAGGACCCGTTCGCGAGCACCGACGCGCGGGTCGACGCGCTCATCGCCGCGATCGGAGCCTGACGTGTCCCGCCCCCGCCGTGCCCTCGCCACCGCGCTCCTCGCCGTGCTCGCCCTCGCCGGCTGCTCCTCGCCCGAGGAGACGCCCACCGAGGAGCCGTCGGCCATCTCCGTCTCCGGCGCCTTCGGCCGGACCCCCGTGGTGAGCTTCGAGGCACCCCTCGAGCTCACCGAGGAGGAGAGCGAGGTGCTCATCGAGGGGGAGGGGCGCGAGCTCGAGGCCGGCGGCCCGGCCCTCCTCGCGCTGTCCGCCTACGACGGCGAGACCGGCGAGGCGGTGCCCGACCGCGGCGCCGGTGAGGCCCGCACGCTCCTGCTCACCCCCGAGGAGGTCGGCGAGGACGTCTACCCGCTGCTCCTCGGCGCCCGGGAGGGCAGCCGGCTGCTCGTCACCCAGCCGGTGGCCGGGGAGGACGGCATCGAGCGGATGCTCGTGCTCGTCGTCGACGTCCTGCCGACCGTGGCCCAGGGCGAGGAGCTCGCCCAGCGCGAGGACCTGCCGACCGTCACCGAGAGCGACGACGGCGTCACCATCACGCTGCCCGACGGCGACCCGCCCTCGACCCTCGAGGTCGAGACGCTCATCCGCGGCACCGGGCGTCAGGTGGCCCCGGGCGAGGCGGTGACCATCCAGTACCAGGCGGTGACCTGGCCGGGTGGCGAGATCTACGACTCCACCTGGGCCGACGGGAAGGTCCCGCGCACCGTCCTCGTCGACGACACGTTCGCCGGCCTGCGTGACGGCCTCGTGGACCAGACGGTGGGCTCGCGCGTCCTCGTCGTCGTGCCCCCGGCGCTCGGCAACGGCAGCCAGACCCTCGTCTTCGTCGTCGACATCCTCGCCGCCACCCCCGTCGAGGAGGCGGCCACGCCGGAGGAGGGCCAGAGCCCCCAGCAGACGACGCCGGCCGGCTAGGTCAGCCGCCGTCCTCCTCGATGTAGACCAGCCCGTTGCCGTCCGGGTCGGCGAAGGAGAACATCGGCGTCATCCCGTCCATCCGGACGAGCTCCTCGTTGTCGAGCCGCACCCCGGCCGCGCGGATCGCGGCGTGCGCGGCCGCGGCGTCCGGGGTGCCCAGCCGGACCGCCACCGGGATCTCGCTGTCCGGCGGGAGCAGGACGAGCGCGACCGCCGAGCCCGGCGGGCGCACCTGGACGAGCCGGGCGCCCGGCCAGACCTCGACGTCGGCCTCGAGCTCACAGCCGAGCACCTCGGTGTAGAACCGGAGCGCGGCGTCCTGGTCGGCCACCGGCACGGACACGCTCAGCACCCTCGTCGTCAGGCTCATGCACCGGCAGACCCGGTCCGGTTCCCGAACTCATCGGCGCGGCGGGTCAGCCCATCGCCGCGGTGAAGGAGGCGACGGCGCCGGGGGAGCCCTGGACCTCGACCTCCGCCCGCTCGGCGCGTCCCATGAGGTACAGGGCGAGCTCGACCGGCCCGCCGACCAGCGTCACCGGGTCCTCGCCCCGCCGCACGACGGCGCGGCCACCGTCGGTGCTCGCGAGCCGTACACCGACCGGGGAACGGCGCGCCGCCAGCCGGCCCATGGTCGCGAGCTGGCGCCACAGGGCGTCACGCATCCCCGGCGGCAGCCGGCGGGGCGGGCGCGGGGAGTCCCCGGCGCGTCGCAGGTCCTCGTGGTGGACGACGAACTCGACGAGGTTGACGGCGTCGCCCATCCGCCGGGTGGGGCGCAGCCCGTCGGTGCCGAGGAGGTCGTCGACGAGGGCGGCGTAGCCACCCGGCGTGCGCGCCGCGCGCGCGACCTGGGACTGGCGCTTCTCGTGGCCCGGCTCGGGCCGGCCCGCCATGTCCAGGGCGATGACCCACGGCCGGGTCTCGCGCAGCACGAGGTGCGCGAGGAGGTCCTCGCTGCGCCACCCCGCGCACAGCGTCGGGGCGCCGGGGCCCACCTCCCGGAAGGTGGCGGCCAGGGCCCGGCGCTCCGGCTCGCTCCACTTGGCTCGTGACACGTGCGTGCTCCGTCCGATCGGTGCTGGGGACCTCACGCTAGGGGCAGCGGCGGCTCAGCGCACCGGCACGCCCGCTGCCCGCATGTCCGCCTTGACCTCGCCCACCGTGAGGGTGCCGAAGTGGAACACCGACGCCGCGAGCACCGCGTCGGCCCCGGCCTGGGCGGCCTGGGTGAAGTGGGCGGCCGTCCCGGCCCCGCCGGAGGCGATGAGCGGCACGGACACCCGCTCACGGACCGCGGTGAGCATCTCGAGGTCGAACCCGTCCTCGGTGCCGTCCGCGTCGATGGAGTTGAGGAGGATCTCCCCGGCGCCGCGCTCGGCGGCCTCGACCGCCCACGCGACGGCGTCGATCCCGGTGCCGCGGCGCCCGCCGTGAGTGGTGACCTCGTAGCCGGAGGGCGTCTCGGCGCCGTCGCGGCAGCGCCGCGCGTCCACCGACAGGACGATGACCTGGCGACCGAAGCGCTCGGCGACCTCGGTGAGCAGCTCGGGGCGCGCGACGGCGGCGGTGTTGACCCCCACCTTGTCCGCCCCGGCCCGCAGCAGCCGGTCGACGTCCTCGACCGCGCGCACGCCGCCCCCGACGGTGAGCGGCACGAAGATCTCCTCGGCGGTACGCGAGACGACGTCGAGCGTGGTCGCACGGCCCTCGGTGGAGGCCGAGACGTCGAGGAAGGTGATCTCGTCGGCGCCCTCGGCGTCGTAGCGCCGGGCCAGCTCGACCGGGTCGCCCGCGTCGCGCAGGTTCTCGAACCGCACGCCCTTGACGACGCGTCCCGCGTCGACGTCCAGGCACGGGATCACGCGCACGGCCACACTCATCGTTCCTCCAGACTCTCGGCTCCGCAGAGAATATCCGGCGCGCACGGGCCCCGGCGGGTACCGTTCGCGGCGTGACCCCGCTCGAGCGCGTCCTCGCACTCCTCGCCGAGGCCGCCGGGTCGGGCGAGCCCGTCGTGCTGGGGATCGACGGGCGGTCCGGGGCGGGCAAGACCCGGCTCGCCGGGCAGGTGGCCGCGGCCGTGCCCGGCGCGCAGGTCCTCGCCCTGGAGGACGCCTACCGCGGGTGGCGCGGGCTGCGGGAGGGCGTCGAGGCCGTGGCGACCGGCGTCCTGGCCCCGCTGCGGGCCGGGCGCGCCGGCAGCTACCGCCGCTACGACTGGGTGCGCGGCGAGCTCGACGGCACGGTGCGGGTGGAGCCGACCGCCGTCGTCGTCCTCGAGGGGTGCGGGGCCGGGTCCGCACCGTGTGCGCCCTACCTGGACGCCCTCGTGTGGCTCGAGGCGCCCGAGCCCGAGCGCCACCACCGAGCCATGGCACGCGACGACGGCACCTGGCTGGACCAGTGGTCGACGTGGGCGGCGCAGGAGGGCGCGCTGCTCGCCGAGCGTGACGCGCGCGCCGCCGCGGACGTCATCATCGACACGTCCACCGTCTAGCCTCCAGGTGCCGAGAAGTGTGACGGAGATTACAGTTCCACTCCTGTGATGAGGATTATCATTGAACCGCTCCCGTAGACGCGCGGGGCGCGCGGCCGACCGGGAGCTCAAACACTGATCCCGTCGACGCGCGGGGCGTGCGCCGACCGGAGACCGACCACTGGGGGGTCCGGAATGTGCACCGGCATCAGATTCACGGACGGCAACGACAACGTCTACCTCGCGCGCAACCTCGACTGGACCTTCGGGTACGGGGAGCGGGTGGTGATCACCCCCACCGGCTACGCGACACGCTCACCCTTCGCCGCGGTGCCCAGCATCCGGCACGCCGTCATCGGCATGGGCATCGTCGAGGAGGACACGCCGCTGTACTTCGACTGCGGCAACGACGTCGGTCTCGCGGTCGCCGGGCTCAACTTCCCCGGTTACGCCGAGTACGCCCAGGCGCCGGTCGAGGGGACGACGAACGTGGCCGCCTACGAGTTCCCGCTCTGGGTCGCCTCGCAGTTCGCCAGCGTCGACGAGGTCGGGGCCGCCCTCGCGAACGTCACCATCGTCGACCGGCCGATCAACGAGAAGTACCCCAGCTCCCTCCTGCACTGGATCATCGGTGACGCGACGCGCGCCATCGTCGTGGAGTACACCGCCGACGGTATGCACGTCTTCGACGACGACGTCGACGTCCTCGCCAACCAGCCGGGCTTCGGCTGGCACCACGAGAACCTGCGCAACTACCTCAACCTCTCCCCTGAGTTCCCCGAGGTGACGCCGGTGGGGCGGGCGCGGCTCAAGCCGTTCGGCTCCGGGGCGCACATGCGCGGCATCCCCGGCGACTACTACTCACCGTCGCGGTTCGTCCGCGCGGCGTACGTCAACTCCCACTACCCGCAGAAGGGGAGCGAGGAGGAGAACGTCAGCCGCGCCTTCCACACCCTGCAGCAGGTGGCGATGGTCGACGGCGCCGCGGCGATGGGTGACGGCGACTTCGAGCGGACGATCTACACCGGCCTGTTCTCCGGGCGCACGAACACGTACTACTGGAACACCTACGAGGACCCGGCGATCCACTCCGTCGCCCTCGGCGACCACGCCGCGGACGGCACCGAGCTCGTCGTCGTCTGACCTCGTCACAACACACTGCGGTCGCCTCGTGCGGCCGTGGTCGACCCACGCGCGAGAGCGCGCGCGGCCGGCGGTCATACCGCCCTGCTGCGCAGCGGCAGGGTGCCACCACCTGACGCATATTGGGGGTAGACACGATGGTCACAACGTCGCGGCGTGTCGAGCGCCACGAGAACGAGCCCGACTCGGTCGGGCTCAACCCACTGTTCGCACGGCCCGGTGAGGCGACGGAGCTACCGAAGTTCCGGCTCCCCGCCGGGGAGTCCCTCCCGGAGACCGCCTACCAGATCGTCCACGACGAGGCCATGCTCGACGGCAACGCCAGGCTCAACCTCGCGACGTTCGTCGGCACCTGGATGGACGAGCACGCCCAGCGCCTCTACCTCGAGGCCGCCGACAAGAACATGATCGACAAGGACGAGTACCCGCAGACCGCGGCCGTCGAGACGCGGTGCTGGACGATGCTCGCCGACCTCTGGCACGCGCCGGACCCCGAGCACACCATCGGGACCTCGACGATCGGCTCCTCCGAGGCGTGCATGCTCGGCGGGCTCGCCCTCAAGCGTCGCTGGCAGCACGCGCGCCGGGCCGCCGGCAAGTCCACCGAGCGTCCCAACCTCGTGATGTCCAGCGCCGTTCAGGTCTGCTGGGAGAAGTTCTGCAACTACTTCGACGTCGAGCCGCGGTACGTCCCCATCTCCTGGGACCACAAGGTCCTCGACGGCTACGAGCTCGAGAAGTACGTCGACGAGAACACCATCGGCGTCGTCGCGATCCTCGGCGTCACCTACACCGGGATGTACGAGCCCGTCGAGAAGATCGCCCAGGCGCTGGACCGGATCCAGGAGACCACCGGCCTCGACGTGCCGATCCACGTCGACGGCGCGTCCGGGGCGATGATCGCGCCGTTCCTCCAGCCCGACCTGCGCTGGGACTTCGCGGTCGACCGGGTCGCGTCGATCAGCACCTCCGGGCACAAGTACGGCCTCGTCTACCCGGGCGTGGGCTGGGTGGTGTGGCGCTCGGCCGACGCCCTGCCCGACGACCTCGTGTTCAAGGTCAGCTACCTCGGCGGGGAGATGCCGACGTTCGCGCTGAACTTCTCCCGGCCCGGGGCCCAGGTGCTCCTGCAGTACTACATGTTCCTCCGGCTCGGGATCGAGGGCTACACCCGGGTCCAGGGGGCCTCCCGGGACGTGGCGCTGTACCTGTCCGGGGAGATCGCGAAGATGCCGGCGTTCGAGCTGTGGAACGACGGGTCGGACATCCCCGTCTTCGCCTGGCGGCTCAAGCCTGACCACACCAAGAACTGGAACCTCTACCACCTCTCGGACCGGCTGCGCATGAAGGGCTGGCTCGTGCCCGCCTACCCGATGCCGGCCGACCTCCCCGACGTCACCGTCCAGCGGGTCGTGGTCCGCAACGGCCTCAGTCACGACCTCGCCTCGGCGTTCCTCGCGGACCTGCGTGAGGAGGTCGCCTACCTCGACGCCCTGACCGGCCCGATGCCGGCCGAGGCCCACCACCCCGGGTTCCACCACTGAGAGCGAACGACCATGAACAAGTCACGGTCTTCCGGTCACCGGGCAGCACAGCCCGTCGTTCGCGCCGACGGCACGCCGGCGCCGTCACCGGAGCACGTTCCCGCCCACCCGTTCGGCACTCCCGACAACCGCAAGCCGCCGGGGCACGCCGGTCCGGCGATCGGCGCGCCGGCCACCGGGGCCACGGTGTTCATGTCCGTGACCCAGCTGGCGATGCTCACCGTCGTCGTCGTGGCCTCGCTGCGCTCCCTGCCGGCCATCGCGACGTACGGCCTCGGCTCGGTCACGCTGTTCATCATCCCCGCCATCGTCTTCCTCGTGCCGACCGCCCTCGTCGCGGCGGAGCTGGCCACGGGGTGGAAGGGCGGGGTCTACACGTGGGTGCGTGAGGCCTTCGGCCAGCGGATGGGGTTCGTCGCGATCTGGCTCCAGTGGGTCCAGAACGTCGTCTGGTACCCCACCCAGCTCGCGTTCATCGCCGCCAGCCTGTCGTTCGTCATCGGCGACCAGGGAATCGCCAGCAACGGGCTGTACACGGCTGCGGTGATCCTCGTCCTGTACTGGGGCTCGACCCTCATCACCCTCGCCGGCGGGAACCTGTTCGCCAAGGTCGGCTCGTGGAGCGGCATCCTCGGCACCCTGTTCCCCGCCGCGCTGCTCATCGTGTTCGGCGCGATCTGGCTCGCGACCGGCGAACGGTCCGAGACCACGCTCGAGGCCTCGGCGGTCATCCCGCCGTGGACCGGGCTCGCCTCGATCGTGCTCATCGTGTCCAACGTCCTCGCCTTCGCGGGGATGGAGGTCAACGCCGTCCACGCGAACGACCTCAAGGACCCCGGGCGCGGGTTCCCGAAGTCGATCGCCATCGCGACCGGGCTCATCCTCGCCGTCTTCATCCTGCCGACGATCGCGATCTCGGTCGCCGTCCCGAAGAGCGAGCTCGGTGTGACGAACGGGATCAACCTCGCGTTCGAGGCCTACTTCGACAAGTGGGACCTGCCGTGGGGCACCCCGGTGATCTCGCTGCTCATCGCACTCGGCGCCTTCGCCTCCGTCGTCACCTGGATCGCGGGCCCGTCGCGCGGCGTCCTCGCGGCCGCACGAACCGGCCTGCTCCCGCCCGTTCTGCAGCGCCGGAACAAGGCAGGCGTCCAGGTCGGCATCCTCATGGCCCAGGGCGGCGTCGTCACCGTTCTCGCGCTGCTCTTCGTCATCATCCCGAACGGGAACACCGCGTTCGTGGCGCTCGTCGACATGGCCGCGGCGCTCTACCTCATCATGTACATCCTCATGTTCGCCGCGGCGTTGCGCCTGCGCCGCAGCCACCCGGAGGTGGTGCGCACCTACCGCACCCCGGCGATGAAGCTCGTCGCCGGCGTCGGGCTCGTCGCGTGCGTGGCCGCGTTCGTGCTCGCGTTCATCCGCCCCGAGGGGTTCAGCGGACTGAGCAACATCACCTACCCGCTGGTCGTCTTCGCCGTGGTCATCGTGCTCGGCATCCCGCCGCTCATCTTCTACGCCGTGCGCAAGCCCAGCTGGGACCAGCGGACGCCCGAGGAGCGACAGACGGCGGACAACGTCCTGGTCAACCCGCTCCCGAGTACGCCGTCGGGCGCGCCGCCGGCGGCTCCGGGCTCGCCGGGCGCGTCTCAGCCGCCCGCGAGCTGAGACGGGCGGGCCACGCCCGCCAGCACCCCGCCGCGTGCGGGTCGGCCCCCTCCACCGGGCCGGCCCGCGCGCGGCGGCGTGCCGTGCGAGGATGGTCGGCGGTCGGGCCACCGGGCCCGACGGCGACCAGAGGAGCAGACCGCCGTGCCGGAGACGACCACCCGGGCACGGCGCTTCGAGCCGGGCCCCGGACCGCGGCCCTACCGGCTGCCCGGCGGGACGCTGCGGCGCTCCCTCACCCTCATGGGACGCGGCATGCGCGACTCGCCGCGCACCTCGACGCTCGCGATCATCAGCTCGGTCCTGTACGGGCTCGGCACCGTCGGCTCAGGGCTCCTCCTCGGCCAGGTGACCGACCGCGTCGTCGTCCCCGCCCTCAGCGGCCGGGACGTCCCCACCTCCCACATCTGGCTCGCCGGGGGCGCCCTGCTGGTCGTCGGGCTGCTCACCGCGGCGGCCGTCGCCGGCCGGCGCGTGTGGGCCGGGGCCGCCGTCTTCGAGATCCAGGCGGCGCACCGGCTGCGGGTCACCCGCCAGTACCTGCGCCTGCCGATGGCGTGGCACCGCCGCCACCCGGCGGGACGCCTGCTGTCCAACGCGAACGCCGACGCCGAGGCCGCCTCCGGGGTGTTCATGCCGCTGCCGTTCGCGATCGGCGTCGCCGTCATGCTCCTCGTCGCCGGCGCCGCGATGCTCCTCGCGGACCCGCTCATGGGCGCGATCGGGGTGAGCGTGCTGCCGGTCGTCGTCGTCGTCAACACCGTCTTCCGGCGCCGGATGTCGCCGCGCGTGGCCACCTCCCAGCGGCTGCGGGCCGAGGTCTCCGACGTCGCCCACGAGTCCTTCGAGGCGTCCCTGCTCGTGAAGTCGCTCGGCTCGGAGGCCGTCGAGGAGCGCCGGTTCGCCGAGGTCACCGAGCGGTTGCAGGACGCGAACATCGAGATGGGCAAGGTCCGCTCGGTCTTCGACCCGATCATCGAGCTCCTGCCCTCGGTCGCCACCCTCGCCGTCGTCGCCGTCGGTGCCTCGCAGATCTCCCGGGGCGCCGCCGAGACGGGCGACCTCGTCACGGTCGCCTACCTCCTCACCCTCATGACCTTCCCCGTCCGGGCGATCGGCTTCGTCCTCGCCGAGCTTCCCCGCTCGACCGTCGGGCACGACCGCCTCGCCTACGTCGTCGACGCCCAGGGCTCGATGCCCGAGGGGGAGGCGACCCTCCCCGGCCGCGGCGGCCTGCGCCTGGACGTCGAGCACGTCACCCTCGAGGTCCCCGCCCGCCTCGTCCCGGGCGAGCTCGGTGAGCAGGCGGTGAGCGCCACGGGCGACACGGTGGCCCTGCTGCGCGACGTCACGCTGCACGTGCCGGCCGGGCGCACCGTCGCCGTCGTCGGCCCGACCGGCTCCGGCAAGTCGACGCTCACCTCCGTGGTCGCCCGGCTCGTCGACCCCACCCGCGGACGCGTGCTGCTCGACGGCGTCGACGTCCGCGAGCTCAGCCACGCCGAGCGCACCCACCAGGTCGCCCTCGTCAGCCAGTCGACCTTCGTCTTCGACGACACGATCCGCGGCAACGTCGCGCTCGACGACGCAGATGCCGTGTCCGACGAGGACGTGTGGGCCGCGCTGCGCACCGCCCGCGCCGAGGACTTCGTCCGCGCGCTGCCCCTCGGCCTCGACACCCTCGTCGGGGAGCGCGGAGCCACCCTGTCCGGCGGGCAGCGCCAGCGCATCGCCATCGCCCGCGCCCTCGTCCGCCGACCCCGGCTCCTCGTGCTCGACGACGCGACGAGCGCCGTCGACCCCGTCGTCGAGCAGGAGATCCTCGCCGGGCTCGGCGGGTCGGGCGCCAGCGTCCTGCTCGTCGCCTACCGGACGGCGACGATCGCCCTCGCCGACGAGGTGGTCCACCTCGAAAGGGGACGGGTGGTCGACGTCGGCACCCACGCCGAGCTCATGGCGCGCGACCCCGGCTACGCCGAGCTCGCCTCGAGCTACGCCCGCCGCAGCGCCGAGCAGGAGGAGTCCCGATGAGCTCGACGATCTCCGCGTCCTCCGACCTCGGCGTCCTCGCCACCGTCCGCCGCGGTCTGCAGCTGTCCCCGGCGATGGTCCAGGGCATCGGCTGGACCCTCGCCCTCGCCGTCGTCGCCACCGCCGGGCGGGTCGTCGTCCCCATCGTCATCCAGCAGGTCACCGACAACGCGATCATGGCCGACGGCGGCCCGGACGTGCCGCTGGTCGTGCGCACCGTGCTCCTCGCCCTCGCCGGTGTCCTCCTCGCCGGGGTGGCGACGTCGGCGGTGAACATCCGCCTGTTCCGCGCCAGCGAGCGCGGCCTGGCCCAGCTGCGCGTGCGGACCTTCCGCCACGTCCACGACCTGTCCGTGCTCACCCAGAACGCCGAGCGGCGTGGCTCGCTCGTCTCCCGCGTCACGAGCGACGTCGACACCGTCTCGCGCTTCGTCCAGTTCGGCGGCCTGCAGCTCGTCCTCAACGTCGGCCAGCTGCTCGTCGCGACCGTGGCCATGGTCGTGTACTCGCCGGTGCTCGCGCTCGTCGTGTGGCTGTGCTTCGCCCCGATGTTCGTCCTGGCACCGCGCGCCCAGAAGGTCATCTCCCGCGCCTACGGGGCCGTGCGCGTCAAGGTCGGCGTCATGCTCGGCGCGATCTCCGAGTCCATCGTCGGCGCCGAGACGATCCGCGCCTACGGGGCCTCGGGACGCACCCAGCGCCGCATCGACGACGCCGTCCAGGACCACCGCGCCGACGCCATCAAGGCCCAGACGTTCACCGCCGTCGCCTTCTCCACGGGCATGGCCTTCTCCGGGCTGGCGCTGGCGGCCACCGTCGTCGTCGGCACCCTCCTCGCCCTCGACGGCCACCTGTCCCTCGGCCGCCTGCTCGCCTTCCTCTTCCTCGTCCAGATGTTCACCGGCCCGGTGCAGAACGCGACCGAGATGCTCAACGAGCTGCAGAACGCCGTCGCCGGCTGGCGCCGCGTCATCGCCGTGCTCGACACCCCGCTCGAGGTCACCGACCCCGCCCAGGGCCGCGCCGCCGCGCCGCGCGCCGCCGGCCACCGCGCCGCCGCGGTCGAGTACGACGGCGTCCGCTTCGCCTACCCGGGCGGGCCCGAGGTGCTCCACGGCATCGACCTGCACATCCCGGCGGGCACGTCGGTGGCGATGGTGGGGGAGACCGGCTCGGGCAAGACGACGCTCGGCAAGCTGCTCGCCCGGCTCATGGACCCGACCGCCGGACGCGTCCTGCTCGACGGCACCGACCTGCGCGAGCTCCCGCTCGCCACCCTGCGCAGCCGCGTCGTCCTCGTCCCGCAGGAGGGCTTCCTCTTCGACGGCACGATCGCCGAGAACATCGCCTACGGCCGGTTGACGCACGACCGCGCAGAGGTGGAGGCCGCGGTCGCCGAGCTCGGCCTCACCGACTGGCTCGCCACCCTGCCCGACGGCCCGGACACCCACGTCGGGCAGCGCGGGGAGTCGCTCTCGGCGGGGGAGCGCCAGCTCGTCGCCATCGCCCGCGCCTACCTCGCCGACGCCGACCTGCTCGTCCTCGACGAGGCGACCTCCGCCGTCGACCCGGCCACCGAGGGACGCATCAGCGCCGCGCTGGCCCGCCTCCAGGCCGGGCGGACCTCGGTGGCGATCGCCCACCGGCTCTCCACCGCCGAGGCGGCCGACCTCGTCGTCGTCGTCGACGCGGGCCACGTCGTCGAGGTGGGCACGCACCGCGAGCTCGTCGCCCGCGGCGGCGTCTACGCCCGGATGTACGCGAGCTGGGTGCGCCAGGCGCACTGAGCGGGCCGGCCCCCGTGCGGCCGGCCCGCTCCGCGCGGCCGGCCGGGGGTCACGCGGCCGGCCGCACCTGCCAGACCTCGCGGAGGTCGACACCCGCGTCGCGGACGAGGTTGAACACCGGGCATCGGCGCAGCACCTGGGCCTGGAGCTCGGCGAGCTCGCCGGGCCCCGCCGTCGTCGTGAGCGTCACGGTGAGGGTGAGCGTCTGGAAGTGCGGGGAGACGTCGGCGGTGCCGGCGAACCCGCGCAGGTCGAGGGTGCCGGTGGCGTGCGTCTCGACCCCCTCGACGGCGACGCCGAGCTCCGCGGCGACCGTCTCGACGACGACCGTCACGCAGCCGTTGAGCGAGCCGAGAAGGTACTCGATGGGGTTGGGCCCCTCGTCCGTGCCGCCGAAGGACGCGGGCTCGGCGACGACGAAACCGAACTGCCGCGCCCGGACGGCGGTCGACAGGGAGCCGGTCGAGCGTCCGCTCGCGGAGATCTCGGCGAGGCGCGGCGTCGGGTCGGTGGCGGGGGTGGCGGTGAGGGTCATCGGTCTGCTCCTGAGGTCGTGGGCTGTCGTGCCGGACGCTAGGGAGGAGCGGGAGTCCACAGCGAGCGGCACCCGCCGGGTGAGACCCGCGGGCGCCCGCCTCCCACTGGGTGAGACGGGCACGCTCCGGACGTACCCGGCGATCTGGCAAGATCGACTGGTGCCCAGCCTCGACCCCGCCATCGCCGCCCGGCTCAAGCGCGACCCCTCCGGGCTCGTGTGCGCCGTCGTCCAGGACGACTCCACCGACCAGGTCCTCATGGTCGGCTGGATGGACGACGAGGCGCTCCACCGGACACTCACCACCGGCCGCGCCACGTACTGGTCGCGCTCCCGGCAGGAGTACTGGCGCAAGGGCGACACCTCCGGCCACGTCCAGCACGTGCGCTCCGTGGCCCTGGACTGCGACGGCGACGCCCTGCTCGTACGCGTCGAGCAGGTCGGCCCGGCGTGCCACACCGGCACCCGCAGCTGCTTCGAGGCGGGCGGGGACCTCGGCGCCGTCGTCGGGGAGGCGTCATGACCGAGTGGGGCGCCACGTCACCCGACCTCGCCACCTTCCGTGAGCTCGCCGCCGACGGACGGCGCGTCATCCCCGTCGTGCGCCGCCTCCTCGCCGACGACGTCACGCCCGTGGGCCTGTACCGCCAGCTCGCCGGCGGGCGTCCGGGCACCTTCGTCCTCGAGTCCGCCGAGCACGGCGCCTGGGCTCGCTGGTCGTTCGTCGGCGTCCGCTCCCGGGCGACCCTCCTGTCCCGCGGTGGCCGCGCGACCTGGCTGGGCGACGTGCCCGTCGGGGTGCCCACCGAGGGACCGGTCCTCGACGTCCTGCGCGAGACCCTCCGCGCCCTGCACACCCCCGCCCTGCCCGGTCTGCCCCCGCTCACCGGCGGGCTCGTCGGCTCCCTGGGGTGGGACGTCCTGCGCCAGTGGGAGCCCCGGCTGCGCGCCAACGCCCCGGCCGAGATCGACGCCCCCGAGGTCGCGCTGTGCCTCGCCAGCGACCTCGCCGCCGTCGACCACTCCGACGGGTCGGTGTGGCTCATCGCCAACGCCATCAACTTCGACGACACCGACGAGCGCGTCGACCAGGCCCACACCGACGCCGTCGCCCGGCTCGACGCCATGCAGGACCAGCTCCTCGCCCCGGCCCGCAGCCACGCCGCGGTCGGCGGGCAGGCCCCGACGTCCGACGAGGGCCTGCGCTTCCGCACGAGCCAGGCCGACTTCGAGAGCGCCGTGGGCGCGGCCAAGCAGGCGATCCACGACGGTGAGGTCTTCCAGCTCGTCGTGTCCCTCCGGGTCGACACCGACTGCCCGGCCGACCCGCTGGAGGTCTACCGGGTGCTGCGCACCATCAACCCCAGCCCGTACATGTACTACCTCCAGCTGCCCGACGAGCCGGCCGACGGACGCTCGGCGAGCTTCGCGGTCGTCGGCTCGAGCCCCGAGACGCTCGTCAAGGTGAGCGACGGCCGGGTGGTGACGTTCCCCATCGCCGGCTCCCGGCCCCGCGGACGCACCGCCGAGGAGGACCACGCCCTGGCCGAGGAGCTCCTGGCCGACCCGAAGGAACGGTCGGAGCACATCATGCTCGTCGACCTCGCCCGCAACGACCTCGTCAAGGTGTGCGAGCCGCCGAGCGTCGAGGTCGTCGAGCTCATGGAGATCAAGCGCTACAGCCACATCATGCACATCTCCTCCACGGTGAGCGGGCGGCTGCGCCCCTCGTCCACCGCCCTCGACAGCCTCGTCGCGACGTTCCCCGCAGGGACACTGTCCGGGGCTCCCAAGCCGAGGGCGATCGAGCTCATCGACGACCTCGAGCCGGCCCGGCGCGGCATCTACGGCGGGACGATCGGCTACTTCGACTTCGCCGGTGACGCCGACATGGCCATCGCCATCCGCACCGCCTTCATCCGCGACGGCGTCGCCAGCGTCCAGGCGGGCGCCGGCATCGTCGCCGACTCGGTGCCCGCCCTGGAGTACGAGGAGTCGCGCAACAAGGCGGCCGCAGCGCTGCGCGCCGTGCGCGTCGCCGCCACGCTGCGCCCCGGGACCGAGGAGGAGCGGTGAGCCGAGGGCGCGTCGTCCTCGCGGTCCTCGTCCTCGGTGTCCTCGGCTTCGCGCTGTCCGCGCTGACCTGGGGCTCCACCGAGGTCCCGACCGTGCTCGCCCAGCGCACCGTCACTGTCTCCGGCGGTGACGCGAGCCCGGTCACGACCGCGGCGAGCCTCGCCGTCCTCGCCACCGGGCTCGCCCTGGCCCTCGGGGGCCGCTGGGTCACCCGGGTGTGCGCCGGTGCGCTCGTCGTCCTCGGCGGGGCCCTCGGCGCGGCCGCCATCGGCTTCCTGCGCGACCCGCGACCCCGCCTGGAGACCGCTGCCGCGCAGGTGAGCGGCGTCCGGGAGACCCTCGGCACCCCCGAGGTCACCGCGTGGCCCTACCTCACCATCGCCCTCGGCGCGCTCGTCGCCGCCGCGGCCGTCCTCGTCGTGCGCATCCCCACGGTCCAGGCCGGGCGCCGCTTCGAGCGCACCGCCGGGCAGGACGCCGCAGGGGACCCGGAGCGTGACGAGCGGGTCCGCGCGATGGACGACTGGGACGCCCTCGGGCGGGGCGAGGACCCGACCGCCCGGGACCACGGCTAGTGTTGGACCAGATGATGACCGCTGAGAGGAAGCGAACCATGGCGCACGACGGCACCCGTCGCGACTACGACCTGCCGCCCAAGGCCCCGGCCCACAACGAGGGCAAGACCGTCGCCGGCTGGGTGATGTTCTGGGGCGTCTCCCTCGGTGCGATCCTCACCGCGCTCGGCCTCGTGCTGTGGCAGATGGGCCTGATCGTCGCGGGCGTGGCCGTCCTCGTCCTCACCGTCGTCGCGAGCATCGTCCTCAGCGCGCTGGGCCACGGCCAGCCGCGCGACCGGACCGGCCGCCCCGGAGCCGGGCAGCCCGACTGGTACGCATGAGCGAGACGACGCCCACGGGCAACCGGGCCGGCGCCTGGGCGCTCGGGCTCGGGATCGCCGGGCTGCTCCTCCTGCTCGCCCCGGTCATCGGGTCGATGGTGGCGGCCGTCGTCGTCATCCTCCTCGGGACCGCCGTGAGCGCGTCCGCCGTCGTCCTCGGCATCAACGGGGTCCTCGCGTACAGCCGGGGCCGGACCGCCACCCGCTACACGGCGGTCCTGGGCATCGTGCTCGGCGCCGTCGGCTCCTTCTTCTGGCTGCTCTCGCTCCTCGGGCTGGTCCTCGGCCTCTAGCCGAGCAGGACGCGCGACTCCCACGGCGCCAGGGTGAGCTCCTCGCCCGCGGCGGGGGCGCCGTCGTCGTGCGTCGTGAGCAGGACCTCGCCCGCGAGCGGGCCGGCCAGCCCCGCGAGCGTGACCGTCGCCGGCTCCGAGCTCATGTTGGCGACGACGAGCAGCGTCGGTGAGCCGGCGAGGGTGCGGGTGTAGGCGAAGACCTGCTCGTGCTCGGGCAGGAGGAGGCGGAAACTCCCCTCGACGACGATGTCGTGGGTGTGCCGCAGCTCGTGCAGCCGCCGGTAGTGGTGGTAGACCGAGCCCGGGTCGCGCCGCGCGGCGGCCGCGTTGACCTCGGTGTGGTTCGGGTTGACCGCGATCCACGGGGTGCCGGTGGTGAAGCCGGCGGCGGGGGAGTCGTCCCACTGCATCGGCGTGCGCGCGTTGTCCCGGCTCACCGGCGCGATGCCGGCGAGCACGTCCGCCGGGTCGGCGCCGTGCTCGAGCTGCTCGCGGTAGTGGTTGAGGGACTCGATGTCGCGGTAGTCCTCGATCGAGGTGAAGCCGACGTTCGTCATGCCCAGCTCCTCGCCCTGGTAGACGTAGGGCGTCCCGCGCATCATGTGGAGCACAGTGCCGAGCGTCTTGGCCGACGCGACCCGGTACTCCGGGGAGTCGTCGCCCCACCGGGACACGACCCGCGGCTGGTCGTGGTTGTTCCAGTACAGGGAGTTCCACCCGGCCGCGAGCCCCTCCTGCCAGGCGGCGAGGTTGAGCTTGAGGTCGGGCAGGGACAGCGGCTGCAGGTCCCACTTGCCGCCCGGCCCGTGGTCCAGGCCCACGTGCTCGAACTGGAAGACCATGTCCACCTCGCGGCGCGCCGGGTCGGTGAAGAGCCGGGCGTGCTCGAGGGTGACGCCCGGCGTCTCGGCGACCGCGAGGATCGCGGCGTCGGCGTAGACCTCGCGGTGCATCTCGTGGAGGAACTCGTGGTTGCGCGGCCCGTTCATGTAGAACGGCGATCCGTCGCCGTAGCGGGTGCCCGGCTTGGCGGGACCGTCGGGCAGCTCGCCGTCCGGGCCGACCGCCTTGGAGATGAGGTTGATGACGTCCATCCGGAAGCCGTCCACACCCCGGTCCAGCCACCAGCGCATCATCGCGTAGACGGCCTCGCGCACCTGCGGGTTCTCCCAGTTGAGGTCCGGCTGCTTGCGGGAGAACAGGTGGAGGTAGTACTCCCCGCTCGCCTCGTCCCACTCCCACGTCGAGCCGGAGAAGAAGGAGTGCCAGTTCGTCGGCTCTGCCCCCGGCTCCCCGCCGGTGTGCCCCGGGCGGGGCGGACGCCACACGTACCAGTCGCGCTTCGCGGCGTCACGGCCGGAGCGGGACTCCTGGAACCACGGGTGCTCGTCGGAGGAGTGGTTGACGACGAGGTCCATGACGAGCTTCATCCCGCGCTCGTGGATCGCGGCGATGAGCCGGTCGAGGTCCTCGAGGGTGCCGAACATCGGGTCGACGTCCTGGTAGTCGGAGATGTCGTAGCCGTTGTCGTCCTGCGGGGAGCGGTAGATCGGGGAGAGCCACACGACGTCGACGCCGAGCTCGGCGATGTGGTCGAGGTGGTCGATGATGCCCTGGAGGTCACCGACGCCGTCGCCGTCGGAGTCGGCGAAGGACCGCGGGTAGACCTGGTAGACGACCGCCGAGCGCCACCACCCGGGCTCACGGTCGGGAACGGGCGTGGTCGCGGTGGTGTCGAGGTGACGCGGCGAGGTCATGAGGTCATCCCACCACTTCCTCGCCCGCCGCGCGGCCCGGGAGTGGCCCGTCCAGCGGACTGTGGTCGGCCTTGTGGGTGGGGGCACCTACGATGGGGGCCAAGCAAGGGGAGGGAGAGACGGTGACGGTCCTGGAAGACATCGTCGCAGGGGTCCGGGAGGACCTCGCCGAGCGGGAGGCCGCGACGCCGCTCGACGCGCTCAAGGAGCGCGCCCATCAGCAGCCCGTCGCCAAGGACGCCGTCGCCGCGCTGCGCGGCGGGGCGGACGCGGTGACGGTCATCGCCGAGGTCAAGCGCTCGAGCCCGTCCAAGGGTGCGCTGGCCGACATCGCCGACCCCGCCGGGCTCGCGGCGGACTACGAGGCCGGTGGCGCGAGCGCGATCAGCGTGCTCACCGAGCGGCGTCGCTTCGGCGGCTCGCTCGAGGACCTCGGCGCCGTGCGCGCAGCGGTCAACGTCCCGGTCCTGCGCAAGGACTTCGTCGTCACGCCCTACCAGGTGTGGGAGGCGCGCGCCTACGGCGCGGACCTCGTGCTCCTCATCGTCGCGGCGCTCGAGCAGACCGTGCTCACCTCGCTCGTCGAGCGCGTCCACTCCCTGGGCATGACCGCCCTCGTCGAGGCGCACGACCGCGAGGAGACCAAGCGCGCGGTCGACGCCGGCGCCCGCGTCATCGGGGTCAACGCCCGCAACCTCCACACCCTCGAGGTCGACCGGTCGGTGTTCGGCACCGTCGTCGACGTCATCCCCAGCGGTCTGCTCAAGGTCGCCGAGTCGGGTGTTCGTGGCCCCCACGACGTCCTCGACTACGCCCGCGCTGGCGCCGACGTCGTCCTCGTCGGGGAGGCGCTGGTGACCCAGGGCAGCCCGCGCCAGGCCGTGGCCGACATGGTCGCCGCCGGTGCCCACCCCTCCGTCCGGGCGGTGCGCCCGTGAGCCTGTCCGGCGCCGAGGGTCCGTACTTCGGGCGGTTCGGCGGCCGGTTCGTGGCCGAGGCGCTCGTCGCCGCGCTCGACGAGCTCGACACCGCGTGGCAGGAGCTGCGGGAGGACCCGTCCTTCCAGGCCGAGCTCGCCGAGCTGCACCGCACCTACACCGGGCGCCCGAGCATCATCACCGAGGTGCCGCGCTTCGCCGAGCACGCGGGCGGCGCCCGGGTCATCCTCAAGCGCGAGGACCTCAACCACACCGGCTCGCACAAGATCAACAACGTGCTCGGCCAGGCGCTGCTCACCCGCAAGCTCGGCAAGAAGCGCGTCATCGCCGAGACGGGCGCCGGTCAGCACGGGGTGGCCACCGCGACCGCGGCGGCGCTCCTCGGCCTCGAGTGCGTCATCTACATGGGCGAGGAGGACGTGCGCCGCCAGGCGCTCAACGTCGCCCGCATGGAGCTGCTCGGCACCACGGTCGTGCCGGTCTCCAGCGGGTCCAGGACCCTCAAGGACGCGATCAACGAGGCGTTCCGCGACTGGGTGACGAACGTCGAGACGACCAACTACGTCTTCGGTACCGCGGCCGGGCCGCACCCCTTCCCGGGGATGGTCCGCGACCTGCAGAAGATCATCGGCGAGGAGGCCCGCGAGCAGGTGCTCGACCTCACGGGCGCGCTGCCCGACGTCGTCTGCGCGTGCGTGGGCGGCGGCTCCAACGCCATCGGGATCTTCAACGCGTTCCTCGACGACGAGGGCGTGCGCCTCGTCGGCCTGGAGGCCGCCGGTGACGGCGTCGAGACAGGGCGCCACGCCTCCTCGATCAGCGCGGGCACCCCGGGCGTGCTGCACGGCGCCCACACCTTCCTCCTGCAGGACGAGGACGGCCAGACCGTCGAGTCGCACTCGATCTCCGCCGGACTGGACTACCCGGCCGTCGGGCCCGAGCACGCGTGGCTCGCGGACCTCGGCCGCGCCGAGTACGTCCCGGTCACCGACGCGCAGGCGATGGAGGCCTTCCGCCTCCTGTGCCGGACCGAGGGCATCATCCCGGCGATCGAGAGCTCCCACGCCCTGGCCGGCGCCCTGGAGATCGGGCGCGCCGCCGCGGCGGCGGGCGAGCCCGCCCCGACCATCCTCGTCAACCTCTCCGGGCGCGGGGACAAGGACGTGGAGTCCGCGGCCGCCTGGTTCGGGCTGCTGGACGAGAAGGCCGCCGGGCCGCAGGACGAGGCGAAGACCGGTGCCGTCGACGGCGCCGGCTACGAGGCGACGGGAAGCGTGGAGCTGTGAGCGAGGAGCAGACGAGGACGGTGGCGGGCCGGCGGTCCGCCGAGGCGATCGACGCCGCCCTCGCCGAGGGCCGCAAGGCACTCGTCGTGTACCTGCCGGTCGGCTTCCCGACCGTCGAGCGGTCGATCGCCGCGGCGCGGACCGCGGTCGCGGCGGGAGCCGACCTCGTCGAGCTCGGCCTGCCGTACTCCGACCCGGGCATGGACGGCGAGGTCATCCAGCACGCCACCACCCAGGCCCTCGCGCAGGGCACACGGGTGAGCGACGTCGTGCGCGCCGTCGAGCAGGTGTCCGCCACCGGCGCCGGCGTGCTCGTCATGACCTACTACAACCCCGTGCTGCGCTACGGCGTCGACCGTTTCGCGCGCGACCTCGCCAACGCCGGGGGAGGGGGGCTCATCACCCCCGACCTCATCCCCGACGAGGCCGGCGCGTGGATCTCCGCGGCCGACGAGCACGACCTCGACAAGGTCTTCCTCGTCGCCCCGAGCTCCACCGACGAGCGGCTCGCGATGACCGCCGCCGCCTCCCGCGGCTTCGTCTACGCCGCCTCCACCATGGGGGTCACCGGCGTGCGCAGCTCGGTCGACACCCACGCTCGTGACCTCGTCGCCCGCACCCGTGCGGCCGGCGCCGAGCGGGTGTGCGTGGGCCTGGGGGTCTCGACGGGCGCGCAGGCCGCGGAGGTCGCGGAGTACGCCGACGGCGTCATCGTCGGCTCCGCCCTCGTCCGCACCCTGCAGGACCCGGACGAGCGGGCCGGTCTCAAGGCCCTCGGCGCCCTCGTCGAGGACCTCGCCGCCGGCGTCCGCGCCTGACGCACCGCCCACCACCCCCTCCCCGCGAGAGCCGACTTTCGCGCGAGAGCGGACTTTCGCGCGAGAGCGGACTTTCGCGCGAGAGCGGACTTTCGCGCGAGAGCGGACTTGTGCGCGAGAGCCGACTTGTGCGCGAGAGCCGACTTGTGCGCGAGAGCGAACTTCCGCGGGTCGGCCCTCCGTCGTCGTCCGCGCGGCGTCCCGGAAGCCGGGCCCACCGTGTCGGTCGCGCCGGTTAGGCTGCCCCCGTGCTGATGCTCCCCGCCTCGATCCCGAGCCCCGCCGTTGCCGAGTGGTGGCTCGGCCCGCTGCCGATCCGTGCCTACGCCATCGCGATCGGCCTCGGGATCGTCGCCGGCTGGTGGATCCTCGACCGGCGCTACTCGGCGAAGGGCGGCCCGAAGGACACGGCGGTCGACGTCGCGCTCTGGATGGTCCTCTTCGGGATCATCGGCGCCCGGATCTACCACGTCGTGTCCTCGCCGGACGCCTACTTCGGCGAGAACGGTGATCCCGCCCGGATCATCGAGATCTGGAACGGCGGGCTGGGCATCTGGGGCGCGATCATGGGTGGGGCCCTCGGCGCCTGGATCGCGTTGCGTCGTCGCGGGCTGCGTCTGGCGCCCTTCGCCGACGCCGCCGCCCCGGCGCTCCTGGTCTCCCAGGCCATCGGCCGCCTCGGCAACTACTTCAACCAGGAGCTCTACGGAGCGCCCACCACCCTCCCGTGGGGTCTCGAGATCGACGCCGCGCACCGCGTCTCCGGCTACACCGACCCCGCGCTCCTCTTCCACCCCACCTTCCTGTACGAGATGGTGTGGAACCTCGCGATGGTCGGCGTCCTGCTCTGGGCCGAGCGTCGCTTCCGCCTGCGCCACGGCCGGGTGATGTGGCTCTACGTCATGCTCTACACCGCCGGACGCGTCTGGATCGAGTACCTCCGGATCGACACGGCCGAGACCGTCCTCGGCCTGCGGCTCAACGTGTGGACCTCGATCCTCGTCTTCCTCGTCGCCTTCGCCTTCTACATCCGCATCGGGCGGCGCACCCGCGGGCAGGACGAGGAGATCTGGCTGCCGGGCCACGGTCCGGAGACCGCGGACGACGACACCGCCGTCGACGCCACCGTCGTCGACAGCGACGAGACAGCCACCGCGCAGGAGGACGGCGCGTCCGCCCAGGTCGAGCCCACGGACGACGACGCCTCCTCGGCGCGCGGCGAGCGCTAGGCGGACGCGGTCGCGGTGAAGGTGCTGCCCACCTTCTTCCCGATGGCCAGATGACCGCCGAGCGCCCCTCCGGCCGACGCGGCGAGCGCGCCGAGACCGCCGAGAACCACACCGCTGCGGTGCCGGCCGGAGCGGCGAGCGAGCCAGGACCCGGCGAACAGGACCGCGGCCGCGCCGTTGGCGCCGGCGTGGACCACGCCCGCGCGGCGTGACCCGGGGTCCTTGACCTGGCCCCACTCGGCCCAGCCGCTCAGTGCCGTCGGTACCGCCGCCATGAGGCCGAGTGCGATGAGCCGCTGCGACGCGCGGCGCCCGCCGGGGACGGGCAGCAGGTCGAGCACGGTCGCGCTCGTCCAGAACCCGATGGGCAGGTCGGTCATCATCGGGTGGAGCGCGTGGCCCAACGGCTTGCCGAGGAGGAGGTCGCGCCCGGGCACGGAGGCGAGGACCTGCACCGGTCCGCTGAGTGCCTGGACGGCGGCGTCGAGGCGCTCGTCCTGCTCGATGGCCTCGGCGACGCGCGCGCCCGGGGACCCCGAGCCCGGCGCCGTCATCGGTCCGCTCCCTGAGCCGACGTCCGGTAGGGCAGGAGTGCGATGAGCAGGCCGATGACCACCGCGGCCAGGTGCAGCCAGTTGTCCGCCCAGTTGATGTTGAGGAAGTTCGCCTCCTCGTTGTCGACGACGAACACTCCGTACAGGAGCGTGGCGCCGTACCCGATGACGAGCAGCCACCCGAACGTCCTCGATCCGCTCGGGGTGCGCCACAGCAGGATGCCGAGCAGGCCGATGAGGATGTGCACGACGTTGTGGAGCGGGTTGACCGCGAAGACGACCAGCGTCTGGGTGTGGTCGTGCTCCACCCAGCCCTCGAAGCCCGTGACGCCGAAGCCGGCGATGCCGACGACGACGAACAGGACCCCGACGACGAGCGCGAGCCGCTGGTGGGCACCGCGCCGTTGGACGGTCGGACGGATGGTCGTCATGGCGTCCTCCGGGTACGGGTCTGGTGTCGCCATCATGGTGGCGTGCGTCACACGCCGCATCCGGTGCCCCGGGATGCCGACCCGCGGCGACCCGGTGAGAATCGGCCGATGACCAAGGAACTGACAGGAGAAGCGGAGCAGCTGGCCTCGGTCGTCGGGGAACGGGCGGGTGATCGCGGGGTCACCGTCGCCACCGCGGAGTCGCTCACGAGCGGCCAGATCGCTGTCCACCTCGGCGCGGCACCCGGGGCCGGCAGCTGGTTCTCGGGGGGTGCGGTGACGTACACGGTCGAGGCCAAGCAGAAGGCGCTCGGCGTGCCGGAGGGGCCGGTCATCAGCGAGCAGTGCGCCCGCGCGATGGCGGAGGGTGCCGCCCGGGTGCTCGGCGCGGACTGCGCGGTGGCCGTCACGGGCGTCGGCGGCCCTGACCGGCAGGAGGACCAGCCGGTCGGCACCGTCTTCATCGCCATTCACACCCCCGCGGGGACGACCTGCGAGGAGCACCACTTCGACGGGGAGCCGGCGGAGATCCTCGACCGGACGACGCTGCGCGCGCTGGAGCTCCTCGCGGCGGGACTCGAGGACGCCGGGCACGCCTGACCCCCACGTCCGCTCGGAAGTCGGCTCTCGTGCGGAAGTCGGCTCTCGTGCGGAAGTCGGCTGTCGCGGGGGGTGTGGTCGGGGGAGTGTGGGCCGGGCGCGGCTGCGCCCCGCCCGTGCGTGGACGGGTGCGTCCGACACCTGTCGAGTGCCGGTAGCATGACCTGCGATCTGCCCATCCTTTAAGGCCCGTCCAGTGAGGCGGGGAAGGAGACTGCCAGATGTCCCCCAGCACAGCCGTGCCCGTCCTCGGGCCGCAGGAGATCTCCCGCGCGCTGACCCGGATCTCCCACGAGATCCTCGAACGGACCGAGCCGGACGAGTCGCTCGTCATCCTCGGGATCCCCACGCGCGGGGCACCGCTCGCCCAGCGCCTCCACGAGCGGGTGCTCGCCGCCGGCGGCAGCGCCGCTCTCGGCACGCTCGACGTGACGATGTACCGCGACGACCTGCGCTCCCAGCCCACGCGCACCCTCCTGCGCACCGAGCTGCCCCCGGGCGGGGTCGACGGCGCGACGGTCGTCCTCGTCGACGACGTCCTGTACTCCGGGCGCACCATCCGCGCCGCGCTCGACGCGCTCGGTGACCTCGGCCGCCCGGCGCGCGTCCAGCTCGCCGTGCTCGTCGACCGCGGGCACCGCGAGCTGCCCATCCGCGCGGACTACGTCGGCAAGAACCTGCCGACCTCGCGCCACGAGCGCGTCCAGGTCACCCTCGCGGACGTCGACGGCGAGGACGCCGTCACCATCGTCAAGCCCGAGGAGGGGGAGACCCGATGAGGCACCTGCTCTCCGCCGCCGACCTCGACCGCGACGCGGCCGTCGCCCTGCTCGACACCGCCGCGGAGATGGCCGCGACCCAGTCCCGCGAGATCCGCAAGCTGCCCACGCTGCGCGGGCGCACGGTCGTCAACCTCTTCTTCGAGGACTCCACGCGCACCCGGATCTCCTTCGAGGCGGCCGCCAAGCGGCTGTCGGCCGACGTCATCAACTTCGCCGCGAAGGGCTCGAGCGTCTCCAAGGGGGAGTCGCTCAAGGACACCGCCCAGACGCTCCAGGCGATGGGCGCGGACCTGGTCGTCGTGCGGCACAGCGCCTCGGGCGCCCCGCACCGCCTCGCGCACTCCGGCTGGATCGACGTCCCGGTCGTCAACGCCGGCGACGGCACCCACCAGCACCCCACGCAGGCGCTCCTCGACGCCTACACGATCCGCCGGCACCTCGCGGCCGAGGGCGGGGAGTCCCGGGGCCGTGACCTGCGCGGGCTCAAGGTCGTCGTCGTCGGCGACGTCCTCCACTCGCGGGTCGCGCGCTCGAACGTCGACCTGCTGACGACGCTCGGCGCGCGGGTCACGCTCGTCGCCCCGCCCACGCTCGTGCCGGTCGGTGCCGAGACGTGGCCCGCCGAGATCCGCTACGACCTCGACGACGCGATCGCAGGCGCCCCCGACGCGGTGATGATGCTCCGCGTCCAGCGCGAGCGGATGTCCAGCGCCGGGGGCGGGTTCTTCCCCTCCCCGCAGGAGTACCACCGCCGTTACGGCCTCACCGGGGCGCGCCTCGCCGCCCTGCCCGACCACGCCATCGTCATGCACCCCGGCCCGATGAACCGCGGCCTGGAGATCTCCGCCGAGGCCGCCGACAGCCCGCGCTCGACCATCGTCGAGCAGGTCGCCAACGGCGTCTCGGTGCGCATGGCCGTGCTCTACCACCTTCTCGCCGGCGCCCCGGCGACCACGACGACAGGAGCGTCCCTGTGACCAGCTACCTCATCCGGGGGGCCGCGCCGCTCGGCGGCGAGCCCACCGACCTCCTCCTCACCGACGGCGTCATCGCCGCGACCGGCGCCGACGCCGCCGCCGGGGCCGGCAGCGACACCCAGGTGGTCGACGCCGAGGGCCTGGTCGCCCTGCCGGGCCTCGTCGACCTCCACACCCACCTGCGCGAGCCGGGCCGCGAGGACGCCGAGACCGTGTGGTCGGGCACCCGCGCCGCGGCGGTCGGCGGCTTCACCGCCGTCCACGCGATGGCCAACACCTACCCGGTGGCCGACACCGCCGGTGTCGTCGAGCAGGTGTGGCGCCTGGGCCGCGAGGCCGGATGGGTGGACGTCCTGCCGGTCGGCGCCGTCACCGTGGGTCTGGCGGGGGAGCAGCTCGCCGAGCTCGGCGCCATGGCCACCTCGAAGGCCCGCGTGCGGGTCTTCTCCGACGACGGCAAGTGCGTGTGGGACCCCGTCCTCATGCGCCGCGCGCTGGAGTACGTCAAGGCGTTCGACGGCGTCGTCGCCCAGCACGCCCAGGAGCCGCGGCTCACCGAGGGCGCGCAGATGAACGAGGGCGTCGTGTCCGCCGAGCTCGGCCTCACCGGCTGGCCGGCGGTCGCCGAGGAGTCGATCATCGCCCGCGACGTGCTCCTCGCCGAGCACGTGGGCTCGCGCGTGCACATCTGCCACCTCTCGACGGCGGGGTCGGTGGAGATCGTCCGCTGGGCCAAGTCACGCGGCATCGACGTCACCGCCGAGGTCACCCCGCACCACCTGCTCCTCACCGACGACCTCGCCCGCAGCTACGACCCGGTGTTCAAGGTCAACCCGCCGCTGCGCACCGAGGAGGACGTCCTCGCCCTGCGCGCCGCGCTGGCCGACGGGACGATCGACATCGTCGCCACCGACCACGCCCCCCACCCGGTGGAGGACAAGGACTGCGAGTGGGCCGACGCCGCCTTCGGCATGACCGGCCTGGAGACCGCGCTGCCGGTCGTCATCGAGACGATGGTCGAGCCCGGCCTGCTCGACTGGGCCGGCGTCGCGCGCGTCCTGTCGACCGCGCCCGCCCGCATCGGGCGGGTCGAGGGTCACGGGCGCCCGATCGCCGTCGGTGAGCCCGCCAACCTCACCCTCGTCGACCCGGCGGCGCGCGTCACCGTCGACGGCGCCCACCAGGCGACCACCAGCCGCAACACCCCGTTCCAGGGCCGTACCCTTCCAGGGCGCGTCGTGGCCACGTTCCTCCGCGGGCGTCCAACGGTCCTCGACGCCCAGCCCGTCGCCGAGCACACAGGAGGATCTCGTTGAGGTACCAGCGTGAGGACGCCCTGCTCGTCCTCGAGGACGGGTTCGTCCTCGCCGGCCAGGCCTACGCCGCCGAAGGACGCACGGTGGGGGAGATCGTCTTCGCCACCGCGATGACGGGCTACCAGGAGACGGTCACCGACCCGTCCTACCACCGCCAGATCATCACGATGACCGCGCCGCACATCGGCAACACGGGCGTCAACGCCGAGGACGCCGAGTCGGCCCGCGTGTGGGTCGCCGGGCTCGTGGTGCGCGAGCCCGCCCGGCGCGCGTCGAACTGGCGCTCCACCCACGAGTTCGAGGACGAGCTGCGCGAGCAGGGCGTCGTCGGGATCTGCCACGTCGACACCCGGGCGCTCACCCGCCACCTGCGCGACCGCGGCGTCATGCGCGCCGGGATCTTCTCCGGCTCGGCGCTGCCCGCCGGGGCGATGACCCTCGGGCGTCCCGGGCTCGACGTGCTCGTCGACCTCGTGCGCCAGGCGCCGCAGATGTCCGGCGCCGCCCTCGCCGGGGAGGTCTCCACGCCGGAGGCCTACGTCGTCGAGCCGACCGGTGAGTTCGCCGGCAAGGAGCCGGTGGCCGAGATCGTCGCCGTCGACCTCGGGATCAAGGCGCGCACGCCTGCCCAGCTCGCCGAGCGCGGCGCCCGCGTCCACGTCGTCCCGCAGCGCACGACGCTCGCCGAGATCGTCGCCCTCCACCCCGACGGCGTCTTCTTCTCCAACGGGCCCGGGGACCCGGGCACCGCGGACCACGAGGTCGACGTCCTGCGCGGCGTCCTGTCGGCCGGCCTGCCGTTCTTCGGGATCTGCTTCGGCAACCAGCTGCTCGGCCGGGCCCTGGGCTACGGCACCTACAAGCTCGACTACGGGCACCGCGGCGTCAACCAGCCGGTCCTCGACCGCGCCACCGGCAAGGTCGAGATCACCGCGCACAACCACGGCTTCGCGGTCGACGCCCCGGTCGGGGAGGTGACCCTCGCGCCGTACGACGACGGGCGGTTCGGCCGCGTCGAGGTCTCCCACATCAGCCTCAACGACGGTGTCGTCGAGGGCCTGCGCGCCCTGGACATCCCCGCCTTCTCCGTCCAGTACCACCCCGAGGCGGCCGCCGGCCCGCACGACGCCGCCCACCTGTTCGACCGCTTCCTCGAGCTCGTCGCCGCCCATCGCGCGGCGCGCTCCCAGACGACCGGAGAGGACGCCTGATGCCGCGTCGTACCGACCTGCGTTCCGTCCTCGTCATCGGCTCCGGGCCGATCGTCATCGGGCAGGCCGCCGAGTTCGACTACTCCGGCACCCAGGCCTGCCGGGTGCTGCGCGAGGAGGGCCTGCGCGTCATCCTCGTCAACTCCAACCCCGCGACGATCATGACCGACCCGGAGATCGCCGACGCGACCTACGTCGAGCCGATCACCCCCGAGGTCGTCGCGACGATCATCGCCAAGGAGCGCCCCGACGCGCTCCTGCCCACCCTCGGCGGGCAGACCGCGCTCAACACCGCGATCGCGCTCGACGAGGCCGGGGTGCTCGCCGAGTACGGCGTCGAGCTCATCGGAGCCTCGGTGGCCTCCATCCACGCCGCGGAGGACCGCCAGGCGTTCAAGGAGATCGTCGAGCGGTGCGGCGCGGAGTCGGCGCGCTCGGTCATCGCGCACACGATGGAGGAGTGCCACGCGGCCGCCGAGCAGCTCGGCTACCCGCTCGTCGTGCGCCCGTCCTTCACCATGGGCGGCCTGGGCTCCGGCCTGGCCTACGACGCCGGGGACCTCGAGCGGATCGCCGGCGCCGGCCTGCACTACTCACCGACCACCGAGGTGCTCCTCGAGGAGTCGATCCTCGGCTGGAAGGAGTTCGAGCTCGAGCTCATCCGCGACAAGGCCGACAACGTCATCGTCGTGTGCTCGATCGAGAACGTCGACCCCGTCGGCGTCCACACCGGTGACTCGGTGACCGTCGCACCCGCGATGACCCTCACCGACCGCGAGTTCCAGAAGATGCGCGACATCGGCATCGCGGTCATCCGCGAGGTCGGCGTCGACACCGGGGGCTGCAACGTCCAGTTCGCCGTCGAGCCGGACACCGGCCGCACGATCGTCATCGAGATGAACCCGCGCGTCTCGCGCTCCTCGGCCCTCGCCTCCAAGGCCACCGGCTTCCCGATCGCGAAGATCGCCGCCCGCCTGGCGATCGGCTACACGCTCGAGGAGATCCCCAACGACATCACCCGGGCGACCCCGGCGTCCTTCGAGCCCGCGCTCGACTACGTCGTCGTCAAGGTGCCGCGGTTCGCGTTCGAGAAGTTCCCCGCCGCCGACCCCGTTCTCACGACGACGATGAAGTCGGTGGGCGAGGCGATGGCGCTGGGCCGCAACTACGCCGAGGCGCTGCAGAAGGCGATGCGGTCCCTCGACACCAAGGACAGCGTCTTCCACTGGCAGGGAGAGGCGCCCGACGCCGAGCGGACCGCCGCGCTCCTGGAGTCGGTGCGCACCCCGACCGCGGGCCGGCTGGTCGACATCCAGCAGGCCGTCCGCGGCGGCGCGACCGTCGAGGAGCTGTTCGCCGCGACGTCCATCGACCCGTGGTTCCTCGACCAGATCGTCCTCATCGAGGAGATCGCCGACGAGGTGCGCCAGGCCCCGGCGCTCACCCCTGAGGTGCTCGCCCTCGCCAAGCGTCACGGCTTCTCCGACGTGCAGATCGGCCAGCTGCGCGGGCTGTCGGACGACACCGTGCGCGAGGTGCGCTACGCCTACGGGCTGCGCCCCGTCTACAAGACGGTCGACACGTGCGCCGCCGAGTTCGCCGCCCAGA
Source organism: Georgenia wutianyii (assembly GCF_006349365.1). NCBI lineage: Bacteria > Bacillati > Actinomycetota > Actinomycetes > Allobogoriellales > Allobogoriellaceae > Georgenia > Georgenia wutianyii. Next base: position 1,617,761 of record NZ_CP040899.1, read on the forward strand.
CCCCGTACCACTACTCCTCCTACGACGAGGAGACCGAGGTCGAGCCGCGCGAGCGGCCGGCGGTCATCATCCTCGGCTCGGGCCCCAACCGCATCGGCCAGGGCATCGAGTTCGACTACTCCTGCGTCCACGCGACGATGGCGCTGGCCGAGCAGTTCGAGACCGTCATGGTCAACTGCAACCCGGAGACCGTGTCCACCGACTACGACATCTCCGACCGGCTCTACTTCGAGCCGCTCACCTTCGAGGACGTCCTCGAGGTCTACCACGCCGAGCTCGCCGTCGGGCCGGTCGCCGGCGTCGTCGTCCAGCTCGGTGGGCAGACGCCGCTGAGCCTGGCCCAGCGCCTTGCCGACGCCGGCGTGCCGATCCTCGGCACCCCGCCCGAGGCGATCGACGCCGCGGAGGACCGTGGCCGCTTCGGCGCCGTCCTCGACCGTGCGGGCCTGCCCGCCCCGGCGTACGGCACGGCGACCACCCTGGAGCAGGCGTTGGAGATCGCCGAGCGGATCGGCTACCCCGTCCTCGTGCGGCCCTCCTACGTCCTCGGCGGGCGCGGGATGGAGATCGTCTACGGCGTCGAGCAGCTGCGCGACTACGCCGCGCGGACCGCCATCGGCGACGGCAGCGGTCCCCTTCTCATCGACCGGTTCCTCGACGACGCGACCGAGATCGACGTCGACGCGATCTACGACGGCTCCGAGCTCTTCCTCGGCGGCATCATGGAGCACATCGAGGAGGCCGGCATCCACTCCGGGGACTCCGCGTGCGTCCTGCCGCCGGTGACGATCTCCGAGCGGGAGATCGTGCGGATCGCCGAGTCCACCCGGGCGATCGCCGCGGGTGTCGGGGTGCGCGGCCTCATCAACATCCAGTTCGCGCTCGTCTCCGACGTCCTCTACGTCATCGAGGCCAACCCGCGCGCCTCGCGCACGGTGCCCTTCGTCGCCAAGGCGACCGGCGTGCCGCTGGCCAAGGCCGCCTCGCTCGTCATGGCGGGGGCGACAATCGCCGAGCTGCGCGAGCGGGGGATCCTGCCCGAGCACGACGCGACCCGGCTGGACCTCGACGCGCCGATCGCAGTCAAGGAGGCGGTCCTGCCCTTCAAGCGCTTCGCCACCCGGGAGGGCTCGGTGGTCGACACCGTCCTCGGGCCGGAGATGCGCTCGACCGGTGAGGTCATGGGCTACGACGTCGACTTCCCGCGGGCCTTCGCCAAGTCCCAGGCGGCCGCCTACGGCGGGCTGCCGACCTCGGGCCGGGTGTTCGTCTCGGTCGCCGACCGCGACAAGCGGGCGCTGGCGATCCCGGTCGCCCGGCTGCAGAGCCTCGGCTTCGAGATCCTCGCCACGTCCGGCACCGCGGCAGTCCTGCGCCGCAACGGCATCGCCGCCGAGGTCGTGCGCAAGGCCTCGGCCGGGCGCGGCCCGAACGGGGAGCCGACCGTCGTCGACCTCATCGAGACCGGCCAGGTCGACATGGTCGTCAACACCCCCTCCGGCCAGGGCGCCCGCGCCGACGGCTACGAGATCCGCACCGCGACGACGGCGGCCGACAAGCCGATCATCACGACGATGCAGGAGCTCTCCGCCGCGGTCCAGGCGATCGAGGCCGCCGGACTCGGCCCGATGACCGTGACCTCCCTCCAGGAGCACGACGCCGCCCGGGCGGCCCGGGGCGTCCGGTGACGCCCTTCGGCACGCGGCTGGCGGCCGCGATGGACGAGCACGGCCCGCTGTGCGTCGGCATCGACCCGCACCCCGGGCTGCTCGCCGCGTGGGGGCTGGGCGACGACGCCGCCGGGCTGCGTGAGTTCGCGCTGCGCGTCGTCGAGGCGCTCGGCGGCCGGGTGGCGGCGCTCAAGCCGCAGTCCGCGCTGTTCGAGCGGCACGGCTCGGCGGGCGTCGCCGCGCTCGAGGAGGTGCTCGGGGCGTGCCGGGGGACGGGCACGCTCAGCGTCCTGGACGTCAAGCGCGGCGACATCGGCTCGACGATGGCCGGCTACGCCCAGGCCTACCTCGCCGACGGCGCGCCGCTGGCCGCCGACGCCGTCACCCTCTCCCCGTACCTCGGGCTCGGGTCGCTCGCTCCTGCCGTCGAGCTCGCCCACCAGACCGGCCGCGGGGTGTTCGTCCTCGCTCTCACCTCCAACCCGGAGGGCGCGGGCGTCCAGCACGCCGTCGGCCCGGACGGGCGGTCGGTCGCGGCCGGCGTCGTCGACGGCGTCGGCGCGCTCAACGCCGCCGGGCCGGCGGCTCAGGGCCTCGGGTCGGTCGGCCTCGTCGTCGGCGCGACGGTCGGCCCGGCGGTCCGTGAGCTCGGCATCGACCTCGCGGCCTCCCGCGCCCCGCTGCTCGCGCCCGGCTTCGGTGCCCAGGGCGCCGGCCGCGCCGAGGTCACCGAGGTGTTCGCCGGCGCCGAGCGCGCCGTCCTCGCGAGCACCTCGCGAGCGGTCCTCGCGGCCGGGCCGGACGGGCTCCTCCGGGCCGTCGAGGACGCCACGGCCGAGGTCCGCGCCGCCCTCGGTCGGTGACCATCCGCTCAACGACCCCGCAGGTCCTGGCACACTGAGGCTGACGGTCGGTACCTTTCCCCCAAGGACCGTCCCTCCCAGCCCCCTCCGTCCCCCTCCGAGGTGATCCCCGTGGCCCTCCCGTCACTGACTCCCGAGCAGCGCGCCGCCGCCCTGGCCAAGGCCGCTGCCGCCCGAAACCGCCGAGCCGAGGTGAAGAACCGGCTGAAGTACTCCCAGACCTCCCTCTCCCAGGTGGTCAAGGACGCCGGCGACGACGAGGCGCTCGGCAAGATGCGCGTCGTCGAGCTCCTCGAGTCCCTCCCCGGCGTGGGGAAGGTCAAGAGCCGCACGATCATGGCCGAGATCGGCATCTCCGAGTCCCGGCGCGTGCGTGGCCTCGGCCACAACCAGGTCACCGCTCTCGTCGAGCGTTTCGGGTGACCGTGGCGGCCCACTCCCCAGCTGCCGAGTCACGCCTCACCGTCCTCGCCGGCCCCACCGCCGTCGGCAAGGGCACCGTCTCCGCCGACATCCGCCGCCGCTACCCGCAGGTGTGGCTCTCGGTCTCCGCGACCACCCGGGCACCGCGCCCGGGAGAGGTCGACGGCGTCCACTACCACTTCGTCTCGGACGCCGAGTTCGACCGCATGGTCGCCGAGGACGAGCTCCTCGAGTGGGCCGTCGTGCACGGCCGCAACCGCTACGGCACGCCGCGCGGACCTGTCGAGGCCCAGCTGAGCAGCGGACAGCCCGCGCTGCTCGAGATCGACCTCCAGGGCGCGCGCCAGGTCCGCCGGACCATGCCGCACGCCCACTTCGTGTTCCTCGCGCCGCCGTCGTTCGAGGAGCTCGAGCGCCGGCTGCTCGGCCGGGGCACCGAGGGTCCGGAGGAGCGCGAGCGTCGGCTGCGCACCGCCCGGGAGGAGCTCGCCGCGGCGGGGGAGTTCGACGACGTCGTCGTCAACGACGTCGTGACACGCGCCACGGACGAGCTCGTCTCCCTCATGGGCCTGCCGACCGAGTAGACTTGACCGTTGCGCGTGTCCCGGGTCCGGGACGCCGCCCGCCACCAGAATCACGTGAGGTGACCATTGTCCGGAACCGTTGCCCAGCCCGAAGGCATCACCGACCCGCCGATCGACCAGCTGCTCGAGGCCGCGGACTCCAAGTACGCCCTCGTCATCTACGGCGCCAAGCGCGCCCGTCAGATCAACGCGTACAACGCCCAGCTCCAGGAGGGTCTCCTCGAGTTCGTCGGCCCGCTCGTCCCGCACGCGCAGACCGACAAGCCGCTGTCGATCGCGCTCCGCGAGATCAACGAGGGGCTGCTGCAGGTCACCCCGACCGAGGGCTGACATGACGCACACGGGCGGCCTGCGCGTGCTGCTCGGGGTGACCGGCGGCATCGCCGCGTACAAGGCGGTCCTCGTCCTGCGCGCACTGCGCGAGGCGGGCCACCGGGTGCGGGTCATCCCCACCGCGGCCGCCCTCGAGTTCGTCGGGCGCCCCACGTGGGAAGCGCTGTCCGGTGAGCCGGTGACGACGAGCGTCTTCGACGGCGCGACCGAGGTCGACCACGTCGCCCTCGGTCGCAGCGCCGACCTCGTCGTCGTCGCCCCCGCCACCGCCGACCTGCTCGCCCGCGCCGCCTCCGGGCGTGCGGACGACCTCCTGACGACGACGCTGCTCACCGTCACCGCCCCGGTGCTCCTCGCCCCGGCGATGCACACCGAGATGTGGCTGCACCCGGCGACCGTCGCGAACGTCGCGACCCTGCGCGCCCGGGGCGTCACCGTCCTCGAGCCGGACTCCGGGCGCCTCACCGGCACCGACTCCGGACCCGGCAGGCTGCCCGAGCCGGCGACGATCACCGCCGCCGCCCTCGCGCTCCTCGCGCCGCAGGACCTCGCCGGGCGCACCGTCGTCGTCACCGCGGGCGGCACCCGCGAGCCGCTCGACCCCGTGCGCTTCCTCGGCAACCGGTCCTCCGGGCGCCAGGGCGTGGAGATCGCGGTCGAGGCGGCCCGCCGCGGCGCCCGGGTGCGCCTGATCGCCGCGTCCGTCGACGCCTCCGCCCGCGCGCTCGCCGCGCACCCCGCCGTCGAGGTGACCGACGTCGAGACGACCGCCGAGCTCGCCGCCGCCGTCGACGACGCGACCGCCGATGCCGACGTCCTCGTCATGGCCGCCGCCGTCGCCGACTTCCGCCCGCGCACCACCGCGGAGCGCAAGATCAAGAAGGGGGAGGGGGCCCCGGAGGTCCTCGACCTCGTCCAGAACCCCGACATCCTCGCCACCGTCGCGGCCCGCCCCCGCGACCACCTCGTCGTCGTCGGCTTCGCCGCCGAGACGGGGGACCCGGACGAGGTGCTCGAGCTCGGCCGCGCCAAGGCGCGGCGCAAGGGGGCGGACCTGCTCGCCGTCAACGCGGTGGGCAAGGGCCGGGGATTCGGTGACGTCGACAACGCCGTCACCGTCCTCGGCCCGGACGGCGCCGCCGTGGGGGCGGCCGCCGGGACCAAGCACGACGTCGCGCGCGGCCTGTGGGACCTCATCGTCCCGCGGCTGCGCTGACAAGCACGACTAGGATCGATCGGTGACCTCCAACGCCAGCCTGCGTCTGTTCACGTCCGAGTCGGTGACCGAGGGTCACCCCGACAAGGTCTGTGACCGGATCTCCGACTCCATCCTCGACGCGATCCTCCGGGAGGACCGGGACGCCCGGGTCGCCGTCGAGACCCTCGTGACGACAGGTCTGGTGACCGTCGCCGGCGAGGTGACCACCGAGGCGTACGTCGAGATCCCGCAGATCGTGCGCGCCGAGGTCAACGCGATCGGCTACACCTCCTCCGCGATCGGCTTCGACGGGCACTCGTGCGGCGTCCAGGTGTCGATCGGGCAGCAGTCGCCGGACATCGCCAGCGGCGTCGACAAGTCCTGGGAGAACCGGACCGGCGAGACGCACGACCCCTACGACGACCAGGGCGCCGGCGACCAGGGCTTCATGGTCGGCTACGCGAGCGACGACACCGCCCAGCTCATGCCGCTGCCGATCTGGCTCGCCCACCGGCTCGCCGAGCGTCTCGCCCGGGTGCGCAAGGAGGGGATCGTCCCCGGCCTGCGGCCCGACGGCAAGACCCAGGTGACCATCGCCTACGACGGCGACCGACCGGTCGCACTCGACTCCCTCGTCGTGTCCACCCAGCACGACGCCGACGTCACGAGCGCGTGGCTGCAGTCGGCCGTCGCCGCCGAGGTCGTCGCCCCCGTGCTCGCCGAGCACGCCGGTGCGCTCGACACCGCCGGGCACACGCTCTACGTCAACCCGACCGGGCAGTTCGTCGTCGGCGGCCCGATGGGCGACGCCGGCCTCACCGGCCGCAAGATCATCGTCGACACCTACGGCGGCATGGCCCGTCACGGCGGTGGCGCGTTCTCCGGCAAGGATCCCTCGAAGGTCGACCGCTCGGCGTCCTACGCCACCCGCTGGGTCGCGAAGAACGTCGTCGCCGCCGGTCTCGCCCGCCGCTGTGAGGTGCACGTCGCGTACGCGATCGGCAAGGCGCACCCCGTGGGCCTGTACGTCGAGACGTTCGGCACCGAGACCGTCCCGGTCGCCCGGATCGAGGCCGCGATCCGCGAGGTCTTCGACCTGCGGCCCGCCGCCATCGTCGACGCCCTCGACCTCAAGCGGCCGATCTACCGCGACACGAGCGCCTACGGCCACTTCGGCCGCGAGCTGGAGAACTTCACCTGGGAGCGCACCGACCGCGTCGACCAGCTCCGCGCCGCCATCAGCTGACCCGCCCGCACCTCCCCCCTCACCCCCTCACCCGCGAGAGCCGACTTCCGCACGAGAGCGGAGTTGGTCGCGAGAGCGGAGTTGGTCGCGAGAGCGGAGTTGCGCACGAGAGCCGACTTCTGCGCGAGAGCGGAGTTGGTCGCGAGAGCGGAGTTGCGCACGAGAGCCGACTTCTGCGCGAGAGCAGACTTCTGCCCGAGAGCGGAGTTGGTCGCGATCGCCGACTTCTGCCCGGACGGCGCCGATTCCACAGGTTCCAGCCCGCTCCTCCGATCGGAGCGGTCGATGCCCGAACCCTCGTGAGTCGGCTGTCGAGCGGAACTCGGCTGTCGGCGGGTGAGGGTGCGGCTGTGGTCGCTCGGCGTACCGGTCAGAGCTCCGGGGGGTCGACCTGGATGCGGACCGGGTCGGGTTCCTTGTGTGCGCTGCGGACGGCGGCAGCCACGGCGAGGGCGCGGGTGAGCCGCGCGCCCTGGGCGAGGTCGGAGCGCACGAGCGCCTGGACCTCGTCCTGCGACCACGGCACCGGACCGAGCACCTCACCGCCGTCGGGCAGCTCGAGGTGGCGCAGGAGGCCGGCGACGGCGCGTGAGGTGCCACGTACAGCGGCCATCCGGCTGGCGGGAGGCAGTCGTAGCTCCTGGCGCTGGGCGAGCTCCCGCTCGGCGAAGCCGGCGGGGTCCCAGCGCACGAGCGCCTGGGCGGGGACCGGCGCGGGATCGCCGAGGAGCATCACCCGGCCACCGGCGGACGCAGGGCGCACCAGTGCCGCAGCGGCCATCCAGCGGCGGAGCGCCTCGGGTTCGGCGTCGAGCTCCTGACGGCCCGAGACGGCGGCGGCGTCGAGGAGCAGGGCGCCCTGGTAGCCGCCTCGCGCGACCGGCTCGGCGCCGGGTGTGGCGACGACGACGCGCGGACGGTCGTCGACCTCACGCACGACGCCGTGGTCCGCGCGGGCGCCGGAGAGGACCACCGGCACCTTCGGGAAGGCCCGGCCGAGCTCCTCGGCGGTACGGGCCGACCCGACCCGCCGCGCGCGCAGCTCGGTGCCGCGGCACGTCGGGCAGGCCCACGTCCGGTCGGGCCGCCCGCACCAGCGGCACGTGGGCACGCCGCCCCGGCCGGCGAGCTGAAGCGGACCGTGACACTCCCGGCAGCGGGCAGGTTCGCGGCAACGCTGGCACGCGACGACGGGCAGGTACCCGGCGCGGGGGACCTGGACGAGAACCGGACCGTGCTCGAGCGCCTTGCGCACGAGCTCCCATGCCGGGCGCGGGATCCGCGCCCCTGCCGCCGGTCCCTCGCGGGCGAGGTCGACGTCGCCCGGAGCCTCGACACGTGGGGCACGCTCGCGCACGGTGGCCCGCGACGCCGCGACCGAGTGCGCCCAGCCGGAGGCGACCAGCAGTGCGCTCTCCACGCTGCGGGCCCAGCTCGCGAGCAGCACGCCGGCCTGCTCCTGGGCGGCGCGGAGCGTGAGCACCTCCCGGGCGTGCGGGTAGGGCGAACGCGGCTCGGCGAGCACGTCGTCGCCGTCGTCCCAGCACACGATCAGGCCGAGCCGACGGACGGGGGCGAACGCGGCGGCGCGGGTGCCGACGACGACGCGCGCACGGCCAGTGAGCACCTGGAGGAAGGCCCGGTAGCGGCGCGAGGGCCCGTGGTCGGCCTGCAGAGCCACCACCGGCTCGCCCGGGAGTGCGGCCTTGAGCGCCTCGGTGAGCTCCTCGACGTCGCGGGCGGCAGGGGCGACGACGAGCACCCCGCGCCCGGACGTGAGGGTGGCGGCTGCCGCCTCGGCGATCGCGGCGAGCCGGTCGGGAGCGTCGGCCTCGTGCCGGGGGAGCGGCGACCACACCGCGCGCGGGGACTCCCCGGCGGCGAGCCGGCGGACGTACGCGGGGCCACCGACGTAGTCGTCCCAGGCAGTGCCGGGGATGTGAGCGGCGGTCATCCCGGTGCGGTCCGGCGCGGCAGCCTCGAGCACGGCCTTCTCAGTGGTGGCGTGGCGCGGGGGGACGGCGAGGCGCACGACGTCCATGAGGGTCCCGGCGTACCGGTCTGCGACGGCGCGACAGAGGGCGGCGATCTCGGGCGTGAGGACGGGCAGGTTCGAGACCACCCGGCGGATCGGCACGAGCGCGCCGTGGTGGTCGGTGGTGGCGACGCGCTCGAGCACGAAGCCGCTGCGTTCCTTGCCGGCGAACCTGACGGAGACGCGGGTGCCCGGCTGGGCGGCGTCGTCCAGCTCCGGCGGGACGCGGTAGTCGAACGGGCGGTCCAGGTGCGGCAGCGGCACGTCGACGGCGACCCGCGCCACGGGCAGCGCGACGCCGGCAGCCTCGGCGCCCGACACCGTGCGCACGCCGGCGACGTCGTCGAGCAGGGCTGGCTGCTGCACGTCTCTCACCTCCGTCCCCCAATCTCACCACGCGCCACCGACGTGCCGGCACAGTCCACAGCCTCCGCGCACAACTCGGCTGTCGTGCGGAAGTCGGCTGTCGTGCGGAACTCGGCTCTCGTGCGGAAGTCGGCTCTCGTGCGGAAGTCGGCTGTCGCGGGGAAGGGGAGGTGGGGGAGGGGAGGGAGGGGAGGTGGGGAAGGGGAGGAAGGGGAGTAGTGGGTCAGAGGAGGCCGGTGAGGTACTGGATGGCGAGGGCGCTGGCGGTGACGAGGAGCCAGAGGATGCCGCCGAACGCGAGCGGGCGCAGGCCGGCGGCGCGCAGGGCGGGCAGGTCGGTGGACAGGCCGATGGCGGTGAGAGCGACGGTGATGAGGAAGGTCGCCGCCGTCGCCAGCGGGTCGTGCCACGACTCGGCCACCAGCCCGAGGCTGTTCACCGCGGCCAGGACGAGGAAGCCGACGAGGAACCACGGCACCAGCCTGATCGCCGACGGCCGCGGCCCCGCCTCCTCACCGGCCAGACGGCGGTCGCGGCGCGCCACCAGGATCCCCAGCCCGATGACGATCGGGATGATGAGCAGGGTCCGGACGAGCTTGACGACGACGGCGTGGTCGGCCGCCACCGGCCCGAACGTCGTCGCCGCGGCGACGACGGAGGAGGTGTCGTTGACGGCGGTGCCGGCGAAGAGACCGAAGGCCTCCTCGCTCATCCCGAGCAGCTGGCCGAGCGGCGGGAAGACGAGCACGGCCGCGATGTTGAACGCGAAGACGGTCGACAGCGCGTAGGCGACGTTGTTCCCCTGCGCGCGGACGACCGGCGTGACGGCCGCGATGGCCGAGGCCCCGCAGATCGCCGTCCCGGTGCCGATGAGGACGCGCAGCTCGTGGTCGATCCCGAGCGCCCGCCCCACGAGCGCGGCGCCGGCGAGGCACACGCCCACGGTGCCGAGCATGACCGGCAGGGAGTCCAGCCCTACCTCGGCCACCTGCGCGAGGGACAGCCGCGCGCCCAGCAGCACGACCGCGACCTGCAGGACGAGCTTGCTCGCCGTTCTCAGCCCCGGCCCGAGCGGGCCGAGGGTGCCGGGACGACGCCGCAGCAGCACCCCGACGAGCACGCCGAGCACCACCCCGCTCACCGGCGCCCCGACGATCGGCGCTGCCGTGCCGATCACGGTCGCCACGAGGGCCAGGGCCACGGCCGCGGCAAGACCGGGGACGCGGGCCCGCCACGTCGCCGCGACCGAGGGGCTGGTACCGGCAGGGGTCGACATGGGGGCCATGATCCGCCCTCGCCGGTCCGGCGGGCCACTTCGCCCCCGTTAGGGTCGGAGCGACCCCCGAGCGAGAGGCGACCTCCGTCACATGCACACCCAGAAGATCAGCACCGTCGTCTTCGACCTGGGCAAGGTCCTCGTCGAGTGGGACCCGTACGAGCCCTTCGCCGAGCGCTGGACCCGGGAGGAGTTCGACGACTTCCACGCCGAGATCGACTTCCCGGCGTTCAACCACGAGCAGGACGCCGGACGTACCTTCGCCGAGGCGCGCACGGCCCTCGCGGCCACGCACCCCCACCGCGTCGAGGACTTCGACCACTACGTGACGAACTTCGCACGCTCGCTCGGCGGACCTGTCGAGGGCACGACCGAGATCGTCGACGAGCTGCGTGCCGCCGGCGTGCGGGTGCTCGGACTGACGAACTGGTCGGCGGAGAACTTCCACGAGGCGGCCCGCTCGGCCCCGGTCATCGACCGTCTCGAGGACGTCCTCGTCTCCGGCGCGGAGGGCATGGCGAAGCCCGACCCGGCGATCTTCGCGCTGCTCATCGAGCGGTTCGGCCTGGACCCCGCGCGCACCGCGTTCACCGACGACTCCCCGGCGAACATCGCCGCGGCGCGCGACGCCGGCCTCGTCGCGCTCCACTTCACCGGCGCCGAGCGCCTGCGCGCCGACCTTCGAACGCTCGGCCTGCCCGTCTGAGGCGGGGCACCCCGCCCGCCCACGCATCGGCCGCCCCGAGACGGGCCGAACCTGCCACCAAGTCCCCCCGCGCGCCCGGAATGCCAGGTGCGCCCCGGCGTGTCGGGCGCGTGTCGGGCACGTGGTGGCAGGAAGTGGGCGCCGGCGGGGTGGGGCCGGGCGCCGGCATCACGCCCGGGCGGGGCGGACCGCTGGGCACGCCTAGACTCGGTGACCATGCGAGTCCTCTTCGCCGGCACCCCCGAGGTCGCCCTCCCGTCCCTGCGCGCCCTGGTCGACTCGCCCCACGAGGTCGTCGCCGTCCTCACCCGCCCGGACGCGCGCCGCGGCCGGGGCCGCACCCTGCACCCGAGCCCGGTCGCCGCGTGGGCGCGCGAGCACGGGCTGCCGGTCCTCACGCCGCGCACCCTGCGCGACGCGGAGGTCCAGGAGCAGATCGCGGCGCTCGACGTCGACGTCGCGCCCGTCGTCGCCTACGGCGCCCTCATCCCCCCGGCGCTGCTCGACGTCCCCCGCCACGGCTGGGTCAACCTCCACTTCTCCCTGCTCCCGGCGTGGCGCGGCGCCGCGCCCGTCCAGCACGCGCTCATCGCGGGCGACGACGTCACGGGCGCCTCGACGTTCCGCATCGAGGAGGGCCTGGACACCGGGCCCGTCCTCGGCACGCTCACCGAGACGGTGCGCCCGCAGGACACCGCCGGTGACCTGCTCGCGCGCCTCGCCGAGTCCGGCGCCCCCCTCCTGCTCGCCACCCTCGACGCCCTCGACGCAGGGACCGCCGTCGCGGTCCCGCAGCCGACCGACGGCGTGAGCCTGGCTCCCCGCCTCGAGGTCGCCGACGCGCGGGTCGACTGGTCGGCGCCGGCGATCGCCGTCGACCGGCTCGTCCGCGGCACCACCCCCGCGCCGGGCCCGTGGACGACGGCGCCGGACGGTTCGCGCCTCAAGCTCGGCCCGGTCCGCCCGCGCCCCGACGTCGCCGACCTCGCCCCGGGGCAGGTGCGCCCGGGCAAGCGCGAGGTGCTCGTCGGCACCGGTAACGGCGCGGTGGAGCTCGGCCAGGTCGCGCCCGCCGGGCGCTCGTGGATGGCCGCACCGGACTGGGCGCGCGGCGCCCGCCTCGACGACGACGCACGACTCGGGCAGGAGGCACTGTGAGCGAGCAGGGACGACGCGGGCAGCGCCCCGACCACGGACGTTCGGGCGGCGGCCGCTCGGCCGCCCCGCGGGCCGGGGGCAACGGGCCGCGGGCCGGCGGACGCCCGCCGCAGCGGCGCGGGCGTCGCGGCGGCGAGGTCGACCCCGTCCGCACCGCCGCCGCCGACACCCTCGAGGCGGTGGCGACGAGCGACGCCTACGCCAACCTCGTCCTGCCCAAGCTCCTGCGCGAGCGCGGGATCAGCGGCCGTGACGCGGCGTTCGCCACCGAGCTCGTCTACGGCACGCTGCGCCTGCGCGGCCGCTACGACGCGATCCTCGCCCGCTGCACCAACGACCGGCCGCTGGACCAGGTCGACCCGCCGGTCCTCGACCTCCTGCGCCTCGGCGCCCACCAGCTCCTCGGGATGCGCGTGCCCGCCCACGCCGCCGTCTCCGAGACCGTCGCCCTCGTGCGCAGCCGGGTGAGCCTGGGCGCCGGCGGCTTCGCCAACGCGGTCCTGCGCGCCGTCTCCGCCGCCGACCTCGAGACCTGGCTCGACCGGCTGAGCAGCGAGATCCACGACGACGGCGCCCGGCTCGCCGCCGTCGAGTCCCACCCGGCGTGGGTCGTGCGCGCGCTGCGCTCCTCACTGCGGGCCCACGGGCGGCCCGCCACCGAGCTGCCCGAGCTGCTGCACGCCGACAACGAGCCGCCCGCGGTCACCCTCGTCGCGCGGCCTGGCCTCGTGTCCCCCGAGGAGGTCGTCGCGCAGGTCGACCGGTCCCTCGCCGAGGACGCCACCCCCGGCCGCTGGGCGCCCACCGCCCTGCGGCTGCCCGGCGGGGACCCCGCCGCCCTGCCCGCCGTGCGCGAGGCCCGCGCGGGCGTGCAGGACGAGGGCAGCCAGCTCGTCGCCCTCGCCCTCGCCGCCGCGCCCGTCGAGGGGCAGGAGGCACGCTGGCTCGACCTGTGCGCCGGTCCCGGCGGCAAGTCCGCCCTCCTCGGGGCGATCGCCGCCGAGCGCGGCGTGCACCTCGTGGCCAACGAGGTCGCCCCGCACCGTGCCCGGCTGGTCGCCCAGTCCACCGCCGCCCTCCCGCGGGAGAGCGTCGAGGTGCGCACCGGCGACGGCCGCACGCTGGGGGAGGCCGAGCCCGGCGCCTACGACCGGGTGCTCGTCGACGCCCCGTGCACCGGGCTGGGGGCGCTGCGCCGCCGTCCCGAGTCGCGCTGGCGGCGACTCCCGGAGGACCTGCCCGGCCTCACCGCGCTCCAGCGCGACCTCCTCGAGTCCGCCCTCGCTGCGGTGCGGCCCGGGGGAGTGGTCGCCTACGTCACGTGCTCCCCGCACCTGGCCGAGACGAGCGCCGTCGTCGCCGACGTCCTGCGCGGCCGCGACGACGTCACCCGGCTCGACGCGCGCGAGGCGCTGCTCGCGGCCACCGGCCGTGACGTGCCCGGCCTCGGCGATGGGCCCGACGTCCAGCTGTGGCCGCACGTCCACGGCACCGACGCGATGTTCCTCGCCCTGCTGCGGCGGGAGCGCTGAGGCCCGTGGGGATCGATAGGCTCGAGGGCGTGACCATCCGCATCACCCCCAGCATCCTCAACGCCGACTTCGCCGACCTCACCGGGGAGCTCGCCCGCATACCCTCGGCCGACCTCGTCCACGTCGACGTCATGGACAACCACTTCGTCCCCAACCTCACCCTCGGGCTGCCCGTGGTCGAGCGCATCGTCGCCGCGAGCGCGCTGCCGGTCGACGCGCACCTCATGATCGAGGACCCGGACCGCTGGGCACCCGGGTACGCCGAGGCGGGCTGCGCGTCGGTGACCTTCCACGCCGAGGCCTCCGTCGCGCCCATCCGCCTCGCCCGCGAGATCCGCGCCGCCGGGGCACGGGCCGCCGTCGCCGTGCGCCCGACGACGGACATCACCCCCTACCTCGACCTGCTCGACGAGCTCGACATGCTCCTCGTCATGACCGTGGAGCCCGGGTTCGGCGGCCAGCGCTACCTCGGGGCGATGGCGGCCAAGATCGCCGCCGCCCGCGCCGCGATCGACGCCTCCGGCCGCGACGTCTGGCTCCAGGTCGACGGCGGGATCTCGCGCGAGACCATCGCCCTCGCCGCCCGCGCCGGGGCCGACACGTTCGTCGCGGGCTCGGCCGTCTACGGCTCGCCCGACCCGGACGCCGAGGTCACCGCCCTGCGCGAGCTCGCCGCCGCCGCCCGCTGAGGCGGGGCACGCCGCCTGGGCACCGCCCCACGCGCGCCCTCGCGTGTGGCAGACTTGACGGTGCAAGAACGTGCTCCGGGGTCGGTGAGATTCCGAACCGGCGGTGACAGTCCGCGACCCGCCTTCGCAGGCGGTTGACCTGGTGGAACTCCAGGGCCGACGGTGAAAGTCCGGATGGGAGGATGCACGGGCGCGCGCCGGCCGTCGGCGTGCGCTGCGGACGCGTACGCGTCCGGCGACCCCGGTCCACACCGCAGCGGACCGGAGGGACGACCATGGAGCAGGGGTGGACGCCGCTCGCGCGCACCCTCGCCGCGCACCGCCGCACCCGCCGCCTCGTCCTGCTCACGCCGTTCGCCGTCGGCGCCGCGGTGCTCCTCGTGTGGGAGGCGGTGAGCCGGGCGGGCCTCGTCCCCGCGTTCTTCCTCCCGGCCCCGACGGCGGTCGCCGCGCGCCTGTGGACCGAGCTCACCGCCGGCGGTCTGCTCGGGTACACCGCGACCACCCTCACCGAGGCGCTGCTCGGCAGCGTCCTGGGTGCCACCGTGGCCCTCCCGCTCGGCTACCTCATCGCCCGCAACCGCTGGGCGGCGGCGGGCCTGCAGCCCTACGTCGCGGCCTCCCAGGCGCTGCCCGCCGTCGCCCTCGCCCCGCTGCTCGTCATCTGGGTGGGCTACGGCCTGCTGCCCATCGTGCTGCTGTGCGCGCTGCTCGTCTTCTTCCCCATCCTCCTCGCGACGATCCTCGGGCTGCGCACCCTCGACCCCGAGGTCGTCGACGCCGCCCGGCTCGACGGCGCCCACGGCTGGTCCATGGTCCGGCACATCGAGGCGCCGATGGCGCTGCCGACCCTCCTCACCGGCCTGCGCAACGGGGTCACCCTCTCGGTGACCGGCGCCGTCGTCGGGGAGTTCGTCATGGGCGGACGCGGTCTGGGGATGGTCCTGTCCGTCCAGTCCAACTCCGCCGACACCACCGGCCTGTTCGCCACGCTCGTCGTCCTCGCCGCCCTCGCCGTGGGCATGTACACGCTGCTGCGCGTCGTCGAGCGCCTCGCCGTCCGCGAGGGGCCCACCGCCCGCACCCGATACGCCGCCAAGCACCCCGCCGCAGCCAGGAGTCTCCCGTGAACCGTCGCACCACCAGCGCCCTCGCCGCCGCCGCCGTCCTCGCCCTCGCCGCCTGCGGCGGGCAGGCGCAGGACCCCGCCGCGCCGCAGACCGGCGAGGCGGTCGTCCTCGGCCTCACCTACACCCCCGACGTCCAGTTCGCCCCGTTCTACGTGGCCGAGGCGAAGGGCTACTACGAGCAGGCGGGCGTCGAGGTGACCCTGCGCCACCACGGCGCCTCGGAGTCGCTCTTCGGGGCGCTCGAGGCGGGGGAGGAGGACCTCGTCGTCGCCGGCGGGGACGAGATGCTCCAGGCGTTCTCGGCGGGCGTGCCCGTGGTCAACGTCGCGACCGTCTACGAGGAGTACCCGGTCGTCCTCATCGTCCCGGCCGACTCGCCGATCACGAGCGCGGCGGACCTGCCCGGCCACACCGTGGGCGTGCCCGGGCCGTTCGGGGAGACCTACTTCGGGCTGCTCGCCCTCCTGTCCGGCGCCGGGCTCACCCCCGAGGACGTCGCGGTCGAGCACATCGGCTACACCCAGCAGGCGGCGCTCGGCGCCGGTCACGTCGACGCGGTCATGGGCTTCGCGAACAACGACGCCGTCCAGTTCGCGCAGGCCGGGATCGAGGTGCGGACCATCGCGCTCGAGGACGTCCCGCTCGTCGGCATCGGCGTCGGCGCGCACTCCGACCTCGCCGACGACGACGTCACGGCCGCCGTCGTCGCCGCGACGATGCGGGGCGTGCGCGACGTCCTGGACGACCCGGAGGGCGCGGTGGAGATCGCCGCCGAGCACATCCCCGGCCTGGCCGACCCGGCCGCCCGGGACGCCGCGCTGGCGACGGTGACGGCGACCCTCCCGCTCTACGGCGAGGGCACCGGCGAGACCGACGTCACGCTGTGGGAGCAGATGGCCGTCTTCATGGCCGAGCAGGGCCTGCTCGAGGGCGAGGTCGACCCCGCCACCGCGGTGCGCGCCCAGGCCGCCGCGCGATGAGCGCCCGTGGACCGGTCCGCGGGCACCACGGGCCGGGGCCTATCCTGAGGCACGTGAAAACCTTCGACGACCTCTTCGCCGAGCTGCGGCACAAGGCAGACACCCGCCCCGAGGGATCGGGCACCGTCGCGCAGCTGGACGCCGGGATCCATGCGATCGGCAAGAAGATCGTCGAGGAGGCCGCCGAGGTGTGGATGGCCGCCGAGCACGAGGGCGAGGACGCGACGGCGCTGGAGATCTCCCAGCTGCTCTACCACGTCCAGGTCCTCATGATCGCTCGCGGCGTCAGCCTCGAGGACGTCTACCGCAAGCTCTGACCAGACCACCCGGAGAACCTGTGCTGCGTATCGCCGTCCCCAACAAGGGCTCGCTGTCCGAGCCCGCCATCGAGATGCTCGCCGAGGCGGGCTACCGCCGTCGCCGCGACCGTGAGCTCGTCCTCGCCGACCCCGCCAACGACGTCGAGTTCTTCTTCCTGCGCCCCCGCGACATCGCCGTCTACGTCGGCCACGGCACCGTGGACGTCGGCATCACCGGCCGCGACCTGCTCCTCGACTCCGGGACCACCGCCGTCGAGCACCGCCCGCTCGGCTTCGCCCGCTCGACGTTCCGCTTCGCCGCGCCCGCCGGGGCGATCACGCGGGTGGAGGATCTCGCCGGCACGCGCGTGGCCACGAGCTACGACGTCCTCGTGGCGAACTACCTCGCCGAGCGCGGCGTCGAGGCGGAGGTCGTCCACCTCGACGGCGCCGTGGAGTCCTCGGTGCAGCTCGGCATCGCCGACGCCGTCGCCGACGTCGTCGAGACCGGCTCCACCCTGCGCGCCGCCGGCCTGGAGGTCTTCGGGGACCCGATCCTGCAGTCCGAGGCCGTGCTCATCCGGCCCGCGAGCCGCCCCGCCGGGCCCGCCGTCGACGTCCTGGACCGGCGCCTGCAGGGCGTGCTCGTCGCCCGCCGCTACGTCCTCATGGACTACGACGTGCCGGTCGAGCACGTGGAGAAGGCCGTGGCCGTGACCCCCGGCCTGGAGTCCCCGACCGTCTCCCCGCTGCACGACGGCAACTGGCGCGCGGTGCGCGCCATGGTCCGCCGCGAGGACGCCAACCGGGTGATGGACGAGCTCTACGACGTCGGCGCGCGGGCGATCATCGTCACCTCCATCCACGCCTCGCGGTTGTGACGGTCCCGGCCGAGCTGCTCCGCCCGTTCCGCCCCCGGGCGGCGCGCTGGGTGGCCTCGGTCCTCCTCGTCCTCGTCGTGGCCGCGCTGCCGGTCCTGCTCGTCGTCCTGTCGGCCGCGGGGCTGGAGATGTCGTGGCCCGACCGCTACGGCGCGTTCCTCATCGCGGCCGTGCTGGCCTGGGTGTGCTTCCGGCAGGCGCGGGTGCGGGCCACCCCCGACGACGCCGGCCTCACCGTGCGCAACGTCGTGCGCACCCGCCGTCTGGAGTGGGCACAGGTGGTGGCGGTGCGCTTCGGCCCCAACCACCCGTGGGCGCAGCTCGACCTCGCCGACGGCACCACGCTGCCGGTCATGGCGGTCCAGACCGCCGACGGCGCCCACGGGCGCAAGGAGGCAGGGCGGCTGGCGGCCCTCGTCCAGCTGCACGAGCCGGGCGAGCCGCCAGCGCGCTGAGGCCTCAGCCGAGCAGGGCGGCCGCGTGCACGCCCGCGGCGGCGGAGGCGAGGAACGCCGCCTCGTCCTCGTCCAGGCCCCGGCCCATGGTCGACAGGCGCACGGGGGAGTCCTCCAGCGCCGCGCGCAGCCCCTCGACGGGCACCTCGACGAGCCGGTGGCGGCCCGTGGGCGCGCCCAGCTCCCGGGCCTGCTCGCGCACGAGGTCCCACGGCTCACCCGGTCCCACGGGCACGACGACGTCCGCCGGGCAGAGGGCGACCCGCCCGTAGGCGGTGAGCGAGTGGTGGGACACGCCGCGGTGCCGCTCGCGCGGGTCGGCCGCGGAGACGCGCAGCGCGGCCACCGGGCGCCCGCCGAGGACGGCGGCGGCGTTGAGCGCCTCCCCGGCGGCGACGCCCGAGAAGCCCCACCGGGTGCCGGTCCCGAGGTTGCCCGGGCCCTGGGTGAGGACGACGACGTCCGCGCCGACGACGTGCCGCGCGGCGAGCAGGGCGGTGTGGACGTTGACCGCCTCGTGGTCACCGCCGAACGCCTGCCCCGCGGTGACGGTCGCGGTGAGCCACCCCGCCTCGCGCAGGGTGGCCACCGAGCGGGAGAACGCGAGCGGCAGGGCGCCGCCGTCGGTCATGACGTAGGCGACCCTCGGCGCCGGTGCGCCGTCCCGGGCCCTGGCACGCAGCCCGGCGAGCACGGCCGGCAGCGCCGAGTGCAGGTCGGCGACGACGACCGGCATCCCGGCGACGTCGTCGGCGTCGCGCAGCCGCTCGTGCCACGGCGACTCCTGCTCGTCGACGCCGAGGAGCATCGGCTGCAGCGGTGTGTACCGGGCCTTGACGACGTGACCGGGGCCGGGGGGAGGGTCGGCCGGCAGCCGGTCGGGGATGCCCGCGACCATCGCGTAGCCGCCGGTGCCCAGCCCGCGCAAGAGCGCGGAGACGGTGAGGAGCACCCGGTCCCCGGGCCGCGGCTCCCCGACGAGCGCGGGGTAGGCCAGGGCGCGCACCTGCGTGCGCCCGCCGGCCGGCTCCTCGAGGTCGACCTCGAGCTCGACCGCGCCGGCCCATCGGCCACGCACCGTCCGCACCACACCGCCACGCCAGGAGATCACCCACCGCACGCTACCCGTGCCCGGCACTCGGCCGCGTCCGCGCGGGGAACCGCACTCTTGCGGATACCGTGGAGAACGTGGTGACACGTGTGGACCCGGCGGAGCGGCTGCTCGACCTGCTCATCGCACTGCGGCACGCCCAGGGGCGGCTGACCAA
This sequence comes from Georgenia wutianyii, assembly GCF_006349365.1. Taxonomy (NCBI): domain Bacteria; kingdom Bacillati; phylum Actinomycetota; class Actinomycetes; order Allobogoriellales; family Allobogoriellaceae; genus Georgenia; species Georgenia wutianyii. The sequence goes on from NZ_CP040899.1 coordinate 1,636,853, forward strand.
GTCGGCGATCCGCGCCTCGGTCAACGGCTACCGCGACGCCGCCAACGACGTCGCCTTCGAGCGGATGTTCGAGCGGGACAAGGACCTCCTTCGCCAGCTCGGCGTGCCGATCGTCACCGACGTCGACCCCGTCCACGAGGACGCCGTGGGGTACCGGCTCGACACCGCCGGCTACGAGCTGCCCGAGGTCACCTTCACCGCCGCAGAGATCGGCGTGCTCTCCCTCGCGGCCACCGTGTGGCAGGACGCCCACCTCCACGGCTCGGCGCACCGCGGGCTCACCAAGCTGCGCGTCGTCGCCGAGGGCGCCGAGCCGGACGCCCACCTCGGCGTCGCGCTGCGGGTCCAGGCGTCCGAGACCGCGCTGGCACCGCTCCTGGACGCCATCGCCGCCCGCCAGGCGGTGACCTTCACCTACCGGGCTGCTTCCACCGGCCAGGAGACCCGCCGCCACGTCCAGCCGTGGCGGCTGCTCTCGCGCGACCGCGGCTGGTACCTCCTGGGCCACGACGTCGACCGGGACGCCGCTCGCCTGTTCCGGCTCTCGCGGGTGGTCGGCTCAGTCCGCGCCACCGGCCCCACCGGCGCCTTCACCGTGCCCGACCACGACGCGCAGGCCCTGCTCGCCGGCGGCGCCGGCGCCGTCGTCCGCGCCGTGCTCGCCGTCCTGCCCGAGCGCGGCCCCGCGCTGCGCGCCCGCGCCGTCGAGCGCCGAGGCGAGGTCGAGGGGCGCGACGTCCTCGTCGTCGAGACCGACGACGACGCCTCGCTCGCCGCGGAGGTCGCCTCCTACGGCGCCGCGGTGCTCGTCCTGGACCCGCCCGAGCTGCGCGAGCAGGTGCTGCGCAGGCTGCGGGCCGTCGCCGACCTGGGGGAGGCCGCCCGTGGCTGAGACCACCGGCGAGCGGCTCACCCGGCTGCTCGCCCTCATCGCCTACCTCGGGGACAACCCGGGGGTGCCCGTCGCCGACGTCGCCGCCCACTTCCGGGTGAGCCCGCAGCAGATCGTCGCCGACGTCAACCTCCTGTGGGTCACCGGCACGCCCGGCTACCTGCCCGACGACCTCATCGACTTCGCCGCCGACGAGTACGACCGGCAGGTGCTCACCCTCACCAACCCGCGCGGCATGGACCGCCCGCTGCGTCTCGCGGCCCACGAGGCGCTGGCGCTGCTCGTCGCGCTCAAGCCGCTCGAGGCGCTGAGCGCCGAGGGCGGGATCGACGACGAGGTCCTGCGCAGCACGACCGCCAAGCTCACCGCCGCCGCCGGGGAGGCGGCGCGGGCCGCCGAGGCCGTCGACGTCCACGTGAGCGACGCGACCGCCGCCCTCGCCCCCGCCCGGCGCGCCATGGCCGAGGGACGCCGCCTGCACCTGCGGTACGTGTCGGCCGCCGACGTCGTCACCGAGCGGGACGTCGATCCCCTCGAGCTCGTGTGGGACGGCAGCCAGTGGTACCTGCGCGCCTGGTGCCACCGCGTCGACGGGCTGCGTCACTTCCGCCTGGACCGGGTGCTCGCCGCCGAGGTGCTCGACACCCCCGCGGCCCACCAGCCGGAGTCCACCGGCCGTACCACCGAGCCCGAGCTGGACGAGGACGACCTCCTCGCCGAGCTCGAGCTCGCGCCCCGCGCGCGCTGGCTCGCCGAGCGCGTCCCCGTCGTCGACCAGGAGGACCTGCCCGACGGCGGGCTGCGGGTGCGGCTGCGTGTCGCCGACCCGGCGTGGCTGACCAACGTCGTCCTCGGGCTCGGCCCGGAGGTCCGCGCGGTCGCCCCACCGGAGCTCGCCGCCGCGGTCGCCGCCCGCGCGGCCGACGCCCTCGCCGCCTACGACGCCCTATCCTCGGCCTCATGACCTGGTGGCTGTGGCTCCTGCTCGTCCTCGTGGCCCTCGCCGTGTTCGCCGTCCTCGGCGTGCGGCTGTGGCACAAGGGCAAGGCCCTGTTCCGCGAGATGCAGGCGCTGTCCGAGGTGGGGGAGCGGCTCGCGGCGATCACCGGTGACGAGCCGCCCGCGCCGGTCGTCCTCCCGGGCTTCCTCGCCGGCCCCGCGGAGCTCGCCGAGGCGCGCCTCGCCCGTGCGCAGAACCTCGCCGCCCGGCGCGCCCGGCGCCACGACCGCGCGCAGACCGCCATCACCCGGTGGCGCCGTCTCGGGCTGCGCTGACCGACGCGCGTAGACTCAGGCTCACGGTCCCCGACCCCGAAGGCATGTCATGAGACTCCAGTTCTGGCACATCGTCGTCCTCGTCCTGCTCATCGTCATCCTCTTCGGAGCGAAGCGGCTGCCCGACGTCGCCAGCAGCGTCGGCAAGTCGCTGAAGATCTTCAAGAAGGAGGTCACCGACCTCACCCGCGAGGACGACGTGCCCGCCGGCACGACGACGACGACCACGCCCGCCGGCACGACGACGACCACGCCGACGCCCGTCGAGACGACCGTGCGCGACGAGATGCGCCCGGAGTTCCGCCCCGGTGGCGACCCGGGCATCGCCCCCACCCCTCCGGGCGGCCCCGTCTCCGACCAGCGCTAGGAGCACGAGGACTCAGTGGCGCGGAGGAACAGGCCGCCCCGGGACCCCGAGGGCCGGATGCGGCTCGTCGAGCACATGCGCGAGCTGCGCCGCCGGGTGCTGCTCGCGATCGCCGGGCTCGCCGTCATGGCGGTGCCTGCGTGGTTCCTCTACGGACCCGTCTTCGACGCCCTGCAGGCGCCGATCGACGCGATCGACGACGCCGGGCTCAGCGCGGCGCTGAACTTCACCACGCCGGCCGCGGCGTTCGACATGCGCATCCGCGTGTCGCTCTGGCTCGCGGCCTTTCTGTCCAGCCCGTGGTGGCTCTACCAGGTCTGGGCCTACATCGCCCCGGGCCTCACCCGGCCGGAGAAGCGGCGCAGCCTCGCCTTCCTCGCCGCGGGCGTCCCGCTGTTCCTCGGCGGCGCGGCCCTCGCCTGGCTCGTCCTGCCCAACGCGGTGCGCGTGCTCACCGAGTTCACCCCCGAGGGCGCCATCAACTACATGCCGGCCACGGACTACGTCCGCTTCGTCATGAGGATCGTCCTCGCCTTCGGCATCGCCTTCCTGCTGCCGCTCATCATGGTGCTCGTCAACGCGCTCGGGATGCTCTCGGCCCGCTCCATGCTCGCCGGCTGGCGCTGGGCCGTCCTCGCCATCTTCGTCTTCGCCGGCATCGCGAGCCCCACTCCGGACCCGTGGACGATGATCGCCCTGGCCATCCCCATCTGCGCGCTGTACTTCGGGGCCGTGGGCATCGCCGCGCGGCACGACAGGCGGGTGGAGCGGCGGCGTGCCGAGCGTGACGCCGAGCTCCTCGGACCCCAGACGTGACCGGCCGCGTCGGCGTGGTCTGCAACCCCACCGCGGGCCACGGGCGGGCGGCGCGCGCCCGCACCGCCGTCCTCGAGGGCCTGGCCGCGACGGGGCGTGAACCCGTCGACCTCACCGGTCGGCACTACGACGAGGCCCTCGCGGCCACCCGCTCCGCCCTGGCCGACGGGCTGGACGCCGTCGTCGTCGTCGGCGGGGACGGGATGGTCCACCTCGGGGCGAACGTCGTCACCGGCACGAGCGTGCCGCTGGGCATCGTCGCCGTCGGCTCCGGCAACGACATCGCCGGCGCGCTCGGCCTGCCCGTCCACGACGTGCCCGCCTCCCTCGACCTCCTGCGCCGCACGCTCGGACAGGACGAGGGCACCCGGCTCCTGGACGCCGTGGCCGTGAGCACGCCCGGGCAGCGGCCCGACCGCTGGTACGTGAGCTCGCTGTGCGCCGGCCTGGACGCCGCCGTCGCCGATCATGCGGCCCGGCTGCGCTGGCCCCGCAGCGGCGGGCGGTACGTGCGGGCGATCTTCGCCGAGCTCGCCGCCTTCCGCCCCTACGGCTTCCGGATCACCGCGGACGGTGAGACCTGGGAGCAGGAGGCCACCCTCGTCACGGTCTCCAACACCCCGCTGTTCGGCGGCGGCATGCGCGTGGCCCCCGACGCCGTGCCCGACGACGGGCTGCTCGACCTCGTCACCGCCCACGGGCTGCCGCGCCACCAGGTCGTGCGGCTCTTCCCGCTGCTGTTCTCCGGCAAGCACGTCGACCACCCCGCCGTGCGCACGCGCCGGGTGCGCAGCGTCCGGATCGAGCCGCTCACCGACGTCGGCGCCAACCCGCCGATCGCGATCGTCGACGGCGAGCCGCTGCGCGCACTGCCGCTGCAGTGCGACGTCCACCCGCGCGCGCTGCGTGTCCTGGCGCCTAAGGTCGAGGCGTGAGCCCTCGACGCAAGCGCCGACCGGACCCCGCCCCCGAGACGTCCCCGACCACCGACGAGCCCAGTCCTGCCGAGCGCTACGCGGCCGCCCGCCGCCGCGCCCGCGCCGAGCGCAGCGAGCTCGCCGCGTTCGCCGGTCGCGTCGGCTTCCACCTCGACGACTTCCAGCGCGAGGCGTGCGAGGCCCTGGAGGAGGGACGCAGCGTCCTCGTCGCGGCGCCCACCGGCGCCGGCAAGACGATCGTCGGGGAGTTCGCCGTCCACCTCGGCCTGCGTACCGGGCGCAAGACGTTCTACACCACGCCGATCAAGGCGCTGAGCAACCAGAAGTACCTCGACCTCGTCGCCGCCCACGGGGAGGAGAAGGTCGGCCTCCTCACCGGTGACACGACGATCAACGGCGAGGCGCAGGTCGTCGTCATGACCACCGAGGTGCTGCGCAACATGCTCTACGCCGGCTCCTCCACGCTCGAGGACCTCGGCTACGTCGTCATGGACGAGGTGCACTACCTCGCCGACCGCTTCCGCGGCCCGGTGTGGGAGGAGGTCATCCTCCACCTGGCCGAGGACGTGCGGCTCGTGTCCCTCTCGGCCACCGTGTCCAACGCCGAGGAGTTCGGCGACTGGCTGTCGATGGTCCGCGGGGACACCGCCGTCGTCGTCTCCGAGCACCGGCCGGTCCCGCTGTGGCAGCACGTGATGGTCCGCAGCAGGGTCCACGACCTCTACAGCGACCGCGTGGACCCCACCGACCCCGGCCCCAACCCGCCGATCAGCCCCGACCTGCTCGAGGCGATCAGGCGGGCGCAGCGCACCGGGTCGGCACCGGCCGGCCGCGGCCGCGACCCGCGTGCGCGTCGCCGCCCCGCCATGCGTCCGGCCCGGGTGCGGACAGCCCCGCGGCACGTCGTCGTCGAACGGCTCGACGCCGAGGGCCTGCTTCCCGCGATCGTCTTCATCTTCTCCCGCGCCGGGTGCGAGGCCGCCGTCGAGCAGGTGCTGCGCTCGGGCATCCGCCTCACCAACGCCGCCGAGGCGCGGACCATCGCGCAGATCGTCGAGGAGCGGTGCGCCGCCCTGCCGCCGGAGGACCTCGCCGTCGTCGGCTACCACGCGTGGTCCCAGGCGCTCCAGCGCGGCGTCGCCGCGCACCACGCCGGGCTGCTGCCGGTGTTCAAGGAGACCGTCGAGGTGCTGTTCGCCGCCGGGCTCGTCAAGGTCGTCTACGCGACCGAGACCCTCGCGCTCGGCATCAACATGCCGGCCCGCTCCGTCGTGCTCGAGCAGCTCGAGAAGTGGAACGGCACCGCTCACGCCGCCCTGACCCCGGGGGAGTACACCCAGCTCACCGGGCGCGCCGGACGGCGCGGCATCGACGTCGAGGGCCACGCGATCGTCCTGTACCGCGACGACGTCGACCTCACGGCCCTCGCCGGCCTCGCCTCGCGCCGCACCTACCCGCTGCGCTCGAGCTTCCACCCGACGTACAACATGGCTGTCAACCTCCTCGGCACGCTGCCCCACCCCGAGGCCCGGGAGCTGCTCGAGAGCTCCTTCGCACAGTTCCAGGCGGACCGCGGCGTCGTCGGCCTGGCGCGCCAGGCCCGCCGCAACGAGGAGGGCCTGGCCGGGTACGCCGAGGCGATGACCTGCCACCTCGGCGACTTCCGCGAGTACGCGCGGATCCGCCAACGCATCAGCGAGCTGGAGAAGGACCGCTCCCGCGAGCGGTCGCTCGCCGCCCGCCGCGCCGTCCACGCCTCGCTCGCCGGCACCCGGCGCGGTGACGTCCTGGAGTACCGGCGGGGCCGGCGCACGCTGTGGGCGCTCGTCCTGGACGTCGACGCGGACCGCCTGGACTCCCCGGTCCTGCGCGTCCTCACGCCAGAGCCGCGGGTGCGCACCCTCACCAGCGCCGAGCTGCCGCACGGGGCCGCCACCGTCGCCACGGTCCCCATCCCCAAGCACGCCAACCTGCGGGACGCCGGGCAGCGGCGCGACCTCGCCGCCCGGCTGCGCAGCGCGGTCCAGAGCGCGCCACCCGCATCCCGGGACGCCGCCCCGCGGCCGGTACCCACCGTCGAGGCCGAGCTCGAGGAGCTGCGCCGCGCGCTGCGTGCCCACCCGTGCCACGCGTGCCCCGACCGCGAGGAGCACGCCCGCTGGGCGAACCGGTGGGCCACCCTGGACGCCGAGCACCAGCGCCTGCTGCGCCGCATCGAGACCCGCACGTCCTCCATCGCCCGCGACTTCGACAAGGTGTGTGCCCTGCTCACCCAGCTCGGCTACCTCGAGGGCGACGAGGCGGACGGCCTCGTCGTCACGGAGAACGGGCGCTGGCTCGCGCGGCTGTACGCCGAGAAGGACCTCGTCCTCGCCGAGTGCCTGCGCCGCGAGCTGTGGCGGGGACTGGACCCGGCCCAGCTCGCCGGCGTCGTCTCCACGGTCGTCTACTCCGCACGGACCGACACGGTGAGCCGGCCGGGTGCCGGGGGAGGGGCGCTCGGGGAGGCGGTGCGCGCCACCGTGCGCGTGTCGGACGAGCTCGGCGAGCTCGAGACCGAGCACGGCGTCCCGCGTGCCGAGCCGGTCGACGCCGGGATCGTCGCCGCCGTCCACCAGTGGGCCCGCGGGGCCGCGCTCGACACCGTCCTGGAGGGCACCGAGCTCGGCGCGGGAGACTTCGTGCGCTGGTGCAAGCAGGTGCTCGACGTCCTCGACCAGCTCGCCACGGCCGCCCCCGACGAGGAGACCCGCCGCAGCGCCCGCCGCGCCATCGACCTCGTCCGCCGGGGCGTCGTCGCGTGGTCGAGCGTGTGACCCGGCGGCTAGAACGGACACGCGGCGACACGCCCGTGCGACACGCCGGTCATGGTGAATCACACGTCCGTACAAACGCGGCGCTGACCTGCATCCATGTCGCTGACCTGCGGTTTCTCAGGCTTGATGGAGTACACCCCGGACTATTAGGTTCGGTTGGCATACCGCCGACGCCCCCATCTCCGCGCTGAGATCCGGGTGAGCGCCGCGGCGGACAGTGGCCGGGCCCGCGTGTTCAGTAGATAACGGAGCTGCTCCGGCAGCTTCGGTCCGAAGGACACGCGGGCCGGTCGCGTCCGCGGACCGGGCGGCCCTCCGCGGCACCTATCCTTGTCGGGTGCCCCGCCCCTCCTCGTCCGTCGCGATCCTGCTCGCCGTCGCCGGAGCTCTCGCCACGGACGCGGCGTTCCCCGGACGCTCCTGGTGGCCGCTGGCACCCGTCGGCATCGCCCTCCTCCTCCTCGCGCTGCGCGGCGCCACGCTCGGGCGGGCGCTCCTGGTCGGCTGGCTCTGGGGTGCCGTCTTCTTCCTCATCCACCTGTGGTGGGCCGAGGAGGCCGCGGGCGCCGTCCCGTGGCTCCTGCTCGGTGCCGCCGAGGCGTGCTTCGTCGCCGTGTTCGCCGGGGCGTGGTCGCTGGCGGCCCGCTGGGGCCCCGTGGTGCGCCACCCGGCGCTCGGTGTCGCCGTCGTCGCGAGCCTGTGGGTCGCGACGGAGACCGCACGCGGCCTCGTGCCCTTCGGCGGCATGCCGTGGGGCAAGCTCGCCTTCTCCCAGACCGACGGCCCGCTGCTGCGGTTCGCCTCCCTCGGCGGGGAGACCCTCGTCGGCTGGGTGGTCGTCGCCGCCGGTGCGCTCGTCGCCCTCGCGCTCGGCCACCTGCGCCGTGCCCGCGTGGGGCAGGCGAGCGGTGCCCTGCTCGTCGCCGGTGCGCTCGTCGCCTCCGGCCTCGTCGTCCCCGTCGACACGCGGGCCGAGGCCGGGACGCTGCGCGTGGGCGCAGTCCAGGGCAACGTGCCCGGCCCCGGGCTCGACGCCTTCGCCGTCCGCCGCGACGTCCTCGAACGCCACGTCACCGGGACCGAGGCACTGCTCGAGGAGGTCGAGTCCGGCGAGCTCGACATCGTCCTGTGGCCGGAGAACTCCACCGACATCGACCCGCGCCGTGACGGTGAGGCAGGGCGGCTCATCGACCGGGCCGCCGCCGCGGTCGATGCCCCGATCCTCGTCGGCGGCCAGCGCTACGGGGAGGACTACCGGTACAACGAGGCGATCCTCTGGGTGGCCGGCGAGGGGCAGGTCGACGTCTACGCCAAGCAGCACCCGGCCCCGTTCGCCGAGTACATCCCGCTGCGCGACCTCGCCCGGAAGGTGACCGACGTCGTCGACCTCGTGTCCATCGACATGCTGCCCGGTGACGAGGTCGGCATCATCGAGCTCGACAGCCCCCGGCTCGGCCGGGTGGTCGACCTCGCCGTCGGGATCTGCTTCGAGGTCGCCTACGGGGGGCTCATGCGCGAGGCCGTGCTCGCGGGCGGCGAGCTCATCGTCGTGCCGACGAACAACGCCTCCTTCGGCTTCACCCAGGAGTCGGCGCAGCAGCTGGCGATGTCGGTGTTCCGCGCGGTGGAGCACGGCCGGGCGACCGTGCAGATCTCCACCGTGGGCGTCAGCGGGATCATCGCGCCCAACGGCGTCGTCATGGACTCCACCGGGCTGTTCACCGCCGACCAGCTCGTCGCGGACCTGCCGCTGCGCACCTCCCTCACGGTGGCCGACCGGCTGGGCGACTGGCCGACCGTCGTCGTGTCCGCCTTCGCCCTCGTCTCGCTCCTCGCCGGTGCGCTGGCCACCGCCCGCAGCCGTAGGAGGCAGGCGTGAGGACCCTCGTCATCATCCCGACCTACGACGAGCGGGAGTCCCTGCCGCTCGTGCTCGAGCGGACCCGTCGGGCGGTCCCGGACGCCGACATCCTCGTCGCCGACGACAACAGCCCCGACGGCACCGGGGCGGTGGCCGACGAGGTCGCTGCCCGCGACGGCCACGTCCACGTGCTGCACCGGCCCGGCAAGCAGGGGCTGGGGAGGGCGTACGTCGCGGGGTTCCAGTGGGCGCTGGAGCGGGGGTACGACCTCGTCGTGGAGATGGACGCCGACGGCTCCCACCGCCCCGAGCAGCTGTCCGACCTGCTCGCCCGCGCGGCCGCCGAGGACGCGCCGGACCTCGTCATCGGCTCGCGCTGGGTGCCCGGGGGAGAGGTGGTCAACTGGCCGCTGCACCGAGAGCTGCTCTCCCGGGGCGCCAACACCTACGTCCAGCTGCTCCTCGGGCTCCCGGTGCGCGACGCGACCGCCGGCTTCCGGGTGTTCCGGGCACCCGCCCTCGCCGCGCTGCCGCTGGAGGAGATCGAGTCCCAGGGCTACTGCTTCCAGGTCGACATGACGTGGCGGGTGCACCGGGCCGGCGGGCGGGTGGCCGAGGTGCCGATCAGCTTCGTCGAGCGCGCCGAGGGCGTGTCGAAGATGAGCCGCGGCATCATCGCCGAGGCGCTCGTGCGCACGACCGCGTGGGGCGTGCGGCACCGCGCCCAGCAGCTCCTCGGTCTCCTGCGCCGCCGCTAGTCCGTCCGACCGCCCGCCCGCGACAGCCGACTTCCGCGCGACAGCGGACTTCCCCGCGAGAGCCGACTTCCGCGCGACAGCGGACTTCCGCGCGACAGCGGAGTTGCGCACGCAGCTCGGCACGCGTCAGCGATCGGCGTCCGGGCACGGCAAAGGCCCGCAGGCGGTGCCTGCGGGCCTTCGTCGCGGGTGTGTCAGGCGCTGCGGCGGCGGAGCTGTCCGCTGCGCAGCAGCTCGAGCCGCTCGGCGAGCAGCTCCTCGAGCTCGGGGATGGTGCGGCGCTCGAGCAGCATGTCCCAGTGGGTACGGGGCTTCTTCACGGGCTTGACGGGCTCGGGGCGGGCGGCGTCACGGAGGAGCGCCTCCTCGCCACAGCGGCACTCCCAGAGCGCCGGCATCTCCGCCTCTGCCGCGAAGGGCAGCACGATGGTGTGCCCGTTCGGGCACTCGTAGTGCGCCTCGGTCCGCTCGGCGAACTCGACTCCGGCCTCGGTCTCGAGGCTCTTCGCACCGATCCCGACTCCTCGCAGTGATCGATCTGCCATCACGCCTCTCCTCTCGGGCACGCATGTTCGAGCGCGCCGGTATGCACCCTGCTACTACTGATCCCAACGGCCCATGGTGTCCGCTTGTTCCACGGCCGTGGTGAAAGTCCTGTGAAGGTCCAGTAGGTCATCTCCGGCGCGTTAGGGTGCCCGTGTGACCGAGATGACGTTCCGCCAGCTGGGTTCCAGCGGCCTCGTGGTGTCGACGGTCGGCCTGGGCTGCAACAGCTTCGGAGCGACACTACCGCCGGAGGACGTCACGCGCGTGGTGAGCGCCGCGATTGAGTCCGGTATCACCATGTTCGACACGGCCGACTCCTACGGCGGGGTGCCAGGACAGGGGGAGGAGCTCCTCGGTGAGGCGCTCGTGGGCCGGCGCGACGACGTCGTCGTGGCGACGAAGTTCGGCATGGACGTGCGTGGCCTCAACGGGGAGGACCACGGCGTGCGCGGGTCGCGCCGCTACATCCGCCGCGCGGTCGAGGGCTCGCTGCGTCGGCTGCGCACCGACCACATCGACCTCTACCAGCTCCACCGGCTCGACCCGGTCACCCCGATGGAGGAGACCCTCGGAGCGCTCGACGAGCTCGTCCGCGAGGGCAAGGTCCTCTACGTGGGCTGCTCCCACGTCCAGGGCTGGCAGCTCGTCGACGCCGATTGGATCGCCCGGACCTCCGGGCTCACGCCGTTCGTCTCCGTCCAGAACGAGTACTCGCTCCTCTCGCGGGGGATCGAGGCCGAGGTCGTCCCGGCGGCTGCGCACGTCGGCGCCGGCGTCCTGCCCTACTTCCCCCTCGCGTCCGGCCTGCTCACCGGCAAGTACCGGCGCGGTGAGCCCGCCCCGGCCGGGAGCCGGCTGGCGGCCAAGCCCGAGCGGCTGGCCCGTGCGGACTTCGACAGGGTGGAGGCGCTGGAGGCGGTGGCCCGCGACGCCGGTGTCCCGCTGCTCACCCTCGCGCTCGGTGGCCTGGCGGCGCAGCCCGGCGTGGCGAGCGTCATCGCCGGGGCACGGACGCCCGAGCAGGTGCGCGCGAACGTCGAGGCGGGCCTGTGGGAGCCCGACGCCGAGACGCTCCTCGCGATCGACGAGGCGTCGCCCGGCCCGGCCTCCGCCTGACGCCCCCGAGGCTGCTCCACGACGCGCAGTCACGACCTGCTCCTCCACGAGCACCGGCCGCGGCGCCGGCCCCTGTCCTCGCCGCCGGGCAGGCTCGGCCGGGAGCGGACGGGAGGAGAAGGACATGGAGCACGGGGAGCTCGGGCACAACTCGGTGTCGCTCGTCGGCCGGGTGAGTGGCGCGGTCGCGGAGCGGGAGCTGCCGAGCGGTGACCGCGTCGCGACCTTCCGGCTGGTCGTCCCGCGGCCCGACGCCGCCGCGGGACGCGCCACGGTCGACACGGTCGACGTCGCGTGCTGGAGCGGGCGGACACGTCGGGTGGCCGGCAGGTTGGGGGAGGGGAGCGTCGTCGCCGTCGAGGGCGCGCTGCGCCGCCGGTTCTTCGCGGCGGGCGCGGCGAGGGTCTCGCGTTACGAGGTGGAGGCCGTGCGCGTGCGGCGCGTGCCGGGAGGTGGACGCGGCCCGTAGGCGCGGGCAGCTCTAGGCAAGCGCGGCGGCCCGTGGCAGCATCACGGCATGGCACGGACCGGCGCGCAGGAGCGCCTGCGGGACCTCACGGTGCTGCGCCGCGTGCGCGACCGCATCGACCGCGACTACGCCCAGCCGCTCAACGTCGAGGCCCTCGCCCGCGCCGCGCACATGTCCGCGGGGCATCTCAGCCGCGAGTTCCGCCGGGCCTACGGGGAGTCTCCCTACGCCTACCTCATGACCCGTCGCATCGAGCGCGCGATGACCCTGCTGCGCCGCGGTGAGCTCAGCGTGACCGAGGTGTGCTTCGCGGTGGGCTTCTCCTCCCTCGGCACCTTCAGCACGCGCTTCAGCGAGCTCGTCGGGATGCCGCCGAGCGTCTACCGCAAGGAGGCCGAGCACGCTGCCACGGGCGTGCCGCCGTGCGTCGCGAAGCGGGTCGCCAGACCGGTCAGAAATCGAGAAGCACTGGCGCAGGCGCCGCTACTAGCGTGACCTGCATGGACATCACGATTCACGCCAGCTTCCTCCCGCACACCGACCCGGAGGCCTCCCTCGGCTTCTACCGGGACGCGCTCGGCTTCGAGGTCCGCCAGGACGTCGGGCAGGGCGCCATGCGCTGGATCACGGTCGGTCCGCCGAGCCAGCCGGGCACCGCCATCGTCCTCTACCCGCCGACGGCCGATCCCGGCGTCACCGCGGAGGAGCAGCAGACGATCGCTGAGATGATGGCCAAGGGCACCTTCGCGAGCATCATGCTGGCCAGTTCCGACGTCGACGCCGCCTTCGAGCGGGTCCAGGCGGCCGGCGTCGAGGTCATGCAGGAGCCCACCGACCAGGACTGGGGCATGCGCGACTGCGCATTCCGGGACCCGGCGGGCAACACCGTGCGGCTGCAGCAGCTCCCCTGACCGTCCCCGAGAGAGGCACGCCCTGATGACGACGACGTCAGCCGGTACCGAGCAGCACGACCGCATCCGCGTCCAGGGCGCGCGGGAGAACAACCTCAAGGACGTGGACGTCGACATCCCCAAGCGCCGGCTCACGGTCTTCACCGGCGTGTCCGGATCGGGGAAGAGCTCCCTCGTGTTCGACACCGTCGCCGCGGAGTCGCGGCGGCTCATCAACGAGACCTACAGCACCTTCCTCCAGGCGTTCATGCCGACGCTCGCGCGCCCGGACGTCGACGTCCTCGAAGGGCTGACGACGGCGATCATCGTCGACCAGGAACGGCTCGGGGCCAACCCCCGCTCCACCGTCGGCACGGTGACCGATGCCAACGCCTTCCTGCGGATGCTCTTCAGCCGGCTCGGGGAGCCGCACGCCGGCTCACCGAACGCCTACTCCTTCAACGTCCCGTCGGTGAGCTCGCAGGGCGCGATCTCGGTCGGCGGGAAGAAGGCGGTCAGGGCCACCTTCAACCAGCTCGGCGGCATGTGCCCGCGGTGCGAGGGGCGCGGGTCGGTCACCGACATCGACCTCGCCCAGCTCTACGACGAGACCAAGTCCCTCGCCGAGGGTGGGATCACCGTCCCCGGCTACGTGGCCGACGGCTGGTACGTCAAGCTCTTCATGGAGTCCGGGTTCCTCGACGCCGACAAGCCGATCAAGGACTACACCGAGCGGGAGCTGCACGACTTCCTGTACAAGGAGCCGGTCAAGGTCCCCGTCGGCGGGGCGAACATGACCTACGAGGGCCTGGTCCCCAAGATCAAGAAGTCGATGCTCGCCAAGGACCGCGACGCGATGCAGTCGCACATCCGGGCCTTCGTCGACCGCGCCGTCGTCTACCGCACCTGCCCCGACTGCGACGGCACCCGCCTCGCTCCCCACGCGCGGGAGTCGATGATCCGGGGGGTGAGCATCGCCGACGCGTGCGCGATGCAGATCAGCGACCTCGCCGAGTGGGTCGCGGAGCTCGACGAGCCGTCCCTCGCCCCGTTGCTGGCCAACCTGCGCCACCTGCTCGACTCCTTCGTCGGCATCGGCCTGGGCTACCTGTCCCTCGACCGGCCGTCCGGGACGCTGTCCGGCGGCGAGGCGCAGCGCACGAAGATGATCCGCCACCTCGGCTCGTCCCTCACCGACGTCACCTACGTCTTCGACGAGCCGACCGTCGGCCTGCACCCGCACGACATCGAGCGCATGAACGCCCTGCTGCGCCGGTTGCGCGACAAGGGCAACACCGTGCTCGTCGTCGAGCACAAGCCCGAGACGATCGCCATCGCCGACCACGTCGTCGACCTCGGCCCGGGTGCGGGCAGCGCGGGCGGGCGGGTCGTCTACGAGGGCACCCTGGACGGGCTGCGGGAGAGCGGCACGCTCACCGGCAGGCACCTCGGGGACCGGGTGGCGCTCAAGGAGTCGGTGCGCGAGCCCACCGGCGCCCTGGAGATCCGCGACGCCCGCCAGAACAACCTCACCGGGGTGGACGTCGACATCCCCACCGGCGTGCTCACCGTCGTCACCGGCGTCGCCGGGTCGGGCAAGAGCAGCCTCATCCACGGCAACCTCGCCGGCCGCGAGGGCGTCGTCGTCGTCGACCAGGGCCAGATCAAGGGCTCGCGTCGCTCCAACCCGGCGACCTACACCGGCCTCCTCGAGCCCATCCGCAAGGCGTTCGCCAAGGCCAACGGCGTCAAGCCGGCGCTGTTCAGCGCCAACTCCGAGGGCGCGTGCCCGGTGTGCAACGGCGCCGGGGTGATCTTCACCGACCTCGGCTTCATGGAGACGGTGAGCACGACCTGCGAGGAGTGCGAGGGCAGGCGGTTCCAGGCCGCGGTGCTCGAGTACACGCTCGGCGGACGCAACATCGCCGAGGTGCTGGAGATGTCGGTCGCCGAGGCCGAGGCCTTCCTCGGCGCGGGGGAGGCGCGCACCCCCGCCGCCCACAAGGTCCTGCAGCGGCTCAGCGACGTCGGGCTGGGCTACCTCACGCTCGGGCAGCCGTTGACGACGCTGTCCGGCGGCGAGCGCCAGCGCCTCAAGCTCGCCGTCCACATGGGCGAGCCCGGCGGGGTGTACGTGCTGGACGAGCCGACCACCGGGCTGCACCTCGCCGACGTCCAGCAGCTCCTCGCGCTGCTCGACCGGCTCGTCGACTCCGGCAAGACCGTCATCGTCATCGAGCACCACCAGGCCGTCATGGCCCACGCGGACTGGCTCGTCGATCTCGGGCCGGGCGCCGGGCACGACGGCGGTCGGGTGGTCTTCGAGGGCACCCCGGCCGACCTCGTCGCCGACCTCTCGACCCTCACCGGCACCCACCTCGCGGCCTACGTCGCGCGCTGAGCCGACGCCCCGGGCGGGCAGGTGCGCAAGATCGGTCGAGAACTCGCCCCATCACCGCAATTTCGGTCAAACCCCCTTTCCTAGAGTTCCTCGGTAAGCCAGGGCCGGCGCCACCGCCGGTCCGCGAACCGAGGGAGGGCGCCGTGCGGGTGAGCACACGGGTCGAGACGGTCGAGCTCGTCGACGGATGGGTGAGGGTCCGCACGGACGGGGTCGAGGTCCGCCTCCTGCTCGTCACCGAGGACGTCGTGCGCATCCGCGCCGGGTTCGACGGGGACTTCGCCGAGGAGTCCTACTCGCTCGTGACGACCGCCTGGCCGGACCGGCTCGACGGCGTGCTGGGCGACGAGCGCACCCGGGTCACCCCGCCCGCCCTCACCCTCCAGGACGGCGCCGAGCAGGCCGTCGTCACCGGCGGGCGGCTGCGGGTGGAGATCGACAAGGAGCCCTTCCGCCTGCGCGTGCTCGACGAGGCGGGCACGGTGCTGCACTCCGACGTCGTCGGCCTCGGCTACCTCGAGGACGCCAACGGTCGCCGCATCCACACGAGCGAGATCGACCCCGACGACGCGTTCTACGGCTTCGGCGAGACCGCCGGGCCGCTGAACAAGGCGCGCCGGCTCCTCACGCTCAGCCCGAAGGACGCGCTGGGCTACGACGCGCGGGACACCGACCCGCTGTACAAGCACATCCCGTTCTACCTCAGGCTCGACCGCCGCTCCCGGACCGCGGTCGGGTACTTCTACCACAACACCTACGCGTGCGACTTCGACCTCGGCCGGGAGAAGAGCAACTACTGGCCGGCGCACAGCCGCTACCGCACCGACGGCGGGGACATCGACCTGTTCCTCATCGCTGGGCCCGCGATCCGCGACGTCGTCCAGCGCTACACCGCGCTCACCGGGCGCCCGCCGCTGCTGCCGAAGTACGCCCTGGGCTACCTCGCCTCCTCGATGTACTACGCCGAGCTCGAGTCGGGCAGCGACGAGGCGATCACCCGCTTCATCGACATCGCGCGGGCCGAGGGCATCCCGGTCGACGGGTTCCAGCTGTCCTCCGGCTACTGCACCCAGGACACCCCGGCCGGGCCCAAGCGCGCGGTCCTCACCTGGAACGACCGCCGCTTCCCCGACCCGCCGGCCTTCTTCACGGCGATGGCCGAGCGCGGCATCACCGTCTCCCCGAACGTCAAGCCCGGGGTGCTCGACGTCCACCCGCGGATGGCGGAGTTCGCCGAGGCGGACGTCTTCGTCCGGCGCAGCGCCGACGCCGTCGCGACGGCGGGGGAGGGGCCCGCCGTCGGCGCCTGGTGGGGCGGACCGGGCCGGTTCGTCGACTTCACCCGGCCCGCCGCGCGTGAGTCGTGGAAGGCGTGGCTCACCGACGCGGTCCTCGCGCAGGGCACGACGTCGGTGTGGAACGACAACTGCGAGTACGACGGCATCATCGACCAGGACTCCGTCGTCGACTTCGAGGGGACCGGCGCGACCATCGGGCGCCTGCGCACCGTCATGGCCAACCTCATGTGCCAGGTGACCCAGGAGGCGATCATCGAGCGCGACCCCGACGCCCGGCCCTACATCGTCTGCCGCGCCGGGCACGCCGGGATCCAGCGCTACGCCCAGACCTGGGCGGGGGACAACTCCACGAGCTGGGAGAGCCTGCGCTACAACATCGCCACCATCCTCGGCATGAGCCTGTCCGGGGTGGCCAACCAGGGCGCCGACATCGGCGGCTTCCACGGCCCCGCGCCCGACCCCGAGCTGCTCGTGCGCTGGGTGCAGCACGGCATCTTCCAGCCGCGGTTCTCCATCCACTCGGTGAACTCGGACAACACCGTGACCGAGCCGTGGATGTTCGCCTCCCACACCCCGTACGTGCGCGACGCCATCAAGCTGCGCTACCGGCTCTTCCCCTACCTGTACTCCCTCATGGCCCGCGCCCACCGCACCGGCCTGCCGATCATGGAGCCGCTCGTCAGCGCCTTCCAGGACGACCCCGAGGTCGACGAGACCTTCACCGAGTTCATGCTCGGGGACGCGCTGCTCGTCGCCAACGTCCTGGAGCCGGGCGCGACCACCCGCTCCCTCCGGCTGCCAGCGGGCGAGGTCTTCTACGACGCGTGGACCCGCGAGCGGCACGACGGCGGGCAGACGATCACCCTCCCGGTGGACCTCTCCTCCATCCCGGTCCTCGTCCGCGGCGGCGGCATCGTCCCGCTCGCCGCCCACGACCTCGACAGCCTCACCCGCGACGTCGTCAACGAGCTGCGGCTGGTGTGCGCGCCGGACCGCGACGGGCACACCGTGCTGTACGAGGACGACGGACTCACCCGCGCGCACGAGCGCGGGGAGTACCTCGAGACCGACGTGCGGATGACCGCGGGGGACCGGGTGACCCTCACTCTCACCCGGCGCGGCACGTTCCGCAGCCCGGTGCGCCGCCTCCTGCTCGACGTCATCCACCCCGACCGGGCGCCGTTCTGGGTGGAGGCCGACGGCAGGCGGGTCCCGCACGTGCTCTACCGCGAGGACTTCGCCATGGCGGACCGCGGCTGGTACTACGACCCCGAGCTCGGCTCGGTGCTCATCACCCTGCCCAACCCGGACGGCGACCTCGCCGTCACGGTCTCGTTCGAGCCCTTCGACATGATCGGCATGTGAGGAAGAGAAGGACGGATGAAACGAACACTGACGAGACTCACGGCCCTGCTGGCCGCGTGCGCCGCGCTCGGCGCGTGCGCCGGCGGGAGCACGACGAGCACTGAGGCCACCGCCGAGGACCCGCTCGTCCTGCGCTTCGCGCACAACCTCAACGACAGGCACGTGACCTCCCAGGCGCTCACCGCCTTCGCGGAGGACGTCGAGGAGCGCAGCGACGGGCGGATCACCGTGCGGATGTACGGCAACGGCCAGCTCGGCTCGGAGACGACCGTCCTCGGCCAGCTCAACCAGGGCATCGTCGACATGACCCGGGTGAGCGCCCCCGGCCTGGCCAACTACGACCCGGGCTACCACGCCTTCGGCCTGCCGTACGTCTTCGCATCCGAGGAGGAGTACTACCAGGTGATGGACTCCCCGGAGATGGCGGAGTTCTTCCGGTCGACCGTGGACCAGGGCTTCGTCGGGCTCACCTACTACACCTCCGGCGCCCGGTCCTTCTACACCGCGGACACCCCGGTGCGGACCCCGGAGGACCTGCGCGGGCTCAAGGTCCGCGTCCAGGACATGCGCTCCCAGACCGAGCTCATGGCCGAGCTCGGCGCCGCCCCGATCGTCATGGCCCTCGGGGACACCTACACCTCCCTGCAGACCGGCCTCATCGACGGCGCGGAGAGCAACGAGACCGTCCTCACCCAGAGCGCGCACGGGGAGGTCGCCAAGTCCTTCTCTCTCACCGAGCACACCCGCATCCCGGACATGCTCGTCATCAGCAGCGACGCCTGGCAGCGGCTGTCGCCGCAGGACCAGGAGCTGCTCGTCGACGCGGCACGCCGGTCCACGGAGGACCACAAGGTCGCCTGGGCGCAGAGCATCGAGGAGGCCGTCACCGAGGCCGAGGCGATGGGCGTGGAGTTCGTGACCGACGTCGACCTCGAGGCCTTCCGGGAGGCCACGCGCCCTGTCGTCGAGCGGTACGTGGCCGAGCACCCCGAGGTCGCCGAGCTCCTGTCCGTCATCGAAGCTGCAGGGGAGTGAAGGACGAGATGACCACCCACGACCGCATCGCCCGGGTGAGGGGAGTGCTCGGCGCCGTGCTCCTCGCCACCGCCGGCACCCTGCTCGTCCTCATGACGTTCCTCGTGCTCTACCAGGTGTTCACGCGCTACGTCCTCGGCGCCCCGGCCGCCTTCACCGAGGAGCTCGTGCGCTACGCGCTCATCTGGACCTCGTTCGTCAGCGCGGCCTACGCCTTCCTCCACCGCAAGCACATGGCCCTCGTGCTCGTGCGCGACCGGCTGCCCGGCCGGGCCCGGCGCGGGTTCCTCCTCGGGGCCGACGTCCTCGTCCTGCTCTTCGCTGTCGTCGTCCTCGTCGTCGGCGGCACCATGCTCGCGCTCGCCGCGCGGCACGACTACTCGGCGCTGCTCGGGATCTCACGCGGTCTCGTCTACGCCATCGCACCCGTCAGCGGTCTGGCGATCGCCCTCGCGCAGGTGCTCAACATCTGGGAGGACGTCACCGGGGAGCCGGTCGTCGAGGCGGAGGGAACAGACTGATGGAAGCACTTCTCGCGGTCGCCGTGCTGTTCGGCGTCTTCTTCGTCCTGCTCTTCGCCGGCGTGCCGATCTCGGTGTCGCTGGGGATCGCCTCCTTCCTCACCGCGCTCGTCTTCCTCTCCTTCGAGGAGTCGACCTACGTCGTGGGACAGCAGATGAACGTCGGGATCGAGAGCTTCTCGCTGCTCGCCGTCCCGCTGTTCATCTTCGCGGGCAACATCATGAACAACGGCGGCATCGCGCGGCGGCTCGTCGACCTCGCGCTCGTCCTGGCCGGTCGGGTCCCCGGGGCTCTCGCACACACCAACGTGCTCGGCAACATGCTCTTCGGCTCGCTGTCCGGCTCGGCCGTGGCCGCCGCCGCGGCCATCGGCGGCACGCTGCACAAGCGGCAGAAGGAGGAGGGGTACGACCCGGCCTTCAGCACCGCCGTCAACATCGCCTCGGCGTCCACCGGGCTGCTCATCCCGCCGACGACGGCCGCCATCGTGTACTCGACGGTCGCCGGCGGCGTGTCGATCTCGGCGCTGTTCATGGCCGGCTACGTCCCCGGCATCCTCATGGGCGTCGTCGTCATGGTCGTCGCGTGGCTCTACGCGCGGCGGCGGATGGCCGGGGCGACCTCGCCGCGCGTCGGCCTTGGGGAGGGGCTGCGGGTGTTCCTGCGCGCGGTGCCCAGCCTGCTGCTCGTCATCGTCGTCGTCGGCGGGATCGTCGCCGGCGTCTTCACGGCGACCGAGGGTGCGGCCGCGGCGGTCCTGTACTGCCTCGTCCTGTCCCTCATCTACCGCAGCCTCAGCTGGGCGGACCTCAAGCAGGTCGTCACCTCGACCGTCGTGGCCACCGGCGTGGTCATGTTCCTCATCTCGGCGTCCTCGGCGATGTCGTGGGTCATGGCCTACACCGGCATCCCGACGGCGATCACCGACGCGCTGCTGTCCACCGCGGACTCCAAGGCGATCATCCTGCTGCTCATGGTGGCGATCCTGCTCGTCGTCGGCACGTTCATGGACATCACGCCGGCGATCCTCATCTTCACCCCGATCTTCCTGCCGATCGCCACCGAGCTCGGCATGCACCCGGTGCACTTCGGCATGATGCTCATCCTCGCGATGTGCATCGGCACGATGACCCCGCCGGTGGGCTCGGTGCTGTTCGTCGCGACCGGTGTGTCCGGGGTGACGATCGAGCAGGTCGTGCCGCGGCTCCTGCCGTACTTCGCCGGTCTCGTCGTGCTGCTGCTCGCGGTGACCTTCATCCCGGCGCTGTCGCTGCAGCTGCCGGAGTGGCTGGGGCTGCTCGGCTAGCTCCTGGGTACGGTGGGTGGCGGTGCACCGGGCCGGTGCACCGCCACTCGGCAGGAAGGCAGGGACGGTGCTCGACTTCGCCGGCGACCTCATGTCACGCGGGCACGACGTCGCGGTGGCACGGGTGCGGGGCGTGGACGACAACATGTCCCGGCCTCACCGCCACGACTACTTCGAGATCTACTGCCTCGAGGCGGGCGCCCGCAACCACTGGGCCGAGCAGACGCTCTACCGGATCGAACCGTCCGAGCTCATCGTCTTCCCTCCCGGGGTCGAGCACTTCTCCTACGGCGACGACGGCGTCGCGTTCCAGCGCGTCGTCGTCTACTTCCGGCCCGAGGCCGTCCTCTACCCCCACGTGCTCGCGGGCTTCGCCGAGGTCGGGGTCACGCGGCCCGCCGGGGTGCGGTCCCGGGTGCGCCAGGTGGTCGACGAGCTGCTCGACGTCCAGGACGTCCTGGGCGACGGCGGACAGGAGGAGATGCGGCTGCTCGTCACCCAGCTCCTCGTCAAGCTGCAGCGCGAGGAGCGGCGCGACGCCCGGGTGAGCGCGCAGGGCGGGCGCATCGCCGAGGTCATCCACTTCCTCCACGAGCACTACGCCGAGCCGATCGACCTCACCACCCTCGCCGGCCGCTTCTACATCAGCCCGTACCACCTGGCCCGCGAGTTCAAGCGGCACACCGGTGCCACGGTGATCGGCTACGTCAACGGGCTGCGCATCGGGCGCGCCGAGCGGCTGCTCCAGGAGACCGACCACCCGGTGGGGCGGATCAGCAGCATCGTCGGGTTCGCCAACGTCACCCACTTCAACCGCGTCTTCCGGTCGCGCACGTCACTCACCCCCTCGCAGTTCCGCGCGGGCGCGACGCCCGTTCGGGAGGTCCGCAGCGTCGGAGCCTGAAGGATCCCGTCAAATCGTCGACAGGTGGCGCCCTCACCGGGTACGGTCGGGACAGGGGGCAGACGACATCGTCGTCCAGGTCGAAGAGGCGTTTCTCGTGGTCGAAACCTGTTCCCGTGCCCCCGCCGCCACCCTGGGGCGCCGCTGGTCGGTGCTCACGTGGCTGATGATGGTCTTCGCGGTGCCGGTGCCCCTCGCCGTCGTCGTGGCGTTCGTGCCCCAGCTCCAGCGGGTGGGCGAGGTGTCCCACTGGCCGTGGGACGAGTACGGCGTCCTCGGCTGGTGGCTCGTCCCGGCGAGCCTTGCTCTCGCAGCCGTGTGCGGCGCGGCGCGGGAGGGGGAGTGGCGCAGCACGACGGTGCGGGTGCTCGCTGTCCTCGCCGTGCTCACGACGCTCGCGCTCTTCGTCGACCCCTGAGGCAGACGGGGCCGGCGGCGTCTCAGCGCGAGAGCAGTCGCTCGAGGGGAATGGTGCCGTCCTGCCACGGCAGGAGTGCCCACAGCACGAGGTAGAGGCCGATGCCTATCCCCGGGAGCAGCAAGGCGAGGAGCACGAGGAGCCGGACGAGCGTCACGCTGGTCCCCAGCCTGTTCGCCAGGCCGGCGGCGATGCCGCCGAGGATGCGGCCCGGACCGCGGCGGAAGCCGGTGCGGCGGATGGAGTCGAAGAAGGAGGTCATGACGTCACGCTAGGTCGCGGCGCGTGCGGCGGACATCGGGGACCACCCTGACCGGTCCCTGGTCGCTCCCTCATCCGCCGTCCCACCAGCGCAGCACGCGCAGCGCCCGGAACGTCACCCAGCGGCTGGGGAAGCCCTCGCCCTCGCCGTAGTCGAGCCAGCACGGGCCCTGGTGGGCGCTGTCCAGGTGCCACATGCCGTTCGCATCGGCCTTGCCGCGGAGGAGCTCGACGGCCTCGGCCAGGCGCGGGTCGCGCCGGCCCGCGTTCCGGAAGTGCTCCAGACCGCGCAGGACGTCGTGGTACCAGCGCGCCGGGTGGGACAGCATCGTCATGCGCGGGTCGGCGACGGCGCCGTCCGAGCGGCGTCGGAACAGTCCCCGGGCGAGGAGGTACTCCTCGCCCGACGCCCGTGCCTCGGCGGCCTCGGGCGTCGCGTCCCCGGTGCGCTCCCACGCGAGCAGGCCCTCGACGGCGCAGATCGTCGAGTGGAACGAGGAGACGGCCGTACCGTCCTCGGCCCAGCAGTTCCACCCGCCGTCGGGCAGTCGCGTGCGCAGGAGCGTCGCGGCGATCGCGCTGCCGTCCTCGCCGAGGGAGGCGGTGGTGCGCAGCGCGACGCCGTTGATGCACGGCTCGGCCTCACCGGCGAAGAACGGCTCGCTCTCGTGCTCCCAGCGCACGTTCTCCCGCACGCGCTCCACCGCGCGGCGCACCTCCGGGCTCGCCGGGTCGACGCCGAGGTCGACGAGCTCCTGCAGCACGTGGTGGGTGGCGGTCCACGCGTCGAAGAACGGCAGGTCCTCACGTGCCCAGCCGGGCCGGTAGGTGCCGCCGTCCCAGCGTCCGTCCTCGGCCTGCTCGGCCAGGAGGGCGGCGCCCCAGCCGGTGGTCGCGACCCGCGAACGCTCGGCGGCGACCTCGTCCGCGGGGGCGTCGGTGAGATCGGCGAGCACCTGCCAGCGCAGCGCGGGGTCGGAGTCCAGCAGCCAGGCGACGACGTCCATCAGCGCACGGTAGGGCATCGGCGCGGTGCGTGGAAGGGGGAGTGGCGTCGCGGGGTCAGGCCCGGGACAGGCCACGGACCGCCCGCTCGATCGCCGGACGCACGTCGAGGCCCGGGTCGACGCTGAGCCGGTGGAGCAGCAGCCCTTCGGCCAGTGCCATGAGTGCTCGTGTGGCGGGCACGGGGTCGGGGATGCCGGCGGCGGAGACGACGGACTCGGCCCACCGCTCGAACTCTCGGCGCTGGCGGACCAGCGGCTCGGTGAGCTCGGGGTCGGTGGTGAGCTCGAGGAACAGCGCGTAGCGCGCCCGGGTGCGGGCGGCGTACCGCGTGGTCTGCAGCTCGACCATCGCACAGAGCCCGGCAGCGAGGTCCTGCGCGCTGCTCACGTGGGGGAGTCCGGACGGGTCGATGTCCGCCCGTTCCTGCTCGGCGATCCAGTCGACGACGCCGCCGAGGAGCGCCCGCCGGGTGCGGAACCAGTTCGACGTCGACCCCGGCGGCAGGTCGGCCCGCTCGTCGACCCGGGCGTGGGTGAGCGCGCGCACCCCTTGCGTCCCGAGCAGTGCGACGGCTGCCTCGAGCGCACGCTCGCGCGTCCCGGCCATGGACAACCTCCCGACGACGGTTCTACTATGTTCATAGTAGTCCAACGAGCGAAGAAGGTTGCCATGGACACGCTGCCGAGCGCCGGACCCGCGGGCGCATGGTCACCGCCCCTGCCGGAGGCCGAGGGGTTCGAGCACCTCGTCGTGGAGACGCCGGGCCTGCGGACGCATCTCGCCGCCGTGGGGGAGGGGCGCCCGGTCCTCCTCCTGCACGGCAGCCCGCAGCACTGGTGGCAGTGGCGCGATGTCGCACCGGCGCTTGCGGCACACGGCTACCGGGCGCTGTGCCCGGACCTCCGGGGCGCCGGCTGGACGTCGGCACGCGACCCGCGCGTCGACCGCGAGACGCGCATGGAGGATCTGCTCGCGCTGCTCGACGCACTCGACCTCGACCGCGTGGACCTCGTCTCGCACGACATGGGCGTCGTCACCGCCATGCAGCTGAGCTACGAGCACCCGGAACGGGTCAGGACGGCGGTACAGCTCAGCGTGCCGCCCGGGTTCATGCGCTTCGCTCCGCAGCTGTACCGGGCCTTCTCACACCTCCCGCGCTTCGTGTGGCACCGGCGCGGCGCGCCGATGGACCGGACGTTCTCCGAGAGGTACGCCGCGCATCCTGTCCCGGCCGAGGTTCTCGCGGCGCACCTCGCGCCGATGGCACGGCCGGAGGTCGACGCCGCGGTCCGGCCGCTCACCCGACGCATGGTCCTGCCCGAAGCGGCACGGATGGTGGGCGGGACCTACCGGCGCCGTCGCCTCACCGTGCCGACGCTCGTCGTGTTCGGCCGGCGCGACTACGGCTTCGAGGAAGGGCTCGTCGCCACCATCTGCCGCGACGCCGGCACGTGCGCCGACCACCTCGAGATCACCTACGTGGACGACGCCGCGCACTTCATCACCGACGACGCGCCCGCCGAGGTGGCCGAGCTCGCTCTCGACTGGTTCGCACGCGCGGCCTGAGGCAGATGACTCCTGGCCGCGGCGCCGGTCAGCACCGCAAGACCCTAGACGGAGGAATGCGCATGTCACGCACGAGGATCCACAACCTGTCCATCTCGCTCGACGGCTTCGGCGCGGGGGAGGGCCAGAGCCTGGAGACGCCCATGGGCCACGCCGGCGAGCGGCTCCACGAGTGGATGTTCGCCACCGGCTTCGGCGCCTCGCTCATCGGCGCCGAGTCCGGCAGCGAGGGCGTCGACGACGCCATGGCGCGCCGGCACGAGGAGGGGATCGGCGCCGAGATCATGGGCGCGAACAAGTTCGGCCCGCCCGGCTGGCAGGACGATCCCGAGTGGCGCGGCTGGTGGGGTGAGACGCCGCCGTTCCACACGCCGACCTTCGTGCTCACGCACCGGCCGTGGCCGCCGCTGGAGATGGCCGGCGGCACGACGTTCCACTTCCTCGACGCCGGCCCGGCACAGGCGCTGGAGGTCGCCCGCGAGGCCGCCGGCGGCCTGGACGTGCGGATCGGTGGTGGTGCGAGCGTCGCACGCGACTTCATCGCGGCCGGCCTCGTCGACGACATCCACGTGGTCGTCGTCCCGATCGTGCTCGGCCGCGGCAGCCGGCTGTGGGACGGGCTCGAGGCCATCGAGCGGGACTACGACGTCGAGGCGGTCTCGACCGCGAGCGGCGTCACCCACCTCACGATGACGAGGCGCTGACACGGCGCCTCACCGCGACTGTGCGCCCCCGTGCCGTCCACCGTGCGCTCGCTCTGGCGGCCGCACGGTCCCGGCGCGGGGGGCACAGTGGAGCCCCGCGTGAAGTGCGCGCGGACTCGGCAGGCCTCCTCCTACAGTGAGACGGGTGCAGATCCGACCCCTCGAGCCCGCCGACTACGACTCGGCAGTCGCACTGTGGGAAGCCGTCAGCTTGACCCGGCCGTGGAACGACGCCCGTGCTGACCTGACCAGGGCCATGCAGGGTCCCGACTCGACGGTCCTGGGCGGTTATGAGCCCACCGGGACCTTGGTCGCTACCGCCATGGTCGGCCACGACGGTCATCGAGGATGGGTCTACTACGTGGCCGTCACTCCGGACCTCCAGGGCAAGGGGTATGCCCGGATGCTCATGCGGGCCTGTGAGCAGTGGGTACGCGAGCGGCACATACCGAAGATCCAGCTGATGGTCCGCGCACAGAACGCCGGCGTCATCGGGTTCTACGAGGCCCTGGGGTACGAGGCGTCCGACGTCAAGGTGCTGGGCCGTCGGTTCGACGACTGACGAGCTTTGGGCACGCCGGTCCGAGCGTCGCGCCTCACGGCAGTCGTCCTGGACATCGCCCGGTCGGAGGCCGATCGGCATTCGTTGGCGTAACGCCGATAATGTACATTATGTCAAAACGCTGCAGCCGGCCAGGATGCCTGGCCGATGCGCCACTCCCTCACCAGGGCATGAGCTGACGGGACGTCAGTCCGCGATCTCCGGCGGCCACACGACACGGAAGCGCTCGAAGACGATCTCGTGCTGGTCGATGAACACGTCGCCGCGTGCGGCGCAGGTGCGTTCCCAGTAACGCCGGTGCTCCCGCAGCCACGACTGCAGCGTCCGGTCGCCCTCGCCCTCGTCGCGGGCGAAGTCCTCGTCGACGTCACCGATCGTTCCCAGGCGCAGCTCGGTGCTGCGCAGCACCGCTCGAGGAGCTCCGGCCCCGTCGCAGGCGACCCAGTGCGAGCCGACTCGCGGCAGCGCCTCACCGCGTGCGGCGAACTCGGCGACTAGGTCGGCGGTGGCCCGCTTCGTGCCGTTCAGGACGATCGCCAACAGCTCGTCGGACAGCTCGGCCGAGTCCCCGAACCGGTCGACCGTGTGCTCCGACCCGGCGCTCACCACCTCCGGGTGGGCGCCTGCGTACTCCGCCCACATGCGCTCCGCCGCCTCGGTGTCGAGCGCGGCCGCCGGCGTCGGGCCCGTGGGCGGCGGACTGGTGTCGGACGAGCGATCCTGGTCGGTCACACGCCGATCGTCCCACGAGCTCTGATCGCCCCTCCCCCGGCTCCGACCCGGTCAGCCCGGACGTTTCGGACGAGGCGGGCGACGAGCACCGCCCCGCCCGTCACGACGCCGCCGATGACCGGCATGAGGAGGAACGCGCTGAACATCAGGTCGTAGGTGGCCACAGATCTCTTCCTGTCGGTGGTGACGGGCCTCGCCCGGCGCCGTCGTCCGGCGCTACTTCTTCGTGTTCCTCTTCGGTGTTGCCGGTGTCTTCGGCGGGGTGGGCAGCGGACGCTTCGGACCCTCGTCGCGCGGCTCGACGACCCATCCCTCGGTGAGCGAGCCGGCGTCCGGCACCTGCCACCCCGGCTCCCGCGGCGGCGGGCCCTCCTCGCGGGTCACTGTCCGGCCGCCTGCGACCGGCGCGGACGGGAGACCGAGGCCCCGTTGCTCGGGGGCGTCGAGGGGCGCTCGACTGCTTCACCCGGGGCCGACCGGGCCGAGTACCCACCGGCGCTGGGCGCGACCCACTTCGTCCGGACGGGCGCCACTCCCCTGACGCTCTCTCCCTTGTCGCCCCTGGTGCTCCCCTTGGTACGCATCACGCCTCCTCGACCGCCCCAGTATCAGTTCTCTGGCGGGATGAAGTCCACCACGAGGGCGTCCTGGCAGCGGATGATCACCCCCTCCGGCGCCGAGACCTCCGCGGTGAAGGTCCCCTCCTCCGACATGACGTAGCCGACCTCCAGGTAGAGCTCCTGCGGCTCGGGGAACGACGTCGCGAAGGAGTCGTACCCGAACCAGCCCCCTGCCCAGGAGCCGTCGGACAGGCGGACGCGGACCCAGCCGGGCCGGACGGTGGCGAAGGCGTAGTCCCAGGCACTGGGCGTCGGGTTCCAGGACCTCCTCAGCCTCAGCCGCGACGTCAGCGTGGCGCTGAGCTCGGCGAACCATCGCGACGTCCTGAGGTAGACGGCCGCTCGCGCCGCTGCCCATGGCACGAGCACGACCAGGAGCAGGAACGCGAGGGCCACCAGCCGGATGTCCTCGAAGGTGGAGGCCGGCTCGCGGACGTACCTCACCACCGTCGGGCCGAACGCGGCGGCGTAGACGCCGGCGAAGACCGCGCTCGCCGCGACTGCTCGCAGCACCCGGACCGCGAACTCCCGCTCGTCGGGGCCGGGACCCGCCACCTTGCGCCTGCTCACCTGGTAGACGAACCCGGGCATGACGGCAGCGAGGATGACGGCCACCTGCATCCACGTCTCAGGCACAGGTCCTCCCCCGCGTGTGGGCGTGGCCCGATTCTCCACCCGCCCGCCGTACGCCGGTAGCGGTTCCACGGCGGAAGGAAGCCCCGGGCGCCGGGAAGGTCGCCCCTCTCCCCCGGTGCCTGGGCCCCTCCCTACCGGGCGACCGCCCCGGGGCCCGCCTACGATTTTGCCCATGGAGGCTGTGAGACAGGACACGCGCACGCTGCTCGTCACCGGTGCGGCCGGGCCGGCGGGCCGCGCACTGGGCAGACAGCTGCTCGCGCGCGGCCCCGACGACCCGCTCGGCGTCGTGGGCGTGGACGCCGTGCCGGCCTCCGTGCCCGGCTTCGCCGCGGTCGAGTCCGCACCGTGGGCCACCGACCCCTCCTACGACCGGCTCATGCTCGAGCTCCTCGCCCGCGTCGAGCCCGACCTGGTCGTCCCGACGGTCTCCGAGGAGCTCCCCCGCCTCGCCGTCCTGGCCGAGGCGGCGGGCCTCACCGGCAGGGTCGTCGTCTCCCCGCCCGGACCGGCGGCCGTCGCCGGTGACAAGCTCCTCACCATGTGGGCCCTCGCCCGCCAGGACGTCGCCGTCCCCCGCCACGCCCCCGCGGACGCCTTCGCCTCCACCGCGACCGTCCTGCGCCACTTCGACGGGCCCGTCGTCGTCAAGCCCCGCGTGTCACGTGGCGGGCGGGGCGTGCACGTCGTGCAGGACGCGGACGCACAGCACTGGTCCGACTTCGACGGCTCGTGGGTGGTGCAGGCGTTCGCGCCGGGCCGCGAGTACAGCCCGCAGGTCTACCGCTCCCCCGTCACCGGTGAGAGCGTCGTCGTCGTCCTCGAGAAGACCGAGCTCGAGGACGGGCTCGTCGGCAACGCCACCGCCGTGCGACGCGTGTCCGACGGCGGGGCCCAGGACGTCGCCGACCTCGCCACGCGCTGCGCCCGGGCCCTCGGGCTCGTCGGCCCGCTCGACATGGACGTGCGCCGCCTGGACGACGGCACCCCCGTCGTCCTCGAGGTCAACGCCCGCTTCGGCGCTGTCTCCGCCGAGGCCCCGGAGATCTTCGAGGCGCTCCTCGGCGACTGGCCGGGCTGAGCGGTGACCGGCGTCGCCATCGCGCTCGTCCTGGTGATCGGCGTGTCGCTGCTGGCCGTCGGGATCGTCCGGCTCGCCATCCTCCCCTGGGCGATCGTCTTCGAGCTCCGTGGCCGCAGCAAGGGCCTCGGCCCGGCCGGCTGCGGCCCGCTGTTCATCGAGCCACCTCTCGTGAGCGTCATCATCCCGGCGTTCGAGGAGGGCAGGGTGATCGGCAACTGCATCCAGTCGCTCCTGCGCAGCGACCACGCGCGGCTCGAGATCGTGTGCGTCGACGACGGCTCAGCGGACGACACCTACGACTGGATGCGGCACTTCGCCGCCGCCGACCCCCGGGTGCAGGCGATCCGCCAGGTCAACGGGGGCAAGGGAAGTGCCCTCAACACGGGCATCGCCGCCTCCCACGGCGAGGTCCTCCTGCTCGCCGACGCCGACGGCATCTTTCGCCCGGACACCGTCACCCGCCTGCTGCGCGGGTTCCGCGACGAGAAGGTCGGCGCCGTGTGCGGCAACGACCGACCGGTCAACACCGACCGCATCCTCACCCGCCTCCTGGCGCTCATCAGCCACGTCGGCACCGGGCTCATGCGCCGCGCCCTCGACACCCTCGGCTGCCTGCCCATCGTCTCGGGCAACATCGGCGCCTTCCGGCGCGACGTCCTCGAGCAGACCGGGCCGGTGGACACCTCGACCCTCGGTGAGGACCTCGAGCTCACGTGGCGGGTCCACCGCAGCGGCTACCAGGTCGCCTTCGCCCCGGACGCCGTCGTCTACGCCGAGTCCCCCTCGACCCTGCGCGGCCTGTGGCGCCAGCGCGTGCGCTGGGCACGAGGGCTGCTCCAGGTGACCGCGCTGCACCGCCGCATGGTCGGCAACCCCCGGTACGGCGCCTTCGGCGTCTACCTGCTCTTCAACACCGTCTCGCAGGTCATCGCACCCTTCCTCCAGGTGCTCGGCGCCATCGCCCTGGTCGTGCTCGTCGTCGTCCAGGGCACGCGGTGGCTGCCCGAGTCGCTGGTCGCCTGGATCCTGTTCGTCGGCCTCGGCATGTCGGTCGTCCTCCTCCTCGCCGCCGTGCTCGTCGACCGGGCGCCCCGCGACCTGCGACACGCCTGGACGATCGTCCTCTGGCCGCTGTACTCGACCCTCATGACCTTCGTCATCCTCGACGCCGCGCGGCTCGAGCTCAGCAACGCGGAGAACAGATGGAACAAGCTGGAGCGGACCGGGACAGTGAGCGTGGACGGCCTCGTCGACGACCAGGACCCTGGGCCGTCATGATCCTGCTCACCGTCGTCGCCGTACTCGTCGTCGCCGTGGTCATCGCCGCGCCGTGGCGTGACGTCCCGCCCGACCTGGCGGTTGAGGACCTGCCCGAGGAGCTGCGCTCGGTCAGCGTCGACTTCGGCATCGTCATCGACCCCGGCACAGACTGGGCGGCGATCGACGCCCGCCTCGACGAGGCCGGCGTGACGGCGGTGGACCTCAACGCCGGCCGGGTGGAGTTCACCGCGTTCGACTGGCCCGCCCACCCCGACGCGGCGGCCGAGTCCGGCGCCGACCACCTCGCCCGCGCCTCCCGCGCCCTGCGGGAGAGTGCCGACGGCAGTGCGCGGCCGGTCGGGCTCATCGTCGACGCGTACGTCCCTGCCTGGATCGCCGAGAACCCCTCCCTCGCCGGGACGTCCGCAGAGGGCGTCCGGTCGCAGTACCTGCCCTCGGCCCACCAGCTCGCCCGGGGTGAGGTGGGCGAGCGTCTCGTGCAGTACGTCGCCGCGCTCGGCGAGCGCTACGACCCCAGTCAGATCGCGGTGACCGAGCTCTTCCTCAGCGGCTTCCACTTCGGGGAGGAGGACCTCGCGCTGTTCCAGGAGATGACCGGTGCCGTGGACTGGCCCCGTGACGCGGACGGCACGATCGCCGAGAGCGACCCCGCGCTGGGAGCGTGGACCTCCCAGGTGATCGCCGACCTGCTCGCCCGGATGCGCGCCGCCCTCGACGACGTGCGCGACGGGGCGGGCGCACACATCGCGCTGGCCGTCGACGTCCGGGTCAACTGGACCGACCCGGCCCTCGGCGACCCCTCGAGCGGTCAGGACTACACCGTCCTCCTCGAGGCCGCGGACCGCCTGGTCCTGTGGGCCTACCTCTACGCCCAGCGCCCGCCCGCCGAGATCGAGGAGGTGACCGCGGCACTCGAGGACGCAGGCTTCGACATGTCCCGGTTCACCGTCTCGGTCGGGCTGTGGTCCGGCCGGGCCAGCGCGGAGGACGGGGGGTCCGAGGAGTCCATCCCGGCCGAGACGCTGCAGGAGGCCGTCGGGCTCGCCGCCACCAACGGGATCACGTCCGTCAACGTCAGCCCGCTCTCGCTCATGACCGACGAGGACTGGCAGGCCCTCGCGACCGTGTGGGGCTCGAGGGCCACTCCCACCTCATGAGCCCTCCGGCGTACGACGACGCCCCCGGGAGGCGTGCTCCCGGGGGCGTCGGAGGTGTCACTCGACGGTGACGGTCAGCTCCGCGACCAGCGGGTCGCTGAAGTACTCGTGGAGGGAGATGAACGTGGGACCGGCCGGCAGCTCGGCCTGGAAGTACGGGTCGGTCATCTGCCCCGAGCCGTCGGTGCTGTCGTCGATCCCCTGCGTCTCACCGGCGGAGTCGAACAGGCCCAGGACGGCGTCACCCTCGCTCGAGGCGACGTCGACCGTCACCAGCGCGGCGTCGGTGAGATCGAGGTACCCGACCCACGGCTCGCCGTCGGTGTCCACGGACACCGTCTCACCGGGGGTGAGGGGCACGGCGGCCACCGCGGTGAGGGTGAAGTCGGCGGCGGTCGAGGCCCCGAACCCGGAGACCGCGACCTCGTACTCCCCCGGCTCGAGGTAGGCGCCGATGGCGGGGTCGAGGATGCTGGCCTCGCGGTACTTGAAGAACTGGCCGCGGTCGTCGTTCTCGAGCGTGACGTCACCGCCGGTGAGGCTGAGCTGGAGGTCACCGGATGCGGAGGCGGCGTCGACCACCACCGGCGTTGCCTCGGTGAGGGTCAGCGTGGCGGTCCAGGTGCCGCCCGCGTCGAACGAGCCCTCGGCGGGCGTGCCCAGCTCGATGGCCCCGCCGCTCGCGGACCCCGTCGGCTCGGGCTCGGACGTGTCCTCCTCGGTGGGCTCCTCGGTGGGGGCCACGGAGGGCTCCTCGGTGGGCTCCACCGCCGTGGGAGACGTGACGGGCCGGGGCTCGGGCTCGTCGTCACCGCTGAGGAGCAGGACGACGGCGGTCACCGCGGCAGCGATGAGGACGAGCGCGGCGACGACGATGCCGATGACCAGGCCCTTGCCGGAGCCACCGTCGGACTCACCGGGCTGCTGGCCGTAGCCGTCCTGCGGCGGTCCTCCGTAAGGCTGCCCGTAGGGCTGCTGGCTCCCGGGGTACTGGGCGTAGGCGTCCTGGCCGGGAGCGGCCTGCTGGGCGTAGCCACCCTGGCCGTAACCCGCCTGACCAGGCTGCCCGTAACCCTGCTGACCGGGCTGGCCGTAGCCGGGCTGACCCGGCTGCGGGTAGCCCTGCTGGGAGGGCTGGCCGAAGCTCTGTGCCGCGGGGTAGGCGGCGGTGGGCGTGTCCGACTGGGCCGGCAGCTGGGTCGTGGGGGTGTCGCTCGGCCCGGCGGCGGGCTGGCCGCTCTCCGGTGTGCCGGGCGCAGTCGACTGCTCACCCGCGGCGGGGCTTGCCGCCTGGGCGGGCGCGTAGTGGGCGGTCCAGGACGTGCCGTCCCAGTACCGCAGCTTGCTCGTGTCCCCTGAGGGGTCGGGGTACCAACCGGCGATCGGATTAGTCATGGTCGAATAGTAGGAGTTGTAACGCCCTCAAACCGACAGATGTACAAGAGTTTCCATGGGGAAATGTCCCCTTCCCCATGCGGCTGCCGGGAAGGCGGGAAAACGAGAGGGACCTGGGCCGATGGCCCAGGTCCCGATGTCGTCAGCCCGCGTCGCGGGCGCGCCGCCTGCGGGAGAGCTCGTCCTCCACGGGGGTCCCACGCTCGGCCCGCTCGGTGGGCAGCTCGGCGAGCGAGCCCTCGACCTCACGCCACACGCGGCCGACCGCAATGCCGAAGACGCCCTGACCGCCCTGGACGAGGTCGATGACCTCGTCGGCGCTCGTGCACTCGTAGACGCTGGCGCCGTCGCTCATGAGCGTGATGCCGGCGAGGTCATCGACGCCGCGCTCGTGCAGGTGGTGGACCGCGGTGCGGATCTGCTGGAGGGACACCCCGGTGTCGAGCAGTCGCTTGACGACCTTGAGCACGAGGATGTCGCGGAAGCTGTAGAGCCGCTGGGAGCCCGAGCCGCTGGCGTTGCGGATGCTCGGCTCGACCAGCCCGGTGCGGGCCCAGTAGTCGAGCTGCCGGTAGGTGATACCCGCTGCCCGGCAGGCCGTGGGGCCGCGGTAGCCGGTCTCGGTGTCCAGGTCCGGGAGGGCGTCTCCGAAGAGCATTCCCTGCGCCCGCTGAGGGACCGCTGCACCGGCTGCTGTCGCGTCGCTGCCGCTCACGTGCACTCCCGTTCGTTCACGCCGTGCACGAGGTGTGTGCTCCGGCCCTGATGTCCCCCACGCTAGGACCCGGGGGCAGCCCAGTCAACGACACGCCCGGGCGCGTCGCTCGGCGTGTTTCGTGCCGCGTGTCTCAACCTCTACTTCACCTCGAGGTCGGCCCTCGCGGCAACCGGTTGCCCCTCCCCTCACGCCTCGAAGTCCTCCGGTTCGACGTCCTCGAGGAACGCCTGGAAGTTCGCGACGACGTCGGCCTCGTCCTCCGCGTCCATGATGACGCCTGCCGTCGTGAGCACGTCCTCGGCGCACAGCACCGGACACTGGGCGCGCAGCGCGAGCGCGATGGCGTCCGAGGGCCGCGAGTCCACCCGGTGCCCGGTGGACAGGTGGAGCTCGGCGTGGAACGTGCCGTGCTCCAGCTTGGTCACCTGGACGCGCTCGAGGCTCACCCCGGTGGCCTCAAGCAGCGCGATGAACAGGTCGTGCGTCTGGGGGCGCTCGGGGACGATCCCGGCCTGCGCGGTCGCGATCGAAGCGCCCTCCCGCGGCCCGATGACGATGGGGAGCACGACCCTGCCGGCACCTTTCGCAGCGAGGACGACGACGACCTCGTTCTCCGGGATGCTCACCCGGACGCCGAGCACGTCCATCTCTCGCATACCCGCAACGGTACGACCATCGTCACGGGCGTGCCTGCGGATGGTCGGCCACCGGACGCGCCCTCAGGCGAGGTCGTCCACCGCCGCACGCAGGAGGTCGGCGTGCAGCCGCCCGTAGACCTCCGCGAGCTCCAGCGCACGAGCCGCCGCCCGCTCCCGTCCGGCGCCCGAGCGCTGCGCGCGCACGGGCGCGACGACCTGCTCGATCGTGTCGGCGTGGCGCTCGGCCGCCGTCCGGACGGTGCGCAGGTGCCGCGGGCTGATCCCCTGCCGGGCGAGCGTCGCCGCGTGCTGCACGACGTCGACGGCGCGGCCGGGGAACCGACCGCGCGGGTCGGCGACGATGAGCCCAGCGGCGGCGATCTCCTCGATCTCAGCGAGGCTGACGCCGGTGAGGTCGGCGATCTCCTCGGGCCGTACCCGGGCCGAGGGCCGGGGGCGGACGAGCTCGCCGTCACGCGTGACGACCCGGGTGCCCGGCGCGTCGGCGACCGGACGTCCGGCGTCGAGGTCCTCGAGCTGGTCGCGGATCACCCGCAGGGGCAGGAACGAGTCGCGCTGGGCGGTGAGGGCGTAGCGCAGCCGTTCGACGTCGGCCTGGCTGTACATCCGGTAGCCCGAGCCGCTGCGGCGCGGGCTCACCAGGCCCTGCTCCTCGAGGAAGCGCAGCTTGGAGATGCGGACCGCCGGGAACTCCGGCTGCAGCACGGCGAGCACCGCGCCGATGCTCATCGTGGGCTCGGTGGAGGCGCCGGGCGGCCAGGTGCTCGGCGCCTCCTCGGGACGGTTCTGCTCCGCGGGCTCGGGGCCGGTGGCGCGGCGTGCGGTCGCGCTCACTGGGCCGTGGCGTCGCCGCGGTTCGGGCTCGGGTGGTAGGTGAGGCGGTACTTGCCGATCTGCACCTCGTCGCCCGCGTGGAGGACGGCGGAGTCGATCCGCTCCCGGTTGACGTACGTCCCGTTGAGGGAGCCGACGTCACGGACGACGTAGCCACCCTCGTGCGCGACGAACTCCGCGTGACGGCGGGAGACCGTGACGTCGTCGAGGAAGATGTCGGCGCTCGGGTGGCGTCCGGCGATCGTCCGGTCGGTGTCGAGCAGGAACCGTGCACCCGCTGTCGGCCCGCGCTGGACGATGAGCAGCGCGTGGCCGGGGGGCAGGCCCTCGACGGCCGCGAGGTCCGGCGGCGGGACGTCCGTGCGCGCGAGGGTCTCGTCCGTCGCTCCGATGGCGCCGAACCGGGCGGTCGTGCGCGACATGTCCTGCGGCTCGGGTTCGGTACCCATTACGTGTGCTCCCCTCAACGACCCACCGGGTGTCACCCCGGCCTCATGCCACCACCATAGTTCCCGATGAGGCCCGTGTGACACGCAGTTCGTCCTCAGCCCTCGTCCGCGGGGCTCGGCGTGGCCCACTCGGGCTGCTGGAGCTCGCGCACGGAGGTGATCTCGACGCGCTCCTCCTGCTCGACCTCGACCGTCGCGCCCGCGGTGCGGATCGAGGCGAGCGCGCCCCCGGGGATGTCCAGGGCGACGGCGAGCGTCTGCGGGTCGCCGATGGCTCGCCACACGTACGGCGGCTCGATCTCCACGCCGCTGACGACCAGCCCGCCGGTGCGGGTGCCCAGCCAGCTCGAGGCGGTGATCCGCTGGCCGTTGAGCTCGATCGCCTCCGCGCCGGCGTTGCGCAGCTCCTCCAGCACGGTGACGAACGTCGGGGCCGTGACCTCGGCGTTCGGGTCCTCGACGCGGAGCTCGATGCCCGGCCCGGTGACCGGCAGGACCCCGGCGAGGATGCCCTGGACGCGGGCCTGCTGCTCGGCCGCCTCCCGCGCAGCCTCCAGCGAGCTCGTCCCGGACTCGAGGTCGTCGAGCTCGCGGCGCAGCGCCACGCCCTCCTCGGTGAGCTCGCGGTTACGAGCCCCGAGCTCGTCGATGAGCCGCACGAGGTCGTCCTGGCGCATCGTCGCGTAGGTGTCCTCCTGGGCCTGGCGCACCTGGACGGCGAGGGCGAAGCCGACCGCCGCGCAGAGCAGGACGATGAGCACGTGGACCCACGTGGGCTGCCGGCGCAGCACGAGCTGGCGCAGGCGGGCGCGGGCGGCGGTGCCCTCCCCGGTGGGTCGCTCGTCCTGCACGCGCACCTTCCTCACGCCTTGAACACGTGCCGGCGGATCGAGGCCGCGTTGGAGAAGATCCGGATGCCGAGGACGACGACGACCGCCGTCGTCATCTGCGCCCCCACCCCGAGCTGGTCACCGAGGAAGACGAGCAGCGCGGCGATGAGGACGTTGAAGACGAAGGAGACGACGAAGACGCGGTCGTCGAACACCCCGTCGAGGTAGGCCCGCAGACCGCCGAAGAGGGCGTCGAGCGCCGCGACGACGGCGATCGGGAGGTAGGGCTGCAGCCCGGTCGGCACGGTGGGTTCGATGAGGATGCCGGCGACGACGCCGACGACGAGTCCGATGACGGCGAACATGTCAGTGCTCCTCCCCTGCCGCCCGCGGCGGCCGGTCCTGTCCGGTCATCGGTCCCCCGCCTCCGGCGTGGCGAGCGGTTCGGCGTGCTCCAGGCTGCGCTCGGTGGTGCCGGGGAGCACGAGCTCGTCGGCCTCCTCGAACGACACCGGGATGCCCACGGAGTCGCGCAGCGTGGCGAGGTGGGCGCCGGCGCTGCTGCGGGCGAGCTGGGCACGCATGGCGTCGGGGTCGCCGACCGCCTCGACGACGTAGGGCCGGGCCAGCGGCGCGAGGTCGACGAGGATCGCCAGGCCGGCGGAGCGGATGGCGCTCACGCTGGAGAGGCGGTGGCCGTTGATGGCGACGGCCTCGGCCCCCGACGCCCACAGCGCGTTGGCGAGGATCTGCAGGTCGAGGTCCTGCACCCGGCCCATCTCGGAGCCCGGTGTCCCGGCCTGGGCGTCACGCGAGTCGTCCAGGGTGATCCGCAGGCCGGGGCCCTGGACGCTCACCCCACCGGCGCTCAGCGCGAGAGCGCGGACCTCGTCGAGGAACTCGGGGTCACTGACGCGCAGCGACTCCTCCTGGAGGGTGTCGATGGCGGCCGCGAGGGCGGCGTTCTCCTGGCGCAGGGCGTCGGCATCCGCGACCCCCTCCTCGATCTGGGACAGGAGGACCGCTCGTGCCTCACTGGCCGTGGCGCTGGGGGCGCGCAGCTCGCGCGCGGCCCACACCCCGCCCAGGCCCAGGACCGCCGCGAGGACGGCGACGACGAGCTTGCGCCACCAGGGCATCGCCGGAGCGGTGCCATCGGCCCGCCGCCGGGCAGCCTCGGCGTAGCCGGGGTCCAGGGGCCGTTCGATGACCTCCGTCAGGAGCGTCATCGACTCGTCCAGCCGCAGCCGCCCCCCGGTCATCCGGCACCTGGTGCGGCTGCGCCCGACCCCGCACGGTCGCGGCGCACGATCCACGCGACCTGCTCCAGGTAGAGCAGGCAGGCGAACCAGTACAGGCCCACGCCCCACAGGGCGCTGGCCCAGCCGACGGTCCACGCGACCTCCCCCACCACGCCCGGCACGGAGGCCAGGAGCAGCAGCGGGAAGGCGTACATGAGGCAGAACGTCCCGGACTTGCCGGCCATGTGCACCGGCAGCGGCCCGTAGCCATGGCGGACGAGCACGGGCATCGTCCCGGCGAGCACGAGCTCGCGGGCGACGATGACGACGACGAGCCACCACGGGACGATCTCGCGGTAGGCGAGGCCGATCAGCGTGACGAAGATGTAGAGCCGGTCGGCCGCCGGGTCGAGCATGCGCCCGAGGCGGCTCGCCTGGTCGAAGCGCCGGGCGATGAACCCGTCGACCCAGTCGGAGGCGCCGGCGACGGCGAGGACGATGAGCGCGGCGACGTCGTGCTCACCGACGATCAGCCAGGCGAAGACCGGGATGAGTGCCAGGCGCAGGAAGCTGATGGCGTTGGGGACGGTCCAGACGCGCTCGTCGGCGGCCGCGCGCGCCGTCTCCTCCCCGGTGTCCACGGGGTCCAGGGTACGCAGGTGGGAGCGACTCGCGGAGGCGGGCGCGCCAGGCGTGACCGTGCCGTGACCTGCCCGTACTCTCTGGCCATGCGATTCGGACTCTTCATCCCGCAAGGCTGGCGCTTCGACCTCGTCGGCATCGAGGACGTGCGGCAGTGGCCGCTCATGCGAGACCTGGCCCGCCGGGCCGATGCCGGGCCGTGGGAGTCGGTGTGGGTGTACGACCACTTCCACACGACCCCGGTCCCGAGCGAGGAGGCGACCCACGAGGCGTGGTCCCTCATGGCTGCCCTCGCCGCGAGCACGGACCGGGTGCGCCTGGGCCAGATGTGCACGTGCATGGCCTACCGCCCGCCGATGTACCTCGCCAAGGCGGCAGCCACGATCGACCACGTGAGCGGCGGCCGCCTGGAGATGGGGATCGGCGCCGGCTGGTACGAGCACGAGTGGCGCGCCTACGGCTACGGCTTCCCGCGGGCGGGCGAGCGTCTGGCGATGCTCCGTGAGGGCGTCCAGATCATGCGCCAGGCGTGGCGCGAGGGCGTGGCCACCTTCAGCGGCGAGCACTACCAGGTCGACGGTGCCATCTGCCGCCCCCTCCCCCTCCAGGAGGGTGGCGTGCCGCTGTGGATCGCCGGCGGCGGCGAGAAGGTCACCCTGCGCATCGCCGCGCAGTACGCCGACTACACGAACTTCGACGGCACCCCGGAGGGCTTCGCCCACAAGTCGGCGATCCTCGCCGAGCACTGCCGCGAGGTCGGCACCGACGTCGAGCGCATCACCCGCTCCTCCAACTACAACGTCGCCATCGGGCGCGACGAGGCCGAGGTGCAGGACCGCCTGGACCAGCTCGCCGACCGGCTGCGCTCCGCCGGGGTGCCGGAGGACAAGGTCGAGCGCGAGCTCGGCGCCATCCGGGGGATGCCGGCGTGCGGCACGCCCGAGCAGATCGTGGAGAACCTCTCCGCGCTGCGCGACCTCGGGATGACCTACGCGATCCTCTACTTCCCGGAGGCGGCCTACGACACGAGCGGGATGGAGCTCTTCGAGCAGGAGGTCATCCCCGCACTGCAGGACTAGTCAAACAAGGTTCCCTCGACCGCAAAGCAGCGGTCAAGCGTGTCGCGGTGCGGTAACGATCCGCGACGGGTGTTCCGCTGCGGTGCGGGCGGAGGTCGACGGCGACCTCCGCCCGCCACGATCGCCTCTCGTGGACGCCGTCCGGCGCGCGGGCCACATCATCGAGGACGGCGCGCCCGGCGAGCTGTTCACCCACCCCAGCGAGCAGCGCACCCGCGACTTCCTCCAGGCGGTGCTCTGAGGGGGACCCGCCCGGCGGCGCCCGGCCCCGGGACCTAGGATCGCCTCCCATGGCCACCGTCATCCTCGTGAGGCACGCCCGCAGCACCGCGAACACCGCGGGGGTGCTCGCGGGCCGCACGCCGGGCGTCGTCCTCGACGGGACGGGGCGGGAGCAGGCTCGGCACGCCGGCGCACGTCTCGCCGGCGTGCCGCTCGCCCTCGTCGTCACCAGCCCGCTCGAACGGTGTCGGGAGACGGCGCAGGCGGTGCTCGACCGCCAGGCCGGGAGCCCGCCGACCCGGGTGGAGGACGCGCTCACCGAGTGCGACTACGGCCGCTGGCAGGGCCGGGCCCTGGCCGACCTCGCCCGCGAGGACCTGTGGCAGGTCGTCCAGCGCCAGCCCTCGGCCGCCGTATTCCCCGGCGGGGAGTCGCTCGTGGAGATGCACGCGCGGGCGGTCGGCGCGGTCCGCCGGATCGACGCGGAGGTCGAGGCCGAGCACGGGCCCGGCGCGGTGTGGGCCGCGGTGAGTCACGGAGACCTGCTCAAGGCGGTCCTCGCCGACGCCCTCGGCCTGCACCTCGACCTCTTCCAGCGCCTCCACGTCCACCCCGCGTCGCTCTCGGTCGTGCGCTACGCCCCCGCCGCGCCGCAGGTGCTCGCCGTCAACACCGACGACGGCGACCTCTCGTGGCTCGCCGCCCGGCACGAGGGGGCCCAGGTCGGGGGCGGGGCCGGACCGGCGGGTTCGCCGCCCGCCTCGTAGCATGGGGAACGTGCCCGTCACCGTCCACACCTTCGACTGGCCCGACCGGCTCGTGATCGGGACGGTCGGGCAGCCCGGGGCGCGCACCTTCTACCTCCAGGCACGCACCGGCAGCCAGCTCCTGTCCGTCGCGCTGGAGAAGGAGCAGTCGGCCGCGCTCGCCGAGAAGATCGACGAGCTG
Organism: Georgenia wutianyii; assembly: GCF_006349365.1. NCBI lineage: Bacteria > Bacillati > Actinomycetota > Actinomycetes > Allobogoriellales > Allobogoriellaceae > Georgenia > Georgenia wutianyii. Next base: position 1,677,474 of record NZ_CP040899.1, read on the forward strand.
CTCGACGAGCTCATGGCCACCGACGGCAACCGCTTCAGCGTCCCGGCCGAGGCACCGCAGGAGCTCATCGACACCGAGGGCCTCGACCAGCCGGTCGCGGAGCAGTTCCGCGTCGGGGTCATGGGCCTGGGCTGGGACCCCTCCACCGCCCAGCTCGTCATCGAGGCGGTCCCGATCCAGACGGTCGACGCGGAGACGCTCGAGCCGGTCGTCCCCGAGGTGGAGGAGGCGCTCGTCGTGCGCATCCCCGTCGGTACCGCCCGCGCCTTCGCCGAGCGCACCCGCGAGGTCGTCGCCGCCGGGCGCCCGGCATGCCCCCGGTGCGGGGAGCCGATGGACCCCGAGGGCCACGACTGCGGGCCCACCGACGGGCTGCGGTGAGCGGCGCCGAGATCGTTCTCGACGCGCGGATCCTCTCGGCCTCCAACGCCACCTTCCTCGGCCGCCTCGGGCCTGAGCCGGTCGTCTACAAGCCCGTCGCCGGGGAGCGGCCGTTGTGGGACTTCCCCGACGGGACGCTCGCCCGCCGGGAGGTCGCCGCCTACCTCGTCTCGGAGGCGACGGGGTGGGGGCTGGTCCCCCGCACCTGGCTGTGCGAGGGGCCGCTCGGTACCGGCATGGCCCAGGTCTGGTGCGAGCCGGACCCGGAGCAGGACGCCGTCCTCCTCGTCCCCGCCGGGGAGGCCCCGGCGAAGGGATGGTGCCGCGTCCTGGAGGGTGTCGACGAGGAGGACCGGCCCGTCGCCCTCCTCCACGAGGACTCCCCCGCCCTGCGGCGGATGGCGGTATTCGACGTCGTCGTCAACAACGCCGACCGCAAGGCCGGGCACGTCCTCGCGGTCGAGGGCGGCCACCGGTACGGCGTGGACCACGGGCTGACGTTCCACCCCGAGCACAAGCTGCGCACCGTGCTCTGGGGGTGGGCGGGGGCCGGGCTCACGGCCGAGGAGGTGGCCGGGGTCCAGCGGGTGCGCACCGACCTGGACGGCGAGCTCGGCGCGGCGCTCGGCGGGCTGCTCGAGCCCGCCGAGGTCATCGCCCTCACCGATCGCTGCGACCGCCTGCTCGCCGCCGGGCGGTTCCCCCTGCCGCCCGCCGGCTACCCGGCGATCCCCTGGCCGCCCTTCTAGCCGGTCAGGCCGCCGCGGCCCGGGCGCGCAGTGCGCGCTCGAGGTCGTCGAGCTGCTCGAGGACGGTGCGGCGGAGCCCTGCGGGCGCCTCGGCGTGCTCGTCGAGCCAGCGCCGGGTCCGGCGCACCACCGGCTGCTCCTCCACCGCGCCGTCCTCCTCCGCCGCCCACGAAGGGTAGAGCCCCTGGACGAGCCGCTCGGCGATCTCGATCGAGCGGCCCTCCCAGATCGCGGGGAGGAGGGCGAAGTACTGCTCGACGTACCCGTCGAGCAGGTCGGCGTGCAGCGGCTGGGTGAGGCCGGTGAGGACGGCGTCGACCTCGTCGTTGGACAGGTCGCTGTCCCCCAGGGCGGCGTCGGTGCCCGGCGCGGGCAGCCCGAGCTCGGCCCAGGCGCCGGCCTTGACGTCGGCGTCCGGGCGCCCCGCGAGCGCGGCGCGACGGGCCAGGCGGGTGGTCGCGGTGTCCTCGAGGGCGAGCTCGCCGTCGAGGTCCTCCGGCCCCGCCTCGCCGACAGCGGCCAGCGCCTGCCACAGCGACCAGCGCAGGTCCGGGTCGAGCCGCAGGCCCTCGACCTCACCGGCGAGGACCGCGCGGACGTGGCCGGCCGCCTCCGGCGCGCGGGCGGCGGCGTCGGCGAAGGCACGCGCCCACACGAGCTGCAGGCCCGAGCCGGGCTCACGCTCGGTGAGCCGCGCGTAGGTCTCCTCGGCGAGCAGACCGCGCGCCCCGGCGCGCTGCTCGACCGGCAGGTAGTGCTCGACGGCGGTCGCGGCGTGGGCGAGCAGGTCGCGCGCGATCCCGATCTCCTCCTCCGCCGGCAGCTGGCTCACGACGGCGTCGAGGAAGCGCTCGGCGGGCAGGACCGCGTCGCGGGTCGCGTTCCACAGCGCCGACCACACGACGGCGCGGGACAGCGGCTCGGCGAGGGTCCCCGCCGAGCGCAGCGCGGTGGCGCTGCTCCGCGGGTCGAGGCGCACCTTGGCGTAGGTGAGGTCGTCGTCGTTGACGAGGACGAGGTCCGGCGCGGGGATCCCGGCGGCCTCGGCCACCTCGGTGACGGCGCCGGTCACGTCGGTCTCGAACCGGTGGGTGCGCACGAGGGCGCCGTCCTCGCCCGCGGCGTAGCACCCGACGACGAGGCGGTGGTCGCGCAGCACCCCGCCCGCGTCCTCCTGGTGGACCCGCAGGAGGGCGACGGTCTCCCGGCCGTCCTCACCCTGCGCGAGGTCGACCTCGGCGGTGAGCGTCGAGGGGCCGGTGGTCTCCAGCCACTGCCCGCTCCACGCCGACAGGTCGCGGCCCGAGGCCTCCTCGAGCGCGGCGAGGAGGTCCGGGAGGGTCGTGCTGCCGAACGCGTGGCGGGGGAAGTAGACGCGGGCACCGGCGAGGAACGCCTCGGGCCCGACGAACGCGACGAGCTGCTTGAGCACCGAGGCGCCCTTGGCGTAGGTGATGCCGTCGAAGTTCTGCTTGGCGGCCTCGAGGTCGGGGATGTCCGCGACGACGGGGTGGGTGCTGGGCAGCTGGTCCTGGCGGTAGGCCCAGGCCTTGCGGCGCAGGGCGAAGCTCGTCCACGCGGTGGAGAAGCGGGTGGCGGTGGCCGTGGCGTAGGTGCCCATGTAGTCCGCGAAGGACTCCTTGAGCCACAGGTCGTCCCACCAGCGCATCGTCGCGAGGTCGCCGAACCACATGTGGGCCATCTCGTGGAGGATCGTCGTGGCGCGGCCCTCGCGCTGGGCCTCGGTGGCCTGGGAGCGGAAGAGGTAGTGCTCGGTGAAGGTCACCAGGCCCGGGTTCTCCATCGCGCCGAGGTTGTACTCGGGCACGAGCACCTGGTCGTACTTGCCCCACGGGTAGGGGTAGTCGAAGGCGTCGTGGAACAGGTCCAGGCCCTGGCGGGTGACCTCGAGGAACTCCGCGGCGTCGAGGTAGGGCGCGAGGGAGGCGCGGCACCACAGGCCGAGCGGCACCTCGAGGGTGGTGCCGTCGGGCAGCTCGCGCGACCAGTTGCCCTCCTCGCGGTGGTAGGGCCCGGCGACGACGGCGGTGATGTAGGTGGACAGCGGCGGCGTGGGCGCGAAGGTCCACGTCCGCCCGCCGTCCTCGGCGTCGCTCACCTCCTGCGCCGCGGAGTTGGACAGCACGTGCCAGTCCTCCGGCGCGGTGACGACGAACGTGTAGGACGCCTTGAGGTCGGGCTGCTCGAGGTTCGCGAAGACGCGCCGGGCGTCGGCGGGCTCGTACTGGGTGTAGAGGTAGGTCTGCCCGTCCACCGGGTCGACGAAGCGGTGCAGCCCCTCGCCAGTGCGCGAGTAGGCACCCTCGCCACGCACGACGACGGTCGACTCCCCGCCGTCCGTGCGCAGCCCCTCGACGTGGACCCGGCCGTCATCGAAGCGCACCGGCTGCTCCTCGCCGTCGACGACGACGGCGTGGACGCGGGGTCCGAGGAAGTCGAGCCACGTCGTGGGCGCGGTGCTCGTCAGGCTCACGGTCGTCGTCGTCGGGAAGGTCGGGGTGCCGCCGTCGCGGGCTGCGCGCAGGTCGAGCTCCACGGTGACGGTGTGGAGGCTCAGGTGGGCGGCGCGGCCGCGGGTCTCGTCGCGGGTCAGGTTGCTCACGGGGAGGAGCAAAGCACGAGGACCGCCCACCGGGCCACGCGGACGCGGCCGGTCCCCGCGTGCCCGAGCGACCGGAAAACACGCCACGACCTGCGCGACACGCCCTGCGACACGCCGGTGAGGCACGGCCCGGACCGTGACGCGGACCTCAGTCGTGGCAGGAATGAGCGCGCCTGCGGTCTTCGGCGGATGAGAGGCTGGCGCCATGCCCGGTGACCTGCACGTGACGCGCGCCGTCGTCGTGCGCGAGGAGGAGCTGCAGTGGCGCTTCTCCCGGGCCTCGGGGCCCGGTGGCCAGGGCGTCAACACGACCGACTCCCGGGTCGAGCTCACCCTCGACGTCGCGGGGACCACGGCGCTGGACGAGCGGCAGCGTGAGCGGGTGCTCGCGGCCCTCGCCGGCCGGCTCGTCGACGGCCGGCTCACCGTCGTGGCCAGCGAGCACCGCTCCCAGCTGCGCAACCGCGAGGCGGCCGCCGCCCGGCTGGCCGACCTGCTGCGCGGGGCGCTCGCTCCCCCACCTCCGACGCGCCGGCCCACGAAGCCCTCGCGGGGCGCCCAGCGCCGGCGCGCCGAGGCCAAGACCCGCCGCAGCCAGACCAAGGCCCTGCGCCGCCGCCCGGCGGACTGAGGCGGGCCGCGGCCTCAGCCGGCCGCCGACGCGGTGCCGAGCCAGGTGTGCGGGTTGCGGTCCCAGCACCACCCGAGCTTGGGGCGACGCTCGGAGATCCACACGGCGGGCACCCGCTGGTTCGTGCCGGTGCGCGAGCCGGCGAGGGAGAAGCAGCGGCCGGGACGCAGCATGTCCGGGCGCACGACGACGAGCGCCAGCCCCTCAGCGACGGTGAGCGGGCGGCGCCCCTCCGCGCGGATCGTCTCCGTGGCGCTCTCGGGCGTCACGCCGAGGAACCGGGTGCCGGTGTCGACGTCGCGCACGAGGTGGGCGGGGCCGTCCGGGACGTCGACCACGGGGCGGTAGGTCGCGAGCTCGTCGTCGTCGATGAGGCTGACGCCGCCGCGCCGCCCCAGCCGCATGGCGGGGACGGCGTCACCCGGCCGCTCGAGGGCGAGCACGAGAACGAACGGGACGTGGTCCTCGGGCGGGACGGACGTCGGTGCCCCGGCGGGCGGCAGCTGCGCGCGCAGCGGCTCGACGAGCGCGCGCAGCCCGTCCTCGTCGGTGCCGAGCAGGGCGGGGAAGCCGAGCTCGACATAGGTGCGCACCTGCCGCTCGAGCTCGGCCTCGGGCGGGGCGACAGGGTCGACGGCGGTCTGCGCGGCCGAGGGGCCGGCGAGGACGGTGGGCAGGTCGGCGGGGTGGGTGACGGTCTGCTGGGGCACGACGGTGACCTCCTGGGATGGTGGGCGCCCCGGGGTCAACGCACGCGCCGCCAGAACTCTTCCCAGGATGTGATCCACGACATATCGTCGGGGGCGGGTGGTTCGACGACGAGCCACTCACGGCAGATCGAGAGCACGAGGGAGTACTCGCTCATGACCATCGAGACCGACGTCGCCAAGGACACCGCCGCGCCGCAGCCGAACGTCTACGCCGCCCCGGGCACCGAGGGCGCGCTGATGAGCTACGAGAAGCGCTACGACAACTACATCGGGGGCCGGTGGGTCCCGCCCGTCAAGGGCCAGTACTTCGCCGACCAGAGCCCGGTGGACGGCAAGACGTTCACCGAGGTCGCGCGCGGCACCGCCGAGGACATCGAGCTCGCCCTCGACGCCGCCCACGCGGCCGCCCCGGCCTGGGGGCGCACCTCCGTGGCGCAGCGGGCGCTGGTGCTCCACCGCATCGCCGACCGCATGGAGGAGAACCTCGAGCGGCTCGCCGTCGCCGAGACGTGGGAGAACGGCAAGCCCGTGCGCGAGACGCTCGCCGCGGACCTGCCGCTGGCGATCGACCACTTCCGGTACTTCGCCGGCGCGCTGCGCGCCCAGCAGGGCGGCATCTCCCAGCTCGACGAGGACACCGTCGCCTACCACTTCCACGAGCCGCTCGGGGTGGTCGGGCAGATCATCCCCTGGAACTTCCCCATCCTCATGGCCACGTGGAAGCTCGCCCCGGCGCTCGCGGCGGGCAACGCCGTCGTCCTGAAGCCTGCCGAGCAGACCCCAGCCTCGATCCTCTACCTCATGTCCCTCATCGGGGACCTGCTGCCCGACGGCGTCGTCAACGTCGTCAACGGCTTCGGGCTCGAGGCGGGCAAGCCGCTCGCGTCCAACCCGCGCATCGCCAAGATCGCCTTCACCGGCGAGACGACGACGGGCCGCCTCATCATGCAGTACGCGACCCAGAACATCATCCCGGTGACCCTCGAGCTCGGCGGGAAGTCGCCCAACATCTTCTTCCCCGACGTCATGGACGCCGACGACTCCTACCTCGACAAGGCGCTCGAGGGCTTCACGATGTTCGCCCTCAACCAGGGCGAGGTGTGCACCTGCCCCTCCCGGGCCCTCATCCACGAGTCGATCTACGACGAGTTCATGGCCCGGGCGCTGCCCCGCGTCAAGGCGATCAAGCGGGGCCACCCCCTCGACCCGACGACGATGGTCGGTGCGCAGGCCTCCTCCGACCAGTTCGAGAAGATCCGTAGCTACCTCGACATCGGCCGCCAGGAGGGCGCCGAGGTCCTCATCGGCGGCGGCGTCGACTCCGTCGAGGGGCTCGACGGCGGTTACTACATCCAGCCGACCGTCTTCAAGGGTGAGAACTCGATGCGGGTCTTCCAGGAGGAGATCTTCGGCCCCGTCCTGTCGGTGACGACGTTCAAGGACTTCGACGAGGCCATCGCCATCGCCAACGACTCCCTCTACGGGCTCGGCGCCGGGGTGTGGAGCCGCAGCGCGGACACGATGTACCGGGCGGGCCGGGCCATCCAGGCGGGGCGGGTGTGGACGAACACCTATCACCAGTACCCGGCGCACGCAGCCTTCGGTGGCTACAAGCAGTCGGGCATCGGCCGCGAGAACCACCTCATGATGCTGTCGCACTACCAGCAGACGAAGAACCTCCTCGTGTCCTACGCGCCGGGACCGCTGGGCTTCTTCTAGACCGACGCCGGACCGGGGCCGCCGCGCGCGGCCCCGGTCCCCCACCCGAGGGAGGGACCATGGAGGTCAGGGTGCCGCGGGTCGTGGCGCTGCAGGCCGCGAGCGAGCTGCTCGACCGGCTGCGCGACCAGCACGGGCCGCTGATGATGCACCAGTCGGGCGGCTGTTGCGACGGCTCCTCCCCCATGTGCTACCCGCAGGGGGAGTTCATCGTCGGGGACCGCGAGGTCCTCCTCGGCGTGCTCGACCTGCGGCTGTTCACCGGGCAGGTGCGCCCCGACGCGCCCGCCGACGAGGACGGCGTGCCGGTGTGGATCTCGGCCCAGCAGTTCGGGGCGTGGAGCCACACCCAGCTCGTCCTGGACGTCGTGCCCGGCCGCGGCGCCGGGTTCAGCGTCGAGGGCCCCGAGGGGGTCCGCTTCCTCACCCGCTCCCGGGTGTTCAACGACGCCGAGCTGCGGGCGCTGGAGAGCCAGCCGGTCCTCACCGGAGCGGACTGGGACACCGGTGCCCGCCCGCCCGCCGCGACCCACCCCCAGGTGGTCACGGAGGTCGCCGAGGCGTGCGCCATCCCGCGCGCGTGACGCCGGAGGACATACCCTCGTGCGCATGACCGTCTTCGCCGTCGAGTACACCTACGACACGAACCGCACCGACGACCTCGCCGCGATCCGGCCCGAGCACCGGGAGTTCGTCGCCGGTCTCGTCGACGCCGGCTCGCTCCTCGCCTCCGGCCCGTGGCTGGACAACGCCGCCCCCGGCGCCCTCCTCATCGTCCTCGCCGAGGACGTCGACGGCGCCTTCCGGCTGCTGGACGAGGACCCCTTCCACCGGGCGCACCTCATCACCAAGCGCACCGCCAGGCCGTGGAACCCGGTCCTGGGGGCGCTGCGCGAGCACGCGACGCTCTGACCCGGCAGGCACCCATGGACGACCTCTGGCCCTTCCTCCGGTGGATCATCGCGCTCCTCGCCGCCGCGGCGGCGGTCGCGCTCGTGATGTTCACCGTCTACGTCATCGTCCGCCGGCTGTCGGACCGCGGCGCCCCCCGCCTGCACGCCGCCTGGCTGCGGGTGCGCCGTCCGTTCGGCGCGCTCGTGCTGGCCATCGCCCTGCGCATCGCCTTCGGGACGACAGCCGAGGCGGGCACCGTGCGGGACGTCGGCATGCACGTGCTGCTCATCGCCATCATCGTCAGCGGCGTCTGGTTCGCGGCGACCATCGTGCTCGCCTGGCTCGAGCAGACCCAGCGCCGCGTCGTCGCCCGCAAGCAGGACGACCGTGACCGGCGCCGCACGCGTACCCAGATGCTCCTCATCCGGCGCCTCGTCAACGCCGGCTTCATCGTCGTCGGCGCGGCGATGGCGCTCCTCACCTTCCCCGGGGTCGAGCGCATCGGCACGACGATCCTCGCCTCCGCCGGCCTGCTGTCGGTGGTCGTCGGCATCGCGGCGCAGAGCAGCCTCGGCAACCTCTTCGCCGGGCTCCAGCTCGCGTTCACCGACGCGATCCGGATCGGGGACATCGTCGAGGTCGACGGCACGTACAGCACGATCGAGGACATCACGCTGTCCTACGTCGTCGTGAGCATCTGGGACGAGCGGCACAAGGTGCTGCCCTCGACGTACTTCACCACCCAGCCGTTCATCAACTGGAGCCGGACCGGCGACACGGTCACCGGCGTCGTCTACTTCGAGCTCGACTGGCGCACCGACTTCGAGCGGATGCGGGCCGCCTTCGACGCGTTCGTCGAGCAGCACCCCGCGTGGGACAAGCGCGGGAAGTCGCTCCTCGTCACCGACTCCACCGGCGGGCACGTCACCGTCCGCGCGCTCGTGACGACGGCGAACACCGACGACGACTGGACCCTGCGCTGCGCCGTGCGGGAGCACCTCGTCGTGTGGCTGCGGGACAACGACCCGCAGGCGCTGCCGGTGCGGCGCGTCACCCTGCCGCCGTACGGCCCGGACCACGAGCCGGCGGCCGACGTCGCGGGCTGAGCCGCCGCGTCAGCCGTGCCCGGGCCGCTTGGTCCGGGTCGTGGGGGGCGCCGTGGCCGGGTCCTCCGGCCACGGGTGCCTGGGGTAGCGCCCGCGCAGCTCGGCGCGCACCTGCGGGTAGCCGGTGCGCCAGAAGCCGGCGAGGTCGGCGGTGACGGCGGCGGGGCGCCGGGCCGGGGAGAGCAGCTCGAGCACGAGCGGCACCCGGCCACCCGCCAGCGCCGGGGCGCCGCGCCAGCCGAAGACCTCCTGGATGCGCACCGCGAGTCTCGGGCGGGCCGGGTCGGTGTAGTCGACGCGGACCGCCGAGCCGGTGGGCACGGTGACCCGCTCGGGGGCGAGCTCGTCCAGCCGCCCGGCCTCCGGCCACGGCAGCAGCCTGCGCAGCGCGCTCGTCGTGTCGAGCCGGGCGAGGTCGCGGCTGCCGCGCACCCCGGCGAGGTCCGGACCCAGCCACTCCCCCACCCGGGCGAGGAGAGCGTCGTCCGAGACGTCGGGCCACGGGTCACCGAGCGCGGCGTGGAGGAACGCCAGTCGCTGCCGCAGGAGGAGGGCGCCGGCGGGCCACGGGACGAGGCCGAGCCCTTCGGCGCGCAGGCCGTCGCGGACCGCCGCGGCCACGAGGTCGGCCGGCGGGTGCGCGAGCGGCTCGGAGGACAGCTCGATCGCACCCAGGTGCTCCACCCGCCGGGCGACGAGCCGGCCGGAGCGCCACGCGACGTCATCGCTCGTGCGCAGCAGGTGCGCCCCCGCCTCCCGGGCGGTCGCCTCGTCGACGGGCGCCGCCGCCCGGACGACGGCGTCGGGCTGCCCCGGGGTGCGGGTCGCGTCGGCCACGGCGACCCACTCGGCGCCGCCGAGCCCGCCCGCGGGCAGTCGCGCGCCGGCGCCCCCGGCCATGAGGTAGACCTCCGACCCCGGACGGCGACGGGCGATCCGGTCGGGGTGGGCGAGTGCGGTGACCAGCCCGACGGCGAGGTCGAGAGAAGGCGGGGCGCCGCCGGGGCCTCCCGCGGCGGCGTCCTGCCGTGAGCGGGTGACCAGGCGCTCCCACCGGTCGGCCTCGCGGCGCCAGGCCGACCGGCCGCCCGCCCGGGCGCGGCGCAGCGCGGCCGGCAGGTCGAGGTCCTGCGGCCCGGCGTCCTCGGCGAGCAGGGCGACGACCTCGGCCGCCGTGCGCGGACCGACGGCGGCCGCGCCGTCGAGCAGGGCGCGGGCCAGGCGTGGGTCGGCTCCGACGGCGGCGATCGCCCGGCCGCGCTCGGTCACGGTGCCGTCGGGAGCGAGCGCGCCGATGTCGGTGAGGACAGAGCGGGCCGCGGTGGCGGCGGCCGGCGGGGGCGGGTCGAGCAGGGCCAGGCCGACGCCGTCCGGTGCGCCCCACACGGCGAGCTCGAGCAGCGGTCCGGTGAGGTCGGCGGTGAGGATCTCCGGCTGGGGGTGGCGGGCGAGCCGCGCGTGCTCGCCCTGCGACCAGCACCGGTAGACGGTCCCGGGGCCCTGACGTCCGGCGCGGCCCGCGCGCTGCTCCGCCGACGCCTGGCTCACGCTGCGGGTGACGAGCCCGGCCAGCCCGCGGTGGTGGTCGGTGCGCGGCTCGCGCGCCAGCCCGGCGTCCACGACCACGCGCACGCCGGGCACGGTGAGGGAGGACTCGGCCACCGCCGTCGAGACGACGACCCTGCGGGCGGTGCCCGGGCGCAGCGCCCGGTCCTGCTCGGCGGCCGGGAGCCGGCCGTGGAGCGGCAGCACCTCCACGCCCGTGCCCGACGTGCGGCGCACGACGTCGTCGACCTCGCGCGCTCCCGGGAGGAAGACGAGGACGTCCCCCTCCTGCTCGCGCAGCGCCCGCTGGACGACGTCGGCCACGTGCCCGAGGAACGCCGGGCTCGTGCCTCGCGGGGTGAGCCGGGGTGCCGTGCGCGGGGGCGGGCACCACACGGTGTCCACCGGGTGCAGCGCGCCGGGCACCGTGACCACCGGTGTGCCCGCGCCGAGCACCGCCGCCACCCGCTCGGCCTCAACGGTCGCGGACATCGCGACGAGGGCGAGGTCCTCGCGCAGCGTCGCGCGCACCTCGACGAGCATGGCGAGCAGGAGGTCGGAGTCGACCTGCCGCTCGTGGACCTCGTCGAGCACGACGGCGCGCACCCCGGGCAGCTCCGGGTCGCGCTGCAGACGCCGCAGGAGGGTGCCCGCCGTGACGAACTCCACGACAGTCGTCGGACCGCTGCGCCGGTCGCCCCGGACGGCGAACCCGGACGTCGCCCCGACCGGCTCCCCGAGCAGCGCGGCCAGGCGCGCCGCGGCGGCGCGGGCGGCGATCCGGCGCGGCTGCGTGACGACGACCCTGCCGCCCAGCGCGACCGCGATCGCGGGTGGGACGAGGGTCGTCTTGCCGCTGCCGGGCGCGGACTGGAGGACCGCGGTGCCGGCCGTGCCCACGGCGTCGGTCAGCTCGGCGAGGCCAGCCGCGACGGGCAGGTCGGGCGGGTCGGCGAGGAGCTGGGCGAGGGCGGTCACCGGACCAGTGTGCCGCGCCACAGCCGCTCTCCCGCCGTGCCGACCCGCGCGGCCCACGCCACACTGACCCGATGCGAACCGTAGGTGTGGAGGAAGAGCTGCTGCTGGTCGGGACCGACTCGGGGCGTGCGGTGGCCCGGGCGACCCAGGTCCTCCGGCGGGCCGAGGTGCTCGCCGGCAGCCGGTCCTCCGGGATCTCCGCCGCGGCGTCCTCGACCCCGGGGTCGAGCATCGACGGCGAGCTGCAGCGCGAGCAGGTCGAGACCGACACCGCTCCCCACCACGACATGACCGCGCTCGGCGAGGAGCTCCTCGAGTGGCGGGTGCGGGCCGACTCCGCCGCCCGCCGCGAGGGCACCCGCGCCGTCGCCCTGGCCACCTCCCCCCTCCCCGCCGAGCCGAGCGCCGCCGACGACGAGCGCTACCAGCGCATCGTCGAGCGCTACGGCCAGATCGGGCGCGAGCAGCTCATCTGCGGGTGCCACGTCCACGTGTCCGTCGACTCCGACGACGAGGCGATCGGCGCCCTGGACCGGGCGCGCGTCTGGCTGCCGACCCTTCTCGCGCTCAGCGCCAACTCCCCCTTCTGGCAGGGCGGGGACTCCGGGTACGCCTCCTACCGGCCCGAGGTGATGATCCGCTGGCCCGTCGCCGGGCCTCCCGACGTCTTCGGCTCGGCCGCCGCCTACCGGCGGCGGATCGAGGAGATGATGGCCACCGGCGTCATCCTCGACGAGGGCATGGTCTACCTCGACGCCCGGCCCTCACGCTCCTACCCGACGCTCGAGCTCCGGGTGGCGGACGTGTGCCAGGACGCACGCGACACCGTCCTGCTCGCCGCACTCTCGCGCGCGCTCGTCGAGACGGCCGCCGGGCAGTGGGCGTCGGGCGACCCCGCCCCGGACGTGCCCACCCAGATGCTCAGGCTGGCGACGTGGCAGGCCTCCCGCTACGGCACGGGCGGTGAGCTCCTCGACCCGTTCACCCACCGGCCGCGTCCGGCGGGCGAGGTGCTCGACCTCCTCGTCGCCCACGTGCGCCCCGCGCTCGAGGAGTACGGGGACACCGAGCTCGTCCTCGACGGACTCGCCCGCCTGCAGCGCGTCGGCACGGGTGCCGACCGTCAGCGGCGGGTGCTGGAGCGCACCGGCAGCCTGCACGACGTCGTCCAGGCCGCGGTGCGCATGACGCTGGGACAGGAAGGAGAGGGCTGATGACCTCACTGTGGCTGGGCGCCGGGCCGGGGACGGTGCCGGACGCCGAGCGGCTCGCCGCTGAGCCGGTCACCGGACGCTACGACGTCGCCGTCGTCGGTGCGGGACTCACCGGGCTCGCGACCGCCGTCCTGCTCGCACGGGCCGGGGTGCGCGTCGTCGTGCTCGAGGCGCGGTGGATCGGGGCCGGCACGACCGGCCACTCGACGGCGAAGGTGTCGCTCCTCCAGGGCACCCGGCTCTCGGCCATCGGTGCCCGTCACGGCGAGGACATGGTGCGCCAGTACGTCACGGGCAACCGGGTCGGCCAGGAGTGGCTTCTCGCCGAGAGCGCCCGGTGGGACGTGCCAGTCCAGCGCCGTGCCGCCCTCACCTACGCGGCCGGTCCCCACCAGCTGCCCGCCGCCGAGGACGAGCACGCCGCGGCGCTGAGGGCCGGCTTGCCCGTCGAGTGGCACGAGGAGCTCTCCGCGCCCTTCCCCGCGCTTGCCGGCACGTGGCTCGCCGACCAGGCGCAGGTCGACCCCGTCCAGCTGCTCGCCGCGCTCGCCAGGGCGGCACAGGACGCCGGAGTCGTCATCCGGACGGGTGCCCGGGTGACCGAGCTGCGCGGCAAGGACGGCGCCGTCGCGACCAGTCGCGGCACCGTCCACGCCGACCGTGTCGTCCTCGCCACCGGGACCCCCTTCGCCGACCGCGGGGCCTACTTCGCCCGCCTCGAGCCGCAGCGGTCCTACGTGCTCGCGCTGGAGGTCGACGCGCCCACCGACCTCCCGATGTCCATCACCGCCGGCACGCCGACCCGTTCGCTGCGCACGGCGCCGCACGGGGACGGGGAGGTCGTCCTCGTCGGCGGCGCCTCGCACGTCGTCGGCCGCACGGAGTCGCCCCGTGCCCGGGTGGAGAACCTCCTCAGCTGGGGGCGCCGCTGGTTCCCCGACGCGCGGCTCGTCGCCCGCTGGTCGGCCCAGGACTACCACCCCGTCGACGAGCTGCCCTACGTCGGGCCGCTCGTGCCCCGCGACACGCGCGTCCACGTCGCCACCGGCTTCGCCAAGTGGGGCATGACCAACGGCGTGGCCGCCGCGCACCTGCTCGCCGCGGCCCTCGTGGGTGAGACGCCGGAGTGGTGCGACGCGTACCGCACGTGGAGCCGCCACGAGATGTCCGGTCTCACCGAGGCGGTCCGGCTCAACGCCGGCGCTGCCGCACGGCTCGCGGGCGGGTACGTCCGGGCGATGACCGCCCCCGAGACCGGTTCGGCGCCGACGACGGCAGACGCGTCGGCCGCCGAGCAGGCGGACGCCACGCCCGTCCAGGAGGGCGGTTCGGACGCGGACGGGACGGCGGCCCCGGAGGCGCCGGCCGAGGGCACCGGCTGCGTCGTGCGGCACGGTCTGCACCCCGTCGCCGTCTCGACCGTGGACGGCGTCACCCGTGCCGTCTCGGCCGTGTGCCCCCACCTGGGCGGGGTGCTGCGCTGGAACGACGAGGAGATGTCCTGGGACTGCCCGCTCCACGGGTCGCGGTTCACCGCCGACGGCGAGCTGCTGGAGGGTCCTGCGACGCGCGGGCTCGCCACCCGATGACGTTCGCCTGGCAGCGGGTCGCGCTACCGAGGGACGTGCGGAGTGCCTCGTGGTGGCGCGAGCGGTGGCGGCGCAACCCCCGGCTCGCACTGGCCATCCGGGCGGCACTTGCGGCCGCGATCGCGTGGGCGGCCGTGGGCCTCCTCCCCGGCCCGGCCGCCGACTACCCGTACTACGCGCCGTTCGGCGCGGTCATCGCCACGACCTTCACCCTCGCCGGCTCGGTGCGTGAGTCGCTGCAGTCGGTGCTGGCCATCGTCGTCGGCGGCGCCGTCGGGTGGGCGGTCGACCTCCTGCCGGCCACCGGGCCGGCGGCTGTCGCGCTCGTCGTCGTCCCGTCCGTCGTCCTCGCCGGGTGGCGGCTGCTGGGCTCGATGGGCAGCTGGGTCCCCACGGCCGCGCTGTTCACCCTCATCGTCGGGCACGGGGAGGAGATGTACGTCGGCGCCTACGCCGGGCTCACGCTCTTCGGGGCCGTCATCGGCATCCTCGTCAACGCCGTCCTGCCGCCGCTCCCGCTCGCCCCCGCCCAGGCCACGATCGCCCGGTTCCGCGCCACGCTGGCCGGGGACGTCGCCGCGCTCGCCGCGCTGCTCGACGGGGAGGAGCTGCCCTCGCTGCGGGAGTGGGACGACGAGCACGCCGTTGCCCCGCGCGAACGGGCCGCCATGGCCGCGGCGGTGACGGAGGTCGGGGAGGCGGCCCGCCGCAACCCCAGGGCGCGGCGGTACACCGCCTCGATCCAGGCGCTGCGGTACGAGGCGCGCACGCTCGACCGGCTCTCGCTCGTCGTCAGCGACCTCGCCGACCTGCTCCTCGGGGGCGTCGGCGACACCGACCGGGTCGAGGCACTGTCCGGAGGGACGCGCGAGCTGGTCCGCGACGCCCTCGGCACGATCGCGGCGGCGCTCGAGAACGTCACGGACGCCGGTACCGAGAGCGTGGAGGGCGGGCCTCCCTCGAGCCGCGAGGCGCACCGCGCCGTCGAGGAGGCGCGCCGCATCGCGCCCAGGCGGGACGACCAGCTCCTCGTCGACTCCGTGCTCGTCTCCCTGCGCCGGGCCTCGGACTCGCTCGCCCAGATGGAGCGGACCGACTGAGGTCCGTCGCGCTCACGGCCGTGGCGCGCCATGATGGGGGGCGATCGCCCACCGAGCCCAGGAGCAGCACCGTGCCTCATCCCCAGGACATCTCGACCACCCCCGAGTGGGCCGCGCTCGAGGATCACGCCGCGCGCACCGCGCGGACCACCCTGCGCGAGCTGTTCGACGCCGACCCCGAGCGGGGCACCCGGCTGGCGCTGGAGGTGGGCGACCTCTACGTCGACTACTCGAAGAACGACGTCACCGACGAGACGCTCGCCCTGCTCGTCCGGCTGGCCGAGGCCGCCGGGCTCGCCGAGAAGACCGAGGCGATGTTCCGCGGCGAGCACATCAACTCCACCGAGGACCGCGCCGTCCTCCACACCGCGCTGCGCGCGCCGCGCGGCAGCGGGCTGGTCGTCGACGGCCAGGACGTCGACGCCGACGTCCACGCCGTCCTCGACAAGATGGCCGCGTTCAGCGAGCAGGTGCGCAGCGGCGAGTGGCGCGGCCACACCGGCAAGCGGATCGACCACGTCGTCAACATCGGCATCGGCGGGTCGGACCTCGGGCCGAAGATGGCGACCATCGCCCTCGCGCCCTACGCCACGCCCGACATCCGCTCCTCCTTCGTCTCCAACGTCGACGGCGACGACATCGCCGCCGTCCTCGCCGCCGCCGACCCCGAGACGACCCTCTTCATCGTCGCCTCCAAGACGTTCACGACGATCGAGACCATCACCAACGCGACGACGGCGCGCAGCTGGCTCCTCGCCGCGCTCGGTGACGAGGCCGCCGTCGCCAAGCACTTCGTCGCCGTGTCGACGAACACCGAGAAGGTCGCGGCGTTCGGGATCGACACCGCGAACATGTTCGGCTTCTGGGACTGGGTGGGCGGCCGGTACTCGATGACCTCCGCCGTCGGCCTCTCGCTCATGATCGCCATCGGGCCGGACAACTACCGCCAGATGCTCGACGGCTTCCACACCGTCGACACCCACTTCCGCACCACCCCGCTCGAGCGCAACGTGCCCGCCCTGCTCGGGCTCATCGGGGTGTGGCACCGCAACTTCCGCGGTGCGGCGACGCACGCCGTGCTGCCCTACAGCGAGAACCTCTCGCGCTTCCCCGCCTACCTCCAGCAGCTCGACATGGAGTCCAACGGCAAGTCCGTGACGATCGACGGCTCGCCGGTGTCGGTCCAGACCGGTCCGGTCGTGTGGGGCGAGCCGGGCACCAACGGGCAGCACGCGTTCTACCAGCTCATCCACCAGGGCACCCAGACGGTGCCGGCCGACCTCATCGGCCTCGTCCACCCGGGCGAGGAGGTTCCGGGCCACCACGACCAGCTCACCGCCAACCTCCTGGCGCAGGCCGAGGCGCTGGCGTTCGGCAAGTCGGCGGACGAGGTGCGGGCCGAGGGCGTGCCGGAGGAGCTCGTCGCGCACAAGACGTTCGCGGGCAACTCCCCCACGACACTCCTGCTCGCCCCGCGCCTGACCCCGGCCGTGCTCGGGCAGCTCGTCGCGATCTACGAGCACAAGGTGTTCACCCAGGGCGTGGTGTGGGGGATCAACTCCTTCGACCAGTGGGGCGTGGAGCTCGGCAAGGTGCTCGCCAAGCGGATCGAGCCCGAGCTCAGCGCCGAGGAGGAGCCCGAGCTCGCGCACGACTCCTCGACCAACGCGCTCATCCGCCGCTACCGCCGCCTGCGCCGCTCCTGACCGCCACCGGGGCGGCTCTCCTGCCGCCCCGGTGCTCCGGCGGCTTGCCGGGCGCGCGGTTCCTGCCACCAAGTCGGCTCAGCAGCCCTCGGGAAGCGCCTCCCCGCGGCGTGTCGTCGGCGAGTCGCTGACTTGGTGGCAGGAACGCACGCGGCAGGGTGCGCGCGGCACGCGAGTCCGGCTCGGTCCGGGAGTCCGGCGCGCGGTTCCTGCCACTGAGTCACCTGAACGGGCGCCGGGGAGCGCTTCCCTGCGGCGTGTCGCGGGCGTGCCGCGGACGTGGTGGCAGGAAAGGCCGCGTGAGGCGCAGCCGACGCTGACGCGCGCGCCGGCGGCGCCGCGCGTGAGGCGGCGGGTCAGGCGAGGTGGGTGCGGACCCAGGCGATGTCGGCGCGGTGCTCCTCGACGCCGCCGGGGGTCTCGACGATGACGGGGGCGTCGGCGGCGCGGAGCAGGTCGGCGAGCTCGTCGGCGGGCAGGGTGCCCTGGCCGAGGTTGGCGTGCCGGTCGGCGCCGGAGTCGAAGGCGTCGCGGCTGTCGTTCGCGTGGACGAGGTCGATCCGCCCGGTCACCGCGCGCACCCGGTCCACGAGCCCGGCGAGCTCCTCACCGCCCGCGTAGGCGTGGCACGTGTCGAGGCAGAAGCCGACGTCGGCTCCGCCGTCCGCCTCGAGCACGGCCGCCCACAGCTGCTCCAGGCGCTCGACGCCGCGCGCCATCGCGCGGTTGCCGCCGGCGGTGTTCTCGATGAGGACGGGCACCTTCGCGTCGAGCTGGTCGATGCACTTGCGCCAGTTGTCGAAGCCGACGGCGGGGTCGTCGGCCGCGAGCACGTGCCCGCCGTGGACGATGATCCCCGCGGCGCCGATCTCGGCCGCGGCGTCCACCTGCTTCTGCAGCAGCTTGCGGCTGGGGATGCGGATGCGGTTGTTCGTCGTCGCGACGTTGAGGACGTACGGCGCGTGGACGTACAGCGCCACGCCGGCCTCCTGCGCGGCGGCCCGCAGCGCCTCGGCGCCCCCGGGGTAGCGGACCTCGGGGCTCTTCCACCCCTGGGGGTCGCCCAGGAAGAACTGGACGGCGTCGGCCCCGCGTGCGCGGGCCTCGGCGATCGGGTCGGTCTGCTCGACGTGCGCTCCCACAACGGCCATGCACCGACCCTAACGTCTGGCGTCCCCACCGCCCCCGCCTCGCCCGCCGCCGTAGAGTTGGTCCTGCCGCCGATGCCACTGGGAGAACAGCCGATGCCGACGTCCGACGCCGCCCTCCTCACCGGGATCCGCCTGCGCAACGCGGAGCGGAACCTCGGCCTGTACGGAGTCCACCTCCACCGGGAGGGTCACGAGCCGGTCGAGCACCGCTTCCGCAACGACGACCTCGTCAACGTCTACTCGGGTTCCAAGGCCTTCACCGCGGTGGCGGTCGGGATGGCGCAGGCGGAGGGCCTGCTCGACCTCGACGACCCCGTGCTCGGCTTCTTCCCCGGGCAGGAGCACGCCGACGGCGTCGAGGCCATGACCGTCCGTCACCTGCTCCAGATGACGAGCGGGAACACCTTCACCTGGTGGGGGCCGGGCCAGGAGGAGCAGACGGACCTGCTCGCCGGGTTCCTGCGCTCCGAGCTCGTCGCCGAGCCGGGCGCGCGGTTCGAGTACTCCAACGGGTGCACCTACGTCCTCAGCAGGGTCGTCCACGCCGTGAGCGGACAGGACCTGCGTGACTACCTCCTCCCCCGGCTCTTCGACCCGCTGGCCATCCACAACCCGCAGTGGATGCGCTGCCCGCTCGGGTTCAGCCGCGGAGCCACCGATCTGTTCCTCCGCACGAGCGAGTACGCCCGCCTCGGCCGGCTCCTCCTCCAGGAGGGCCGCTGGGAGGGCGAGCAGCTCGTCCCCGCGTCCTACGTGCACGCGATGCACACCGACGTCGTCGAGACGCAGGGCTTCACGGACACGGAGTCGCAGGCCGGCTACGGCTACCAGGTGTGGGGCTGCACGCCGGAGGGCGCGTGGCGCGCCGACGGCATGTACGGCCAGTTCTCCGTCGTGCTGCCCCAGCAGCGCGCGGTCGTGACGACGACGGCGCACAACGAGGCCGCGTCCAACGACATCCTCCGGGCGGTCTGGGACGAGCTCCTGCCACTCCTGTGAGCACCCCCGGCTCCGGCCGCCGCCGGTGACGGAGTCCGCCTCCCCGCGCACCGCGTGAAACACGCGGGTAACGTCCGGGCCCATCGCGCGAAACACCGCCCGCCTACCGTCCGACGAAGGACGCGGCACCTTCGGAGCGCGTCCGAGCCCTGACGCAGCTGGAAGGACGGACCATGCCACCCACCCGCCGAACGAGGGGGGCAGCCGCCGGCGCCCTCCTGGTCGCGTGCACGCTCCTGGCCGTGCCCGCGGCCGCCGCGCCCACCGTCGCCGCGCTCACCGTCGACGCCCCGCAGACCGTGCCGGTCGCCCAGCGGGTCACCGTCGACCTCACGCTCGACGACGTGAGCGACGTCTACGCCTACGAGCTCGGCCTCGTCTTCGACGACGCGGTCCTCTCCCTGGCCCCCGACGCCGCGGCCACCGGCCCGGACGGCGGGTTCGACGCGCTCACCGCCACCGTCGACGGCGCCACGCTCGTCCACACCCGGCTGGGCACCTCCCCCGCGCTCGCCGGCGACCTCACGACGCAGGTCGAGCTCCTCGCGGTCGGGGCGGGCACCTCCGACATCACCGTGCAGGCCGCGCTCGTCGCCGCCGACGGGACGACGACGTCGGTCGAGGCCCCCGTCGCGACCGTCACCGTCACCCAGGTCGTCGAGCCGACGACGCCGCCGCCCGCGGAGCCGGCCGTCCCCGAGCCGACCGCCGACCCCGAGCCGACAGCAGCCGACCCCGCTCCCGCGGGTGCGGACGCCGGCACCCCGCCGCGCGCCGGCGGCCCGCTCGCCAGCACCGGCGCCGACGTGCGACTCGTCGGCGCGCTCGGCGCCCTCCTCCTCGCCGGGGGCGGCACCGCCCTCGCCGTGCGCCGCGCCCGGGCAGGTGCGCGATGACCCTCGTCCGCCAGTCCCGCAGGAGCACCCCCGTGACCACCCGCCGCACGGCCCTCACCGTCGTCCTCGTCGGCGGGCTCGCGCTCGCCGCGACCGCGACGGCGCAGGGCGCGCCCCGGCCCGCCGCCGCGACCCTCGAGCTGCCGCGCTACTACGCCGAGCTCGACCTCACCGGCGACGGCCAGGTGACCCCCGCCGACCTCGCCGTCCTCACCGGCGCGCTCGGCGCCACCGACGGCGAGCCCGCCTGGGTGCCCACCGCCGACGTCGACGACGACGGCGTCCTCACCGTCACCGACCTCGCCGCCGTCGCCCAGCGCATGGTCTACGACGACGGCCCGTTCGAGATCGTCGAGGCCTCGGTGATCGACATGCAGGCCGCGATGAACGCGGGCGTGACGACCTCCGTGGAGCTCACCCAGGCGTACCTCGAGCGGATCGAGGCGTACGACCGTGCCCTCCTCGACCCGGAGGGCCGCCCACTCAACTCCGTCATCACGACGAGCGACGTCGCCCTCGACGCCGCCGCCGCGGCCGACGCGACCCGCGCCACCAGCGGGATGACGAGCCTGCTGCTGGGGGTGCCGGTGGCCGTCAAGGACAACGTCAACACCGCCGACATGGCGACCACCGGCGGCTGCGGCTGCTGGGAGGACAACGAGACCGGCACCGACGCGACGATCGTCTCCGGCCTGCGCGCCGACGGCGCGGTCGTCCTCGCCAAGGCCAGCCTCGACGAGTTCGCGTTCGGCTTCGTCTCGGAGTTCTCGACCGGCCTCGAGCCGGGCACCACGCTGCTCGTGGCCAGCCCCTACGACACCCGCCGCAGCGCCGGCGGCTCCAGCGGCGGCACGGGCGCGGCGGTCTCCGCCAACCTCGTGGGCCTCGGGTTCGGCACCGACACCGGCGGCTCGATCCGCGTCCCGTCCTCCTACAACCAGCTCGTCGGCGTGCGGCCGACCATCGGCCTGGTGAGCCGCGCGGGCATCATCCCGCTCGCGCTGAGCCAGGACACCGCCGGCCCGATGGCGCGCAGCGTCGTCGACGCCGCCGTGGCGCTGGACGCCGTCGTCGGGGTCGACCCTGCCGACCCGGTGACCGCCGACCAGGCGGGCAAGGTGCCCGCGTCCTACGCGACCTCCCTCGACGTCGACGCGCTCGACGGTGCCCGCATCGGGTACGTGACGTCGATGGTGGGCACCAACGCGACGACGACGCGGCTCTTCGCCGAGGCCACCGCCACCCTCGAGGCGCTCGGCGCGACCGTCGTCCCGCTCGAGGCGCCCGCGGGCCTCTCCGACGTGCTCGCCGAGCCGAGCGGGAGCACGAACGAGTTCCGCCACGACCTCGAGGAGTACGTCGCGGCGTACCTCGCCCCGCAGGTCGAGGCGCGGACCCTGGAGGAGATCGTCGCGACCGGGCACTTCGTCACCTCGCGCCAGCGCACCTACGAGTCCCGCGCCGCGGTGACCGAGGAGGTCTACCAGGCGTGGGCGGGGCCCGAGGGCAGCCACACCCGGGCCCTGGTGGCGGGGCAGGTGCTCGTCACCTCGTTCATGGACGAGCTCGGCCTCGACGCGCTCGTCTACCCCACCGGCACGCCGTACGGCACCGTCGGCCAGAACATGCGGCTGAGCCCGAACACCGGGATGCCGTCGGTCACCGTGCCGATGGGCCAGGCCATCGAGGCCGACGGCACGGTCACCGGGGCCGGGGTCAACCTCGAGCTCCTCGGCCGGGACTACTCCGAGGGGACGCTGCTCGGGTTCGCCTACGCCTTCGAGCAGGCGACGACGGCGCGCACGACGCCGGCGCTGTACGGCCCGCTCGGCTGACCCGACGCTCGTCCCGGAGGTGCCCCGCGCACCTCCGGGACGAGCGCGCCGTTCAGCCCGACCGGCGACGCGGCAGGGGGACCCGGTCGAGGTCGTGGGCGACGAGGACACGCGCGTCCCCCGCGGCGGCCTGGGCCTGGGCGCGCAGCGGCTCGAGGTCCGGGTAGCGCGAGGAGAAGTGGGTGAGCAGGAGCGTGCGCACCGACGCGGCGGCGGCCAGCGCCCCCGCCTGTCCGGCGGTGAGGTGGCGGTACTCCGCGGCGAGCGCGACGTCCTCGTCGGCGAAGGTCGACTCGGCGACGAGCAGGTCCGCGCCGTCGGCGAGCTGCTGCGCACCGTCGCACGGGGCGGTGTCCATGACGAGGGCGAAGCGCTGGCCGCGCCGCGGCACGCTCACCTCCGCCAGGCTCACCCCACCGACCCGGCCCTCGCGCTGCAGCCGGCCGACGTCGGGCCCGTGCAGCCCGGCGGCGGCGAGCCGCTCCGGCACCAGGGTGCGCCCGTCGGGCTCGACGAGGCGGTAGCCGTAGGTCTCCACGCGGTGGTCCAGCGGCGCCACCTCCAGCCCGGGCGCCACCTCCCCCGCACTGCGGTGCGGGTGCAGACGCAGGTCCAGGCCGGGCGAGGCGACGGACACGAGCGCCCGCACCACCTCCTCCCCGCTCGCCGGGTAGTGGAGGTGGACGGGGTGGCTGACGCCGTCGAGGACCATCCGCGAGAGCACGCCGGGCAGGCCGTAGCAGTGGTCGCCGTGGACGTGGGTGAGGCAGACGTGGTGCACCTGGGTGGCCGAGACGCCGGCGTGGGTCATCTGCCGCTGGGTGCCCTCACCCGGGTCGAAGAGGTAGCCGCGTCCGTCCCACAGCAGCAGGTAGCCGTTGTGGTTGCGGGTGCGGGTCGGCACCTGGGAGGCCGTCCCGAGGACGACGAGCTCACGCACGGCGCGATCGTACCGGCGCCCGCGCCGGACACCCGGCCCGCCCCGGCCGAGCTGCTCGGTACGCTCGCCCCGCCCGGCCGAGCGGGCCGGGCCCCGATCGACCAAGGGAGCACACGCGTGACCGTCACCCCCGACCTGCGCGACTTCATCGCCGGCCTGCCCAAGGCGGAGCTGCACCTCCACATCGAGGGCACCCTCGAGCCGGAGCTGAAGTTCACCCTCGCCCAGCGCAACGGCATCGAGCTCGAGCACGCCACGGCCGAGGAGGTGCGGGCGTCCTACGACTTCGACTCCCTCTCCTCCTTCCTCACCGTGTACTACGACTCCATGCGGGTGCTCGTCACCGCGGACGACTTCTACGACCTCGCGACCGCCTACCTCACCAAGGCGGCGAGCCAGAACGTGCGCTACGCGGAGATCTTCTTCGACCCGCAGGCGCACACCTCCCGGGGCGTGCCCTTCCCGACGATCGTCGGTGGCCTGCGCCGCGCCGTCCTGGACGCGCGCCGCGACCTCGGCATCCACGCCGAGCTCATCATGTGCTTCCTGCGCGACTTCTCCGCCGAGCACGCGATGAGCACGCTCATGGAGTCACTCCCCTACCGCGACTGGATCCTCGGCGTCGGTCTCGACTCCGACGAGCGCGGCAACCCGCCGGCGAAGTTCGCCGCCGTCTTCGCCCGCGCGCGCCAGGAGGGCTACCTCCTGACGATGCACTGCGACATCGACCAGGAGGGCACCCACGAGCACATCCGCCAGGTCATCGAGGACATCCGCGTCGACCGGATCGACCACGGCTCCAACGCCTTCGAGGTTCCCGAGCTCGTCGCCGCCATCAAGGAGCGCGACCTCGGCCTCACCTGCTGCCCGATCTCCAACGGCTGGGTGGTCGACGGCGTCAAGGAGACCGAGATCGTCGGCCTCCTCGAGCAGGGGGTCAAGGTGACCCTCAACTCCGACGACCCGGCCTACTTCGGCGGGTACGTCGCGGAGAACTACGAGCGGCTCGCCGAGGTCGCGGGCCTGGGCCGCGAGCAGCTCGTCCAGCTCGCCCGCAACTCCTTCGAGGTCGCCTGGCTCAGCGGCCGGGAGCGCGAGCGCTACCTCGCCGAGCTCGACGCCTACGCCGCGGGGGCCTGACCCGCGAAGGCGCCCCCACCGCCGAGGACCCGCGCGCGGAAGCGCTCGGCGACCCGGCGGTGGGTGGCGGCGTCGGGGTGCAGCTCGTCGGGCAGCGGCAGCTCGGCGCAGTCGGCCGGGCCGTAGAGCTCGCGCCCGTCGAACAGGTTCGGGTCGTGCGCGGCGCGCAGGACGTCGGTGGTGATCGTCCAGGTGTCCGGCACGCCGGCTGCTCCCTCGTCGTCGGCGCCTCGGGTCACGGCGGCACCGTACTCGGCCGCCCGTCACGGCGCACGGTCCGGGACGCGGCTCAGTGCCACGCCCGCGAGCTGAGCCGCCGCGCGACGAGGACCGGCACACCGAGCCGTGCGGAGAGGTTCTCCGCCTGGAGGATCGGGTACGGGACCGGGTGGGAGGCCCCGAGGACGAGCATCTCGTGCTCGCCGCCGCCCGGGACGACCAGGTGGAAGTGGTAGGGACCGGAGGGGGTCGCGTCGAAGCGCTGGGGCCACAGCCGCACGAGCGCCCCGTCGGCCACGACGGCGCGCTTCTCGAAGAGGTCGAGGTTCGTGTAGCCCATCGGGACGTGACGCTGGAGGTCCGCCGGTTCCTCGGTGTCGAGGAAGCACGGCGTCACGCCCCGGTTCGTCGCGTAGAACCGGGCCGTGGCGTCGTGGGCGACGTCGAAGAGGCCCGGCCCGTCCAGCCATCCCGGGTCGACGACGCTCGGTACCTCGGCGCGGACCTGCGGCAGCGGGTCCGCCTGCCACCCGGCGTCGTCCCCGCGCAGGTTCCACACCGGCGAGGTGGCGCTCACCGGCCGCGCCGCAGCAGCGCGCGCACGCCGGCGACGGCGGCGGCGCCGGCCAGCACCCACGGCCCGGCCACGAGCACGGGGTCCATCCACTGGTGGTTGACGTCCACCCGGCTGCCGCGCCGCGAGCCCACGCCGTCGTGGCTGAGCTCGGCGCGCACGCCGGTCTCGGTCACGGGGTTGTCCGGCCGCCCGCTCGCCAGGGAGCGCAGGTGGCTCTCGGCGGCGTCGACCCGGTCCGCGGCGATGAGCAGCAGCCAGTGCGCCGCCCGGGCCTCGCTGAAGCGCGCGTAGGAGTATCGCCGGATGGCGCCCGACAGCCCGTGCAGCGGCGCGACCGTGCCGAAGACCGGGGTGAGCCTCATGTGCTCGACGGACCGCTCGCGGGGGAAGGTCTCCTCCTGCTGCTCGGGCAGGTCCCAGTGCGCGCCGGTGCGCTCCGCGCGCTCCTTGGGGTAGGAGGGTCGGTCGGCGGGGTCGAGGTCGACGCCCCACCCGGGGATCCGGGCGCGCAGCTCCTCGGCGGAGGGCACCGGGGGTGCGGCAGAGGTGTAAACGGGGATGCGCTCGCTCATGTCTCTCTCCTCTCAGCTCGCGCTGGGCACGATCAGGGGCTTGATACAGCCGTCGAGCTTCGCCGAGAAGAGGTGGTAGCCCTCGGCGATGTGCTCGAGGGGGATGCGGTGGGTGACGATGTCGCTCGGCTTGAGGTAGCCGTTGCGGATGTGCTCGAAGAGCCGCGGCCACTGCCGTTTGACGGGGGCCTGGTTCATCCGCAGGGTGAGGCCCTTGTTGACGGCGTCGCCGAACTTCACCTGGCTGAAGATGGGGCCGTAGGCGCCCATGACGGAGACGGTGCCGCCCTTGCGCACCCCGTCGATCGCCCAGTTGAGCGCGACGGGTGAGCCGCCCTGGAGCTTGAGCTTGGCCGAGGTCACGTGCTGGAGGAAGCTGCCGTCCGCCTCGGCGCCCACGGCGTCGATGGCGACGTCGGCGCCCAGGCCGTCGGTGGTCCGCTTGAGGTGGACGACGACGTCGTCGAGCTCGGCGAAGTTCACCGTCTCGGCGTGGGCGAAGGACCGGGCCTTCTCCAGCCGGTACTCGAGGTGGTCGATGACGATGACGCGGGCCGCACCCATGAACCATGCCGTCTTCGCGGCGATGAGGCCGATCGGGCCGGCGCCGAAGACGGCGACCGTGTCGCCCTCACGGATCTCGCCGAGCTGGGCGCCGAAGTACCCGGTGGCGACGGCGTCGGTGAGCAGGACGGCGTCCTCGTCGTCCATCCAGTCCGGGATGATCGTCGGTCCGACGTCGGCGAAGGGCACCCGCACGTACTCGGCCTGGCCACCGTCGTAGCCGCCGGTGGTGTGGGAGTAGCCGTAGATGCCGCCGACGGCGGTCGCGTTCGGGTTGACGTTGTGGCAGTTGGACAGCAGCCCGCGGGAGCAGAAGTAGCACGAGCCGCAGGAGATGTTGAAGGGGACCATGACCCGGTCCCCCGGCTTGAGGCTCTCCACGGAGGAGCCGACCTCGTGGACGACGCCGATGAACTCGTGCCCGAAGGTCGTGCCCACCCGGGTGTCCGGCATCATCCCGTGGTAGAGGTGCAGGTCGGAGCCGCAGATCGCGGCCAGCTCGACCCGCACGATGGCGTCGTTCGGGTGCTCGATCGCCGGGATGTCCTTCTCCTCGACCCGGATCTTGTACGGACCGCGGTAGACCATCGCACGCACGGGGACCTCCACTCGCTGCTCGGGGGCAGCCAGGGTGGCACGGGCGGCCGAGGTCCGCAGGTCGAAGCGCCCGGTCAGCGGCGGGTGAGCTGGAGGAGGACCTCGGAGTGCGGGGTCTGGGGGAACATGTCGAGCACCTGGCCGCGCACGGCCACGAGCGAGGGCATGGCCGCGAGGTCCCGGGCGAGGGACGTGACGTTGCAGCTGGAGTAGAGGACGTGCCGGACGCCCGAGTCCTCGAGCCACTGCGCGAGGCGCGGGCCGATCCCGCGCCGGGGCGGGTTGACGACGACGAGGTCCGGGACGGTGCCGGCGTCCAGGGCGAAGGCGGTCGCGTCCCCGGCGAGGAAGCGCACGTCGGCGAGCCCCACCTCGGTCCGGCTGCGCTCGGCGGCGGCGACCGCGTGGGCGCTCGTCTCGATCCCGGTGACGGTGCGCCCGGGGCGGGCGGCGTGCAGGGCGAAGCCGCCGACACCGCAGTACAGGTCCCACACCGAGGACGGCGCCACCTCCTCCACCCACCGGCCGGCCTGGGCGTACAGCGCGGCGGCGACCTCGGTGTTGGTCTGGAAGAAGCCCTGGGGTCGCAGGTGCAGGGCGATGCCGCCCAGCCGCATGGTGAGGGTCTGCTGCTCGGTGAGGACGACCTCCTCCTCACCCTCGACGACGGCCTTGTGCTCCGGGAGCAGGTTGACCGAGACGACGGCGACCTGTGGCAGGTCGGCGAGCAGCGCGGGCAGGTGCTTGCGCACCCGGGGCAGGGCCTCGCGGGAGCGCAGGACGAAGCGGACCATGAGCTGCCCGTCGGGCGACTCGGTGACGACGAGGTTCTTCAGCTCACCGCGTCGGGCGGGCACGTCGTAGGGGGTGAGCCCGGCGGTGGTGACGAAGGCGGTGAGGGCACCGAAGGCGGCCCGGATGCCCGGGGCGATGATGCCGCACTCGCGCAGGTCCACTCCCCTGCCCGCGGCGTCGAGGATGCCGAGCGTGGGCGCGGTGACGGTGCCGCCGACGACCATCTTCGCCTTGTTCCGGTAGCCGGACT
Organism: Georgenia wutianyii; assembly: GCF_006349365.1. Classification (NCBI taxonomy): domain Bacteria; kingdom Bacillati; phylum Actinomycetota; class Actinomycetes; order Allobogoriellales; family Allobogoriellaceae; genus Georgenia; species Georgenia wutianyii. The sequence continues at coordinate 1,704,954 of NZ_CP040899.1, forward strand.
CCCGGCTCGCGACCGCGGGGAGCCACTCGGCCGGGCCGTGGGACCCGAGGACAGCGCGGGCGTGCTCCTCCTTGCCGGCGAGCTGGGCGGCGTACGGCGTGCCCATGAGGGTGCACGAGGTGCACCGGCCGGCGTCGAAGTAGGAGCACTGCATGGCCCCACCAGCGTACGGGGGCCGGGGTGGGCCGCGGGCCGGAGATCCGTCACACGGTGCCGAGGCGGGGCACTCCCCTGGCCTCGGTGAGCTCCGCACGGGTGGCCGGGCGGCCCGTCGTGCGGGCCACCTCCGCCGAGGCGGCCGCGTTGTCGAGGAGCTCCTGCAGCGTGCCGGCCACGAGGGTGCGCAGGTCCTCGCGCGCGTGGACCCCGAGGAGACCCCCGGACCACAGCGCGTCGAGGACCCCCGCGACGAAGGCACCGTGGTCACCGCCGTGGTCGCCGCGGACCTCGGCCGTCGTCCCGACGGCGTTGGTGGCCCGCGCCCCGTCCGCACCCGTGACGACGACGACCGACGGACCGGCGGTGAGCCAGCGGCGCACGGTGGAGGCCGCCTCCTCGCCCGGGTGGAGGCGGGCGAGGTCGCCGGCGGCGACGGTGACGACGTCGGCGCGGGCGAGGAGCGCCTGCACGCGTGACTCCTCGGCGCCCTGGGGCACGGCGTAGCTCACGGTCGCACCGGACCTGTAGACGTCCACGGCCTCCGGGCCGCGGACGGGGTCGACGTCGCCGACGTGGACGACGAGCGGGCTGTTCGTCGCGGTCGGGGCCCTCCGGGGGACCTGCTCCGGCGAGACGCGCTCGACCGACCGGCCGAGCGCCTCGAGGCCCTCGGCCACCCGGGCCGCCGGGCTGTCGGTGGGCGCGCCGGGCTCGAGGGCGACGTACGCCGGCGCCTCGGGCCCGCGGCGGTCGGTGAGGGTGGGGGTCGGGCCCCAGCCGACGCTCGTGGGTGGCTTGGCGCCGTCCCCGAGCGTCGGGTCCTCGCTGCGGCGACGCAGCGTGCGGGCGTCGGGGGCGCGCGGTGACGGGACGGAGGTCGCTGCCTCCCGGTCCGCGGGGTGGGTGTGCTCGGCCATCGGTCCTCCTCGTGGTCGGTTCCGTCATCGAACCTACGGGCCGACGCCGAGCGCGCAAGGCGGGGCTAGCGCAGCCGGAAGCGGACCCGGTCCCCCGGCCGGACCTGGGCGAGCGTGTCGAGGGCGGCATCGCGCACGACGGCGACCACCGGGTACCCACCGGTCACCGGGTGGTCGGCGAGGAAGACGACCGGCTGACCGTCGGCCGGGACCTGGACGGCGCCGGCGACCGTGCCCTCGCTCGCCAGCTCGGCGTCGTCGGCGCGGTCGAGCGCGGCGCCCTCGAGGCGGACCCCGACCCGGTTGGAGCGGACGCCGACGGTCCACTCCTGCCCGAGCAGCCGCTCCACGGACTCCGGGGTCACCCAGTCCTCCCGCGGCCCGAGCGTCACGGGCACCTCGAGGACGTCGCCGGGCGCCGCGGCTACGCGCGGCGGCTCGGACCGCGCGACGGCGGTGCCCGGGGGCGGCCCCACGGGCAGGACGGTGCCGGTGGCGAGCGGGGCGGGACCGGTGCCGGAGAGGACGTCGGTCGACCGGCTGCCGAGCACCGGGGCGACGGCGAGGCCGCCGCGCACCGCCAGGTAGACGCGCAGGCCCGCGTCCGGGTGCCCCACCCGCAGCTCCTCGCCGTCGTAGAGCGCGAACGGGTCGTCGGTGGGCGGCGTCCGCGCGACCGATCCGTCGCGCAGCGCGGTGAGCGGGGCCCGCGCCCCGCTCACCGCGAGGACGTGGTCCCCCACCGCCCGCAACGCCAGCCCACCGAGCACGGTCTCGACGACGGCGGCCTCCCGGGGGTTGCCGACGAGCCGGTTCGCCTGCCGTGCCGACCCGCGGTCCGCCGCGCCCGACGGGCTCACGCCGAGGTCGAGCCGGCCGGGCCGGCCGAGGTCCTGGACCAGGCTCTGGGTACCGGCGGCGAGGACGACGAGGGCCGGGCCCTCATCGGCGACGGGTGCGGCGGGCGGGGTGGGGACCACCGCGGTGACGACCTCGCGGACGGCGCGGAAGCGCACCCGTGCACCGGGGCGCAGCAAGGCCGGTGGGTCGCGGTCGAGGTCCCACACCGGGGCGGCGGTACGCCCGAGGAGCTGCCAGCCGCCTGGGGAGCGCCGGGGGTAGACGGCGGAGAAGTGACCCGCGAGGCCGACCGCCCCCGCGGGCACGGCGGTGCGCGGGGTCGCGCGGCGCGGCACGTCGAGCGCCGCGTGCTCACCGACGAGGTAGGCGAAGCCGGGTGCGAACCCGCCGAACGCGGCCGTCCACACCTGCCCGGTGTGGGCGGCGACGACGGCGTCGGCGCTCATCGCCGTGAGCGCGGCGACCTCCGCGAGGTCGGCGCCGTCGTAGACCGTGTCGACCTGGACGACGTCGCCCTCCGGCCGGGCGTCCGCGGCGGCGGGCAGGTCGCGCAGGAGCGTGACGAGGCGGTCGCGGGCGCGCCGGTCGGCGGCCCGGACGAACAGCGTGCGGGCGGCGGGGAGCACCTCGAGCTGCCCGGGCAGCGGCGCCGCGGTGAGCACGGCGTGCAGCCCGAGGACCTCCCCGAGGTCGGCGCACTCGACGAGCAGCGCGCGCTCCCCCGCGTGGCGCACGGTGCGCGGTGTCACCGGAAGCCGGTGACCGGGACGCCGGCGGCGTCGAGGGCCGCGCGCGCGGCCGTGGCGACGGCGACCGCGCCGGGCGTGTCCCCGTGCACGCACACGCTCTGCGCCGGGACGTGGATCGTCGTCCCGTCGACCGCCTCGACGGTGCCGGTCGTGGCCAGGCGCACGACGCGTGCGGCCACCCGGGCGGGGTCGGTGATGACCGCCCCGGGCCGGGAGCGGGGCACGAGGGTGCCGTCGGGCTGGTAGGCGCGGTCGGCGAAGGCCTCGGGGACCGGCCGCAGCCCGGCCTCGCGGGCCTCCTCCTCGATGACGGTGCCGGGCAGCACGAGGATCGGCAGGTCCGGGTCGACCGTCCGCACCGCCGCGGCGACGGCGCGGGCCTGCGCCCGGTGGTGGGCGATCGCGTTGTACAGCGCCCCGTGCGGCTTGACGTACCGCACGAGCGTCCCGGCGGCCGCGGCCATGGCCTGCAGCGCCCCGATCTGGTAGATCACCTCGTCGACGAGCTCGCCGGGGTCGACGTCGATGAACCTGCGGCCGAAGCCGGCACGGTCGCGGTAGGAGACGTGGGCCCCCACGTCCACGCCCGACGTCGCCGCGGACAGGCAGGTGCGCCGGGCGGTGCTCGCGTCCCCGGCGTGGAACCCGCACGCGACGCTCGCGCTCGAGACGAGCCGCAGGATCGCGGCGTCGTCCCCGGTGGCGCGGGGACCGAGGGACTCGCCGACGTCGGCGTTGAGGTCGATCGGCATGGGGCTCCTTCCCACCGGGAGGATACCGGCGCCTCAGCGCAGGTCGAGGCGCATGAGGACGCGCGGGAATCCGGCGAGGACGGAGGTGGTGTCGGCCGCCTTGGTGAACCCGGCGCGCTCGAAGACGTGGCGGGTGCCGACGTAGGCCATCGTGATGTCGACCTTGGCCCCGCCGTTGTCCACCGGGTACCCCTCGACGGCCGGCGCGCCGTAGGAGCGGGCGAGGTCCACCGCCCCGGCGAGGAGCGGGTGGACGATCCCCCGGCCCCGGTGGCCGGGGCGCACGCGCAGGCACCACACCGACCATACGTCGAGGTCGTCGACCCGCGGGATGCGGCGGTTGCGCGCGAAGCTCGTGTCGGCCCGCGGGTGCACCCCCGCCCACCCCACGACGTCCTCACCGTCGTAGGCGAGCACGCCCGGTGGCGGGTCCTGCGCGACGAGCTCGCGCACCCGCTCCCCGCGCGCCGTGCCACGCAGCGCGAGGTGCTCCCGCGAGGGCAGCCGGTAGGACAGGCACCAGCACACGTTGGCGTCGGGCCGCTTGGGTCCGACCATCGTCGCGACGTCCTCGAAGACGACCGCCGGACGCACCTCGATCGGCATGGGGACATCGAACACCGCGGCCGCGACCGGGGCCAGGGAAATGGTGAGCCGAACCACGTGCGACCTGCCGGTGGCGTGGCGTGAGGAGGCGTCACCACGGGTGAGAATGAGGCCGAAACCGGCGAGGGCGCGCGACGCCCCGGCGGCGCGTCTCCCCCGCCCAGAGTCACCGGTGGAGGTGTGTCTTGACGATCCGTCCCGAGCTCGAATCCGAGCAGTCGACGACCAGCCAGGTCGGGTCGATGCTCGTCACGTTCCTCATCGTGGCGGCCCTCGTCCCCGGAGCCCTCGTGCTCGCCCTCACCTGGGGGGTGCGCGCGATCGCCGCGGGCTGGGGCGCCGTGCTCGGCGGGCTGCTGCTCGCCGCCGCGTGGCCGGTCATCGTGCCCGCGTGGCGCGAGGTGACCGGCCGTGAGCCGGGCAGGTTCCTGCGGCTCCCGGGCTGGGTGTGGCTCGGCGTCGCCGGGACCCTGGGGTGCCTCGTCCTGTTCTGAGTGCCGGGCTCGTGACCGCTCGGCCGGTCAGCGACCGGGGTAGGCCCGCGGGCCGTTCACCGGGACGATCTGCTGGCCGAGCGGCACGAGCGCGAGGGGCACCATCTTCCAGCAGGCGACGCCCAGCGGGATGCCCACGACGGTGAGGCACAGGAGGAAGCCCGCGACGACGTGCGCCAGGGCGAGCTCCCAGCCGAGCACGAGGATCCACACGACGTTGCCGATCATCGCCAGCGCCCCGGCGTCCTGCCGGAAGACCGCCCGGCGCCCGAAGGGCCACAGGACGAAGCTCGCCAGCCGGAAGGAGGCGATGCCGAACGGGATGGTGACGACGAGGGCGCAGGCGATGACCCCGGCGACGACGTAGGCCAGCGCGAGCCACCAGCCGGCGAGCAGGAGCCAGAGGATGTTGCCGATGGTCCGCATGCCCCCACGGTAGCGAGGCCCGAGTCGCGGCGCAGTGCGACGATGGGGCATGGTCCGGCACTCCCCGGTGGAGGCCGCGGCGGCCGGTCTGGCCTCCGGGGCGGTGACGCTCGGCGTCGCCGAGGTCGTCGCCGGGCTGCTCGTGCGGGTGGTCGGCACGGACGGCACGCCCTCCCCGCTCCTCGCCGTCGCCGACTCCTTCGTCGACCGCACGCCGGCCTGGCTCAAGGACGCGGCGATCGCGGCGTTCGGCACCGGCGACAAGGCGGCGCTGATCGTGGGCACGGGCGTGGTCCTCGCCGCCCTGAGCGCAGGGCTCGGCCTGCTCGCACGGCGCCGGCGGGGCCTCGCGCTGGCAGGTCTCACGCTGCTGTGCGTGGTGGCGCTCGCGGCGGTGCTCACCCGGCCGGGCGCGGCGCCGGCCGACGCCGCGCCGACGGTGCTCGGCGGGGGCGCCGGCCTGCTCGTTCTGGTGGCGCTGTTCCCCGGCTCGTCGGCCGCACGCGCCCCCACCCCCGCCCCCGACGGCCCCGGGCGACGGTCGGTGCTGGTCCTCGGCGGGTCGCTCGCCGTCCTCGGGGTGCTCGGCATCGTCGCCGGCCGCGTCCTCAGCGGGGCCGGTGAGGTGGTGCGGGCGGCGCGCCGGGCGTTCGTGGTCCCGTCGGTCGCGGTGCCGGTTGCGGTCGACCCGGCCGCGGAGCAGGGCGTGCGGGGGCAGCCGCCCTTCCGCACGCCCAACGCGGAGTTCTACCGGATCGACACGGCGCTCGCCGTGCCGCAGGTCGACCCGGCCGCGTGGCGGCTGCGGGTGCACGGCATGGTGAGGCGCGAGGTCGAGATCGACATGGCCGACCTGCTCTCCCGCCCGATGGTCGAGGCGCTCGTCACGCTCACCTGCGTGTCCAACCAGGTGGGCGGGGACCTCGCCGGCACGGCGGTGTGGACGGGCCTGCCGGTGAGTGAGCTCCTCGCGGAGGCCGGCCCGCTGCCCGGCGCGGACATGGTGCTCTCGACGAGCGCGGACGGCTGGACGGCGAGCACGCCGCTGGAGGTGCTCACCGACGGACGCGACGCCGTGCTCGCCGTCGGGATGAACGGGGAGCCGCTGCCACCCGAGCACGGGTTCCCGGCACGGCTGGTCGTCCCCGGGCTGTACGGCTACGTGTCGGCGACGAAGTGGGTCGTCGACCTCGAGGTCACCCGGTTCGCCGACGCCGCGGCCTACTGGACCACCCGCGGCTGGGCCGAGCGCGGGCCGGTGAAGACGGCCTCGCGCATCGACGTCCCTCGGGGCCGGAGCCTGCCCGCCGGCCCGACGACGGTCGCCGGGGTGGCGTGGGCGCAGCACCGCGGCATCTCCCGCGTCGAGGTGCGGGTGGACGACGGCGAGTGGCTGCCCGCCGATCTCGCCGCCGAGCCGACGGTCGACGCGTGGCGGCAGTGGCGTCTCGCGTGGGAGGCGACCCCCGGGCGTCACACCCTCACCGTCCGCGCCACCGACGGGACCGGGAAGACGCAGACCTCGGCCGAGGCGCCGCCCGTGCCGGACGGCGCCTCGGGGTGGCACTCGGTCGTGGTTGACGTCGAAGGCTGAGCTCGTCGTGGGTCGGCTCCGGCGCCAGGGCTGCCTGCCCCTTCGACGTCGCTGACGCGGTACTCGGACGCGGCGTCCTCACCTGGCGGGTTGGCCGCGGTCCTCGGTGCCGGTCACCGCCTGGACGACGGTCGTGCCCACGTTCTCGTCGAGGACCGCGCCAGGTCGTGGATGTCGAGCCCACCCTGCGAGATCCGCGCCGCGGCCTGGGATACGGTCCGACGATGGCGCGCGTTCAAGAGGTTGACATCTCGGCACTGCTCTCGGCGGCGGAGGACGTCCCTCCCGCCGAGGCGATCTCCGCCGTGGCCGAGGCGTTGCACGAGGCGCTCGGTGTGCAGTCCGCCGCGTTCCTCATCGCCGACGCCGCGGGCAGCACGCTGGTCGACCACACCCACGCCGGGACCCGGTTCGACCTCGACGGCACCACCCCGGGGCGGGCCTGGCGTGAGCAGCGGATCGTCCAGGACGGGGACGGTCGCGCGTACGTCCCCGTGACCGTCCGGGGCGACGCCCTCGGGGTGCTCGCCGTGACGCTGCCCGGGCACGACGCCGACTCGGACGCCGAGACGGGCGAGGAAGGCACCCTCGCCCCGGGGACGGCCACGCAGCTGGCCGCGGTCGCGCACGCGCTCGGCTACGTGCTCATCGCCAATCAGCGGCACACCGACACCTACGAGACGGCCATGCGGTCGGCGGAGTTCACGCTGCCCAGAGAGATCCAGCGCCGTCTGCTGCCGCCCGGGTTCGTCTGCGAGGGCGGGTCCTTCACGATCGCGGGATGGTTGGAGCCCTCGGCCAGCGCCGCGGGAGACTCCTTCGACTACGTCGCCTCCTCCGACCGGCTCACGGTCTCCCTCACCGACGCCACCGGGCACGACCTCAGGGCCGCCATGATGGCCACGCTCACGGTCAACGCGCTCCGCAACACCCGCCGAGCAGGCGCCGGTATCGTCGAGCAGGCGCACGCCGCCAACCGGGCGCTCCTGGCCCAGAACCGCGCCGACGTCGGGCAGGACGCCTACGACACCGGGGTCCTCGGCTCCTACGTCACCGGGATCCTCCTCGAGATCGACATCCAGGGGTCGGCCGAGCCGCACCGCGGTGCCGACCACACGGTCGCCCGGATCATCAACGCCGGGCACCCGGGAGCCCTGCTGCTGCACGACGGACGAGTGACCAGCATCGCTCCGGCGAACAACCCCATGCTGGGGCTGCGCGAGCACGACTTCCTGGTCCAGGAGATCGACCTGAGCCCGGGCGACCGGCTCCTGCTCATGACCGACGGCATGCTCGAACGCAGCGCCGCCGCCTTCGACCTACCGGGCGCCTTGCGCGACACCGCTGACCAGCACCCACGCAACGTCGCCCACGACATCGCCCGGATCTTCCTCGACACCGTGGGCACCGAGATCAAGGACGACGCCGCTGTCCTGCTGCTCGAGTGGCACGGCGGCCCTACGAGCCGCTCCACCGGCAGCGGCGCAGACGACGCCCGCTAGGCACCCTGCGCCGCGGACGCACCTGCTTCTTCGCCGGCGCCACTCGCGCCGGCGCCGCCGACCAGACGGTCGTGCACGACCGGGAGAGCGACACCACCCTCGTCGGTGACTGGAACGGGGACCAGAGCGACACCATCGGCATCCGCCGCGGACCAACCCCCGGTCACGCCCTCCAGTCGTGGCGGGGGCCTTCGTCGTCGCGCGCAGCGGGCCGTGCGGCGGCAGAATCGGGAGATGGCCACCGCGAAGAAGCCCGCCGCCACGAAGCAGCCCTCCGGCTCGAAGGAGCCGACTGCCACGATGGAGCAGGAGGCACCGTCCTCCGAGGTCACCGGGTTCCGCACGACGAAGATCCCGAACAAGATCTACGAGGCGGAGCTCTACCGGCTCCAGGGTGAGCTCGGGAAGCTCCAGGCGTGGGTGAAGGACACCGGTGCGCGCGTCGTCGTCGTCTTCGAGGGTCGCGACGCCGCCGGGAAGGGCGGGACGATCAAGCGGATCACCGAGTACCTCTCCTCCCGCGTCGCCCGGATCGCCGCGCTGCCCGCCCCCACCGAGCGCGAGCGCGGACAGTGGTACTTCCAGCGCTACATCCAGCACCTGCCCGCGGCCGGGGAGATCGTCCTGTTCGACCGCTCCTGGTACAACCGCGCCGGCGTGGAGAAGGTCATGGGGTTCTGCACCCCCGAGGAGCACAAGCGCTTCCTGCGCCAGTGCCCGATCTTCGAGCAGATGCTCGTCGAGGACGGTGTCCACCTGCGCAAGTACTGGTTCTCGGTGTCCGACGACGTCCAGCTCGAGCGGTTCCGCAAGCGGCTGCACGACCCGCTGCGGCAGTGGAAGCTCTCCCCCATCGACCTCGAGTCGATCACCCGCTGGGAGGACTTCTCCCGGGCCAAGGACGAGATGATGGTCCACACCGACACCGCCGTCGCCCCGTGGCACCACGTCGCCTCGGACTCCAAGAAGCAGGCCCGGCTCAACATGATCCACCACCTGCTCGCCTCCCTCCCCTACGTCGAGGTGCCCCACGACAAGCCCACGCTGCCCAAGCGTCCGCAGGGCACCGGCTACCAGCGCCCGCCGATCGAGGTGTCCTCCTACGTGCCGGACTGGGCCTCCACGCTCGTCGAGGACCCCTCGCTCGACGACGGCGCCAGGTCCCGCAGCAAGGGCTGACGCCGGCGCGGACGGGGCGTGCGCGCGGCGCGGCGGCCGGGCACGCTGGGCGCATGCCGAACCCCACCGCCGCCATGCTCGTCATCGGGGACGAGATCCTCTCCGGTCGCACCCGCGACGCGAACGCCTACCACCTCGCCGGGCAGCTCACCGCCGTGGGCATCGACCTGCGCGAGGTGCGGGTCGTCCCGGACGACCACGACGTCATCGTCGGCGCGCTCCACGCCCTGCGCGACGGCTACACCCACGTCTTCACCTCCGGCGGGATCGGCCCGACGCACGACGACATCGCCGCCGACGCCGTCGCCGCCGCGTTCGGGGTGGGGATCGCCGTGCGCGACGACGCGCGCGCCCTGCTCGAGGAGGCGGCGGCCCGCCGTGGCACAGTCCCCTCACCGGAGCAGCTGCGCATGGCGCGCATCCCCGACGGCGCCACACTCATCGCCAACGACGTCTCCGGAGCCCCGGGGTTCAGCCTCGGCAACGTCCACGTCATGGCCGGCGTCCCGAGCATCTTCCGGGCCATGCTCGACGCCCTCCTGCCCGGCCTGCAGGCGGGTGTCCCACGCGAGTCCCGAGAGGTGCGTTTCGAGGTCGGGGAGAGCCGGGTGGCGGGCCCGCTGCGTGAGCTCGCCGAGCGGACCCCGGCGCTGAGCTTCGGCTCCTACCCCTTCAGTGACGGCCAGGTGCGGGGCACGACCGTCGTCGTGCGCGGGACGGACGCCACCCTGCTCGACGACGCCATCGCCCGGCTCGAGGAGATCCGCCGCGCCGTGTCCTAGCCCTGGCCCGTCACGGCCTCGGCCGCCTCGACGACGCGCTCGCACAGCTCATGGGTCGCCAGGGCGTCCGTCGCGTCGAGGATCCGGCCGGCCGCGACAGCGGAGAGGAACTCGGCACACATCGCGTCGAAGCCGCGCAGCGCGGTCGCCGGGCGCCAGCCGTCCCGTCGGGTGAGCCGCTCCTGGCCGGCGAGGTCGACGATGTCGGCGAGGTCGACCACCTGGCGCCGCCGCCCGTCCCCGACGACGTCGAGCACCTCGTGCGACATGCCCGCCGTCCAGCTCATCACCCCGGTCGCGAGCCGGCCGTCCTCCCCCGTGAAGTGGACGGCGAGCCGCCGGGCGGTACCGCCGCCCCCACCACGCACCGAGACCGTGAGGTCGGTCAGCGTGGAGGGCACGAGGAATCGCAGCGTGTCGAGCACGTGGATGAAGTCGTCGAAGACCATGGCGCGAGCCGGCCCCAGCGGGTGGGAGCGGTGCTTCTGCAGGGTGACGACGTCGAGGTCCGGCCACTCGGCCAGCGCCCGCACGGCGGGCGCGTGGCGGCGGTTGAAGCCCACGGCGAGGGACACCCCGAGCCTGGTTGCGAGCGACACCAGCGCGGCCGCCGTGGCATGGTCCTGCGCTATCGGCTTGTCGACGAGCACGGGGACCCGGTGCCGCAGCAGCGTCTCGACGACCTCGGGGTGGACCGCCGTGGGGGCGTGCACCGTCGCGGCGTCCAGGCCCGTGGCGATAGCGTCGTCGAGGGACGTGAAGCGCTCGGCCACCCGGTACCGCTCACCCACGGCGTCCAAGGTGGCCCGCCGGCGCGACACGAGGACGGGGGTGACCCCCGCCGTCGCCGCCAGCACGGGCAGGTAGGCCTTGCCGGCGATGTCGCCCAGGCCGATGACCGCGACGCGCATGAGGTTCTCCGTTCGGGTGGGGCGACCCGGCGAGCCTAGCGCCGCTGCGGACGTCGTTGCGCGCGCCTGCGCCGTCGGCGGCGCGGTCTCCGCGCGCCGGTCGGAGGCCGCAGCGGCCGCGGCCGTCGTCGGCGCCCGGCTTGTCCACCTCCACTTCCCCGACACCCGGCTCGATCCCGCCGGGGCGTCATCACGGCGATCGAGGAGGTCGTCGCGGCGGTGGAGCCGTACGCGTCTACACCCACGGGGTGCACGACCGCCACCAGCGTCGATGTCCACGGGTGGCGACGCGACGAAAGCCGCCGCGGCCCGCGCAGCGGAAGTACGCCTCAGTCCGCCGGCGCGGCCGGGAAGGACACGGTGAAGACCGTGCGTCCCGGGACGCTGTCCGCGGCCACCCGGCCCGCGTGGGCGCGCACGACGGCGTCGACGATCGCCAGGCCCAGGCCGGTGGAACCGGTGCCCGGGCTGCGTGCGGCGTCCCCGCGGGCGAAGCGGTGGAACAGGCGGGGCAGCAGCTCGGGCGCGATGCCCGGGCCGTCGTCCTCCACGTGCAGCTGGACGGTGTCTCCCTCGCACCGCACGGACGTCGTCACGGTCGTCCCGGCCGGGGTGTGGACGCGGGCGTTGGCGAGGAGGTTGGCCAGGACCTGGCGCAGCCGGTCCTCGTCCCCGACGACGAGCGCCGGGCCGCTCACCTCCGGGTCGGGCAGGTCCAGGCGCCACGTGTGGTCCGCGCCCGCGACGTGCGCGTCGGCGACAGCGTCCACGGCGAGCACGGCGAGGTCGACCTCCTCCCGGGCGAGCGGACGCCCGGCGTCGAGGCGCGCGAGCAGGAGCAGGTCCTCGACGAGCGTCGTCATGCGGGCCGACTCGGACTCCACCCTCCCGATCGCCTGCTCGGCGCCCTCGGGCAGCTCGCCGGGCAGCCGGCGCAGGAGCTCGGTGTAGCCGCGGATGGAGGCGAGCGGCGTGCGCAGCTCGTGGCTGGCGTCGGCGACGAACTGGCGCACCTGGGTCTCGCTGTCGTGCCGCTGGCGCAGGGCGTCCTCCACGTGGGCCAGGAGCCGGTTGAGGGCAGCGCCCACCTGGCCCACCTCGGTGGCCGGGTCGGTGTACCGGGCGGGGACCCGCTCGTCGAGGGCGACCTGGCCCTCGTGGAGCGGCAGCGAGGCGACCGTGGTCGCGGTGGCCGCGACCTCGTCGAGCGGGCGGAGCTGGCGCCGTACGAGCAGCCCGCCGGCGGTCGCGGCGCCCGCGACGGCGACGAGCGCGATGCCCGTCTCGGCGGCGACGTAGTCCTGGACGGTGTCGTCGACGTCCTCGGTGGACAGGCCGGTGACGACCCTGCCGTCGTCGACGTCCGTGACGGCGAGGGCCCGGTAGCTGCCGAGGTCACCGAGGTCGACGGTGGCAGGGGCGCCGGGGTCGACGTCGAGCAGGCGCTCGACCTGCGCGGCGGTGAGCGGCAGGAAGGTGCCGTCCTCGCCGATGTAGCCCGACAGCGTCCCGTCCGGGCCGACCGAGACGCTCACCGTGCCGGTCCCCTGGCCGGGGACGTCGAGCCCGGGCGGCGGGCCGCCGGCGTCGCGGTGGCCGCGCAGCTCGTGCTGGGCGCCGAGCGCGCGCTGGCTGGAGGCGAGCAGCCGCTGGTCGAGCTGGGACATGAGCGAGTCGCGCAGTGCGAGCGCGGACAGGATGCCGGTGGCGAGGGCGACGGCGAGGACGAGCCCGACGAGCACGGCGATGACGCGGCGGCGCAGTGGCCAGCGGCTCACCGGTCCTCGCCCCCCTCGGCGTCCGCGGCGTCCTCCGTGTCCTCGGCGTCCTCGGCCGGCTTGAGGACGTAGCCCACCCCTCGCACGGTGTGGATCATCGGGGCGCGTCCGGCGTCGATCTTGCGCCGGAGGTAGGAGATGTACAGCTCGACGATGTTGGCCCTGCCGCCGAAGTCGTAGTGCCACACCTGGTCGAGGATCTGTGCCTTGGACAGCACCCGGCGCGGGTTGTGCATGAGGTGGCGGAGCAGCTCGAACTCGGTGGCGGTGAGCGAGACGGGCTCACCGGCGCGGGAGACCTCGCGGCTGTCCTCGTCGAGCCGCAGGTCCCCGACGGTGAGGACGTTGCGCTCGTCGTCCGCGCGGGTGCCCGCACGGCGCAGCAGCGCCTGCAGCCGGGCGACGACCTCCTCGAGGCTGAACGGCTTGGTCACGTAGTCGTCGCCGCCGGCGGTGAGCCCGGCGACCCGGTCCTCCACGGCGTCCTTGGCGGTGAGGAAGAGGACGGGGACGTGCGGGTGGAGGGCACGCAGGCGCTCGAGCACCTCGAGGCCGGAGAGGTCGGGGAGCATGACGTCCAGGACGACGACGTCGGGCCGTTCGCGGCGGGCGAGACGGACGGCGGCGTGGCCGGTCACCGCGGTGTCGACGTGCCAGCCCTCGAAGCGGAGCACGGTGGCGAGCAGGTCCCCGAGGGCGGGTTCGTCGTCGACGACGAGTGCCCGGACGGGTGAGCCGTCCGGGCGGGTGAGGACCGGCCCCGGGGCGGGCGTGGTGGAGGAGGACATGCCCCCATGGTCGCGCCGTGCGATGGAGGATCCCTGAGCCCCTCCTGAACGTTCCCTGAACACCCCGCCCGCGCACCCCCACCCCGCTCTGGGACGCCCCCTGGCGCCCCCGGACACCCCGTGCAGCGGGGTGCGGAGCCGCATAAGGGTGTCCCAGAGGACTTCCCCGGGAGGCTCCTCGCGAGGTCTGCCTCACGCCGTTCCGGCGCGCGCGTCCGGCACGGCTGACGGTGTGCCCGACCGTGCGACCGCGCGCCCGTTGGGACGGGCGCACCGTGGACCTCCTGGTCGCACAGTGCAGGAGTGGGGCGCACGCTGCAGCTCCCGGGCGCACGGCGAGCGATTGGCGGGGCGTGCCGAGCACCGGCCGGCACGCCCCACCTCCTCTGGGACGCCCCTTGGCGCCCTCGGACGCCCCGCGCAGCAGGCTGCGAAGCCTCAGAGGGGTGTCCCAGAGGAGGAAGTCCTCCGGGACACCCCTCACGGCGCGCAGCGGAACGCGCCGGGGTGTCCTGGAGGGGGAAGCGCTCCGGGACACCCTGTGCGGGCTCTGGGACACCCCGTGCAGCGCGCGTCGGGTGCGCAAAGGGGTGTCCCAGAGGGTGTGGTGGGGTCGGCTCAGGCGGCCGACGTGCGGGCCTCCGGCGAGGCCGAGTCGCCCTGGGGGCGCTCGCCGTCGGCGGGACGCTCACCGTCAGCCGGACGCTCCGGACGCTCACCGTCAGCCGGACGCTCCGGACGCTCACCGTCAGCCGGGGGCTGGGGCATCTCGCCGTCGGCCGGGGGCTGGGGCATCTCCCCGTCGGCCGGGGGCTGGGGCATCTCCCCGTCAGCCGGGGGCTGGGGCATCTCCCCGTCGGCCGGGGGCTGCATGCCACCCGCGCCCGGGCCGCCCATCGGTCCGGCGGCGTGCTCCCCGCCGGTGACGGTGGCGACGGTCGTCGCCCCCTCGAGGTCGGCGTCGTCGTGGAGACCCGCGGTCGCCTCGCCGCTCACGCTCGCGCCGACGAGCACGTCGTAGCTCTCGCCCGCGACGAGCTCCGGTGAGGACAGGACGACGGAGGAGAAGTCCTTCGGGGACTCGAACGCGGCGATGACCTCGCCGTCGGACGTCGTGATCGCGACGACCGTCCCGGCCTCCTGCGGGTCGAAGGTGGCGAGCACCGAGGCCTGCGGGGAGTCCGTGCTCGGGGCCGTGGCCATGCCGGAGCTGCCGGTCGCGAGGAGGGTGCCGCCCTCGACGGTGAACTCGCCCATGACGTCGATCGCCCCGTTGCCCTCGTTCGTCGGCCCGGCGACGACGACCGTCCCGCCGGTCATGTCGACGGTGCCGTTGGAGTCGAGGCCGTCCCCGCCGGCGTCGACGACGACCGTCCCGCCGGTGATGGTGACCGAGTACTCCGCGGAGGCCTGCGCCTCCGGGCCGTTCTCACCGTTGCCGCCGGCGGCGTTGATGCCGTCGTCGGTGGACACGAGGGAGACGTCACCGCCGGTGATCGTGATGGCCGCGGCCTCCAGCCCCTCCTCGGAGCGGCTGACCTCGACGCTGCCGCCGGTGACCGCGAGGGACTCCTCGGCGTGCACGCCGTCGTCCCCGGTCGCGAGGGTGAGGTCGCCGCCGGCGATCGTGGCCACGGCGTCGGAGTGCACGGCGTCGTCGGCGGCGTCCACCGTGACGGTCCCGCCGCCGACGACGACGGACACGTTGCCCTTGAGGCCCTTGGCGGAGGCGTCCTCCGCGAGCTCGCCGCCCGCGCCGCCACCGGAGGTGACGTCGAGCGTGCCGTCGCCGACGATGACGTCGGTGGCCGCGTCGAGGCCGTCGGCCCCGGACTCGACCGTGACGGAACCACCGAGGACGGCGACGTACCCGGCCTCGGCGTCCTCCTCGTCGTCGGACTTCAGGCCGTCGCCCTCGCTCGTGACGCTGACCTCGCCGCCGGAGACGACGACGTAGTCCTTGCCGCGGATGGCGTCGTCTGCCGCCTGGACCGCGACCTTGCCGGAGTCGATGACGAGCCCGTCGTTCGCGGCGATGCCGTCGTTCATCGCGCCGGTGACCTTGAGCGAGCCGGTGCCGGTCACGGTGAGGTCGGCGCGCGAGAACAGGGTGCCGTCGGGCTCGTCCTCCCCCGCCGTCCGGGCGGTGTCGGTGAGGCTGTTGGTCGAGCCGTCGGCGAGGACGACGACGGCCTGCCCGGCCTGCTCGACCGCGATCGGCGCGGTGGTGGAGCTCGTGATGTCGGCGCCGTCGAGGACGAGGCGGACCAGCCCCTCCGTGGCGGAGCTGACGACGACCTGCCCGTCGGTGAGCGTGCCGCTCAGCCGGTAGGTGCCGGGCTGGGAGATGGTCACGGTGCTCCCGTCGACGGACGCGCCCTCACCGGAGACCGTGGACCCGTCGTCGGAGAGGTCGATGGCGACCTCGGTGTCGGGGTCCCAGTCGGTCTCGGTCTCGTGGGCCGCGACGTTGGCGGCGAGCGCGTCCTCGACGGACGCGGCGTCGATCTTGAGGTCGACGGTGTCCTGCGCGGCGGCGTCGGGCTGCGAGCCGGAGCAGCCGGCCGCGAGGCCGCCCACGAGGAGGACGGCAGCCATCGGGCGGATGGCGTTGCGCATGATGTGTGCCTTTCTCATCTGGTGGGGGTCGGGGTGGCGTCCAGACGCCGCAGCGTCCGGTGCCAGCGGTTGGAGGGGAGGTCGGGGTGGAGCAGGGCGAGCCCGGTGGCGAACTTGGAGATCCGCGCCGGGCGGTGGCCGCGGGCCCACAGGAGCCGGTCGACCGCGGACGGCGTCGCGCCGGTCTTGGTCTCGACGACGGCGAGACCGGTGGCGTCCCGGGACCTGCCCGCCGGGTCGCGCCACTCCAGGGCGGTGTCGACGGTCGCGCGGGCGCCGTCACCGGGCAGGTAGAGCGTGGCGCGCCGGTAGCGGGTGAGGAGCACCGGCTCGAGCCGGTCGACGGGCGCCGGGTCGATGCCCGCGTCGCGCAGCGTCGTGGCGACGAAGGCGCGCTCCTCGCCGGTGAGCCCGTCCGGAGCCCCGGCGGGCCGCGGGCGGCGGACCTTGACGCTCGTGCCGCGCGGGCCGCGGGTCTTGACCTCCAGCCAGCAGGCACCGGAGTCGTAGGTCCGCGTCCGCACCTTGAAGCGTCGCCGACGGCGGTGGGCGGTGGCCGCGAAGGCGTCACCGGCCGGGGTGTCGAGGTAGACCGACTCGTAGCCGAAGGTGCGTCGTCCGCCGATCTCCAGCGCCGCGACGTCGGCGGGGAGCCCGGCCGTGACCGCCTCGGCCTCCTCGTAGGTGAGGAGGTACTTGCGGTCGACGCGGGTGAGCCGTGCGGCGCGTGCCTCGAGCTCGGGCAGGGTGACGGCGGGCAGGTGGTCCAGGGCGAGGTCCGGCGTGCTCATCGCGCCACCGCCGTGCTGCCCACGCGCCGCGCGCCGTCCGCCCCGGTGGGTGCCGGGGCCGTACGGGAGTCCTCCGCGGCGCGCCGGCGCTGCGCCGGCACGGTGTAGCGCACGTCGACGAGCGTGGTGTCGTTGACGAGGTCGAGACGCTGCACGGTGACCTGGTGGACCCGTCCGCCGAGCAGCTCCGCGAGGCACGCGGTGAGCTCCTCCTCCCGGCTCAGCGCCCGGTCGAGGAGCACGGTCTGGGAGCGCATCCGCGGCAGCAGCCGGGGGTGGTCACCGACGTACATGACGGCGAGGACCACGGCCATGAAGGCGGCGTTGACGGTGGGCTCGGTGACGCCGAGACCACCGAGCAGGCCGAGCGCGAGCGCCGAGAAGTAGTACGCGACCTCGCGCTGGGAGAGCTCGCTGGACCGCAGCCGGATGATCGACAGCACCCCGAACAGGCCCAGGCCCAGCCCCGCCCCGACGGTGCTCGAGGAGAGCGCTGCGGCCACCCCGAGGACCCCGACGTTGACGCCGAGGTAGGCGACGGCGAGGTCCCGACGGCGGTGCCGGGGCAGGTAGAGGGCGAAGGTGAGGAGGGTGACGGCGACGACGTCGGCCAGGACGAGGAGGAGGTTCGGCACGCTGGCTCCCGGGACGCGGCTGGGCTGGACGACTCCTATTGCGCCAGCCCGGCCTTCACCGGTCCTGGGACGTTCCTGTGAGCAGCATGTGAGCCCGGCCGGTCAGGTGCCGCCCTGCGTGCGCCCGGGGTCGAACCCCCAGGGCAGCTCCAGACCGTGGGCGGCGAGCAGCTCCTCGTCGGCGAGCAGCTCGCGGGTGGCGCCGTCGGCAACGATCCGCCCGTCGTCCAGGACGAGCGCCCGGGGACAGACCTCGAGCGCGAACGGGAGGTCGTGCGTGACGACGATCTGCGTCGCCGGGAGCCGGGAGAGGGTGGTGGACAGCTCGCGCCGCGCCGTCGGGTCGAGGTTCGACGTCGGTTCGTCGAGGACGACGACGTCGACCTCCATGGCGAGGATCGTGGCGATCGCGGCGCGGCGGCGCTCGCCGAGCGACATCCGCTGCGGGTAGCGGGCCTGGCTGCCCGCGAGCCCGACCTGGGCGAGCGCGGTGCCCACCCGCTCGTCCAGGGCTGCCCCGCTCACGCCGTAGTTCGCCGGACCGAAGGCGACGTCCTCCCCGATCGTCGGCATGAAGAGCTGGTCGTCGGGGTCCTGGAAGACGAGGCCGACGCGGCGTCGCACCTCGAGCACGGTCTCGCGCGACACGCGCAGGCCGTCGACGGCGACGTGTCCGTCGTCGGGGCTGAGGATGCCGTTGAGGTGGAGCATGAGCGTCGTCTTGCCCGCGCCGTTGGGGCCGAGGATCGCCACCCGCTCCCCCGGCGCGACGTCGAAGCTCACGCCCTCGAGCACCGGTGCGCCGCCCCCGGGGTACCCGTAGTGCAGGTCCGCGACCGTGACACCGGCCGCACCGGTCCCCCTCGCGGCGCGCAGCGCCGTCATCGGGCGTCCGCGCGGTACCCGCGGGCGAGCATGGCGAAGTGGATCCGCTCCCCACGGGCGTGGGCCCTGACGAACAGGGCGCCGACCGCCATCCCGAGGACGCGCCAGGCGCCCGGCCCGCGGGCGGTGAACCCGCGCGCCTGACGAGCCATGCGCATCCGGGCGGCCTCCTCGGCGATGACGTCGAGGTAGCGCAGCATGAAGGCGAGGATCTCGGTGAGCTGGCGGGGCAGGCGCAGGCTCTCGAGCGCGGCGACGACGCGTCGTGGCTCGGTGGTGGAGGCGAACGCGATCGCGGCGAGCAGGGCGAGCGTCGCCTTGGCGAGCAGGCCCCACGCGCCCCACAGCCCCTCGACCGACAGCGCCACGCCCCGCACGTCGACCCGGGGCCCGGTGGCGATGAACGGCATGAGCAGCGCGGAGACGACGAACGGCAGCTCGATGAGCATCCCCTTGGCCACGGTGCGCGGCCGCACCCGGCCCAGCGCGAGGACGACGCCGACGACGACGGCGTACCCGCCGAACACCGGAACCCACTCACGCGGGGTGAGCACGACGAGGACGGCGAACGCGACGAGCAGGAGGAGCTTCGTGCGCGCGTCGACCCGGGAGAGGAGGCTCTCGCGGACGGGGGTCACGTCAGCGCTCGCGCGTGCGGCCGCGGGTCAGCCGCCCCACGCCCCAGGCGACGGCGAAGGTCACCGCGCAGCCGACGAGACCGACGATCGCGACGGACAGGCCGGTCGGAAGGCCCGCGACGCTGTAGTCGGCGAACGGGCTCGCGGCGGCGGCGCTCTCGCTCGCCTCGCCGATGAAGCCCTCGGACTCGGCGACGTACTCGAGGCCGTCGGGGTGCCCGGAGGCCCAGACGCTCACGACGCACGCGACGAGCAGCGCGACGGTGAGCGCCCCGACGGTGAAGGCCCGGGCCGAGATCCGGCGCCGCCCGCGCTGCGCGCTCATGCCCGTGCCTCCCGGCCGGTGGCGGGCCGCACGGCCCGTGCGTAGCGCGCCCCGTAGACGAGGTCGGGGCGGGTCGCGAGGACGGCGGAGACGACGACGGCGGTGATCACCGCCTCGCCGACGCCGATCACCAGGTGCCAGCCGACCATCGCGGCGAAGATCGAGGAGACCGGGACGGAGACGGTCCCGCCGACGACGAAGAGCCCGGCGAACACGGCGGCAGCGACCGGCACGGAGAGGAATGCACCGACCGAGGCCGCGGCGGCGACCGACCAGCGCCGACGCGGCAGGACCGCGACCGCACCGCGGAACACCCACCACCCGACGACGACCGTCACCAGGGCGATGAGGGTGATGTTCGTGCCGACCGCGGTGATCCCGCCGTCGGCGAAGAGCAGCGCCTGGACGATGAGCACGACGCTGAGGCACAGCACCGCCGTGCCGGGTCCGACAAGGACCGCCGCGAGGGCACCTCCCATGAGGTGCCCGCTCGTCCCGGCGCCGACGGGGAAGTTCACCATCTGCGACGCGAACACGACGGTGGCGACGATGCCCACCATGGGAACCTTGCGGTCCTCGTCCCCCTCCCTCCGCGCGATCGGGAGGGAGACCGCGATGCCGGCGGCGGCGACGACGCCGGTCGCGATCGATGTCGGGAGGTCGAGAAATCCGTCCGGAACGTGCATCGCGCGACCCTTTCGTTCCCCCCACTCGCGAATGCGAGCGAGTCGCACTTGCCAATCTAGACCGCCCGCCGAGGCCCGGCCAGCGCTAGCGCCGGCCCGGTGGCCGGGTGACAATCGGAGCCGAGGAGGGCCTGCCGGCAGCGCCTGGGGCCCTCTTGTCTGGAGCCTCTGGGGGGACGGCGAACCATGACCGAGATCGTCACGGGGACGCCGGCGTCGGCGCCCGACCGAGGTGCAGGGCTCGCGTGCGCCCGGTTCGGACGGGTCGTGCTCATCGGCCCGCGCACGGTCCTGCGAGTGACGCAGGGGGCGAGCGCCGGTCAGGTGGCCTCGCCGTTCACGGCGCTGGTCCACACCCGCGAGGGGGCCACCTCGCGCAGTCACGTCGTCTCGTCCCGGACCGGCCTCGCCCCGGTGCTCGGGCTGGGAGAGGACGTGTGCGCGATCGTCGTCCCCGACGTCCTGCTCCCGCCCCGGGACGTGGTGGAGGCGGTGGTCCCTCTCGAGGACGGCTCGCTCGCGCGGGTCTCGCGCGAGATGACCCGCGCCCTGTGCACCGCCGTCCAGCCCGGGCGCTCACCGGCCTCGGACACCGCCCTGGAGGACCTCGCGGTGGCGATCGTCCGGGACGTGCTGCGGGAGCACCATGCGGCGACGCGGACCGGGCCGGAGGACTCGGACGACATCCGGCGCCTGGCGTGGTCGACGATCGCCGAGCGGCACTGCGACCCGGAGTTCGCGGTCGCCGCCCTGGCCCGCGAGCTGCACGTGAGCAGACGCCAGCTCTACCGCAGGTTCCCGGACCCGGTGGGCCCTGCGGACCTCATCACGCGGTACCGGCTGTCCACCGCCGCACGGCTCATCCGCGAGGACCCCGCGCTCGCGCTGTCCGACGTCGCCGTCCGGTCCGGGTTCTCCGGCGTCGCGACGATGCGCGCGGCGTTCGTCGCCCGCCTCGGGGTGACCCCCGCCGAGTACCGCGAGCACCACGACGTCGAGCGGACTGCCTGAGGTCAGTCCGGCGAGACGCACCGTTCGCACAGGCCGACGAGGTCGCTGTGCCGGGCGTCGAGCCGGAACCCCGCGCGCCGGAGCAGCTCACCGACGTCATCGAGCGCGTCGGCGGGCAGGACGACGACCGTGCCGCAGCGGTGGCAGTAGCCGTGCAGGTGCTCGTAGCCCTCACCCGTGGCGGCGAGGTGGTAGCTGGTGGCACCACCGGGCAGCCGGCGGTATGCGACGACGCCGGCCGCCACGAGCAGGTCCAGGGTCCGGTAGACGGTGGCCCGGTGGACGGTCGAGTCACCCAGGGCTGCGACGACCTCCTCGGCGGTGAGGTGGTCCGCGCTCGCGGAGAGGACGTCGAGCACGGCGCGCCTGCCCGAGGTGATCCGCTCCCCCCGGGCGCGCAGCGCCGCGACCGCGGCCTGGGCCGAGCGCGGCCCCGCGGCGTGGTGCACGTGGTCGTGCTCGACCTCTCGCGCGGTGCTCGACATGGGCCTCATCGTGCCACCCGGCAGCCCGGTGGCCTAGGACCGGTCGAGCCCCTTGACCGAGTACGCGACGATGAGCGCGACCCACGTCGTGAGGATGTAGGGCCAGGTGTACGTCTCGAGGCCGAGGCGGTGCATGAGCAGCGTGACGACCGCGGTGACGACGATCCACGGCAGGGAGTACAGCCAGGAGGCCGTCGAGCTCTTGAGGAACGTCACACACAGGGCGATCGCGGTGAGGACGCCGGAGTAGTTCGCCAGGCCGTTGGCGATCTCGCTCCACTGCTCCCCCATCGCGATCGCCGTGAGCGACCCGAGCGCGCTGCCCAGCAGGCCCGCCAGGCCCACCCGCCAGCTCGCGATGAACAGCCCGAGGAGGATCGCCGCGCCCGCGAAGGGGTTGTCCACGAGGACGACCTGCGACACGTTCGTGAGCAGCGAGAGGAAGAACGCCTGGACCGGCTCGTCGGGGAGGTCGGAGGGCGAGGAGGACACCGCGAGCGACGTCGTCGACAGGACGATGATCGTGGCGACGATGACGAACGGGGCCGTCGTGTAGGGCAGGTTGTACTTCTTCAGCGCGGTCTTCGAGAACAGGGCGTCGATGAGCCACGTCACCGGGCCGGTGAGCAGCCCGCCGCCGAACGCGAGCGCGTAGCACCACCACTCGTCCCCGCCGAGCGCGGCGAACACCGCCGCGCCGACGAGGGTGCCGGAGAAGGACTGCATGCCGGAGGCGACGTTGGAGGGCGGGTAGCCCATGGCGCGCCCTCCGAGCGCCCCGCCGAGGGCACCGATGAGTGCGAGGACCCCCATGCGCCAGTCGGCGATGAAGAACGCGGCCAGGACCAGCAGGCCGGTGATGACGTTCACCTGGAAGAAGATCTGGGACGGTCCGCGCAGGAGGGCGAACCCCCAGGGCGCCAGGCCTGTCTGCTCGCTGGGCGTGGTCACGACGCACCTCCGTTGTCCATGGTCGGCGGGCTACTTCCTGATCGTGGGTGCCGGGCTCCCGGTGAGGAGCTCGTGTGCCGCGCGGGTGGCCGACCGCCACACGGCCGCGGCAGCGACGGTGTCGTTCCCGACGAAGCGGAGCCAGGCCCCGGAGCCGACGGGCAGCGTGCTGACGCCGAACCGTCCCTCGGGCGCGTGCGAGAACGCGTCCGCCGCCGCGGCGTGCAGGACGTCGGCCACCTCCTTGGCGGGCACCGCGGTCGTCACGACGTAGATCGTCGAGACGACGTCGAGCGAGCCGAGCACCGCCGGGCCGCCGCTGCGCCCGTCACGGGGCACGAGCCGCACGCGGTCGACGGCGACGGGTTCCCCGTCCGGCCGGCGCACCGTGAAGTCGCTCGCCAGCGCCGAGAACTGGTGGTGCTCCCCCCGGCTGAGCCGCCCGGAGTACACGGTCTCCCCGGCGACGAGCGTCGCGCTCTCCGCGAGCGTGACGTCGGTGCGTTGGTAGAGGCGTGAGTCGCGGTACGGGATGAGCGGGTCGGGCAGGTACTCGACGTAGGCGCCGGGCGCGAGGTCGAGGTTGACGAGTGCCGTCGCGTAGCCCGACTCCATCCGGTAGACCTTCGTGTGCGCCTGCGTCGTCACGTGCGCCGAGGTGCCCTCACCGAACCACAGGTCGGTCCGCTGCCGGTCGTTGTGGAGGATGCCTCCCCCGGTCGTCATGACGTAGGTGTAGGGCATGTCGGGCCGCGCCTCGTCGTAGTACATGGGGCGCATGATCTGCAGCGGCGTCTTCTGGTAGTGCCGCACGAGCTCGGTGCGCTGCTCCCCTGCCGGCCCGCGCACCTCGAAGCCGAGCTCGAGCAGGCCCACCTTGCCCGACGTACCCACCGGCAGGGTGTGCGCCGCCGTCCCGTACCGGGAGACCTCCGCCGGTACGTGGGCGGGCTCGTAGTGCGCGGCCGACAGTCGCTCGGGCGGCGCGCCGGGACCCGGCAGCGCTGTCGTCCGCGGCGGGTCCACGACGCTCTGCCCGGTCACGCGATCAGCTCGCCCCGCCGCGCGTGCCACGTCGCCATGATCGTGTCGAACAGCTCGGCGACGCCGGTCCCGTCGAGGGAGTTCGTGAGGACGACGGGCTTGTCGCCGCGGACCGCGTGGGCGTCGCGGGTCATGACGTCGAGGTCCGTGCGCACGTACTGGGCGATGTCGATCTTGTTGATGACGAGGATGTCGCTGTCGGTGATGCCCGGCCCTCGCTTGCGCGGCATCTTCTCCCCCTCGGAGGTGTCGAGGACGAAGACGAACACGTCGGCCAGCACCGGGGAGAAGGTGAGGGTGAGGTTGTCGCCCCCGGACTCGTAGATCAGCGTGTCGATGTCCGGGAAGCGCTCGAGCATCTCGTCGCCCGCGGCGAGGTTCATCGTCGGGTCGTCGCGCACGGCGGTGTGGGGGCAGGCACCGGTCTCCACCCCGAACACCCGGTCCGGGTCCAGTGTCCCGGCCAGGGCCCGCCGCACGTGGTGGGCGTCCTCCTGGGTGTAGATGTCGTTGGTGATGACACCGGGCGTGCGCCCGGCTGCGATGAGGATCGGGACGAGCGCCTCGGCCAGTGCCGTCTTGCCCGAGCCGACCGGCCCGCCGATCCCGATACGCAGGACGTTCTCACTCATGCGGTTGTGCCTCTCTCGGTGGTCAGGTGGTGAAGAGCCGCGCCTCGGCGCGTTCGTGGGCGGCCGACATGACGTCCCCCATGGGGGCGAACCCGCCGATGTCCGCGACGGGCCGGGCCATCGCGTCGGCGACCACCGCCTCGATGACGGGCTGGGCCCGCCGGAGCATCACCTGGTTGCTCCGGTGGTCGGTGAGCCGCAGCCGCAGCGCGGCCCCGGCGTAGCTCACGGCGAAGGCGAAGAGGTCGGAGGCCACGGCGGCGGCCGTGGGCACCCCCACTGCCGCGTAGCAGACCGCGGTGACGACCGGCTGGCAGCCGGGCACCTCCTTGGCCTTCACCCGCGCCGCCCACGCGGCCACCTCGGGGCCCGCCGTCGTGCCGGCGAAGGTCTCGGCGGCGATGTCGGCGAGCTGGCGGCCGCTGCGGACGCTGGCAAGACGCAGCTCGGCGTTCAGCTTCGTCGCGTGGAGCAGGCGGTCGAGGTCGGCCACCGTCTCCCAGTCGCCGGCCCGGGCCGCCTCGTGGGCCCGGGCGAGCGCTGTCGCGTCGCCCGGGCCGACCACGGAGACGAGCAGGTCCTCCAGGAGCTCGCCGACGCTCCGCGCGTCGACGAGGCCCGCCTGGCTGAAGGACTCCAGCCCGTGCGACATCGTGTAGAAGCCGCTCGGGAAGGCTGAGTCGCTCAGCTGCAGGCTCACCAGCAGGTGGGTGAGTGCCGCGTCGCCCGTCCGCGCGGCCACTCCCGGAGTACCCATGCTCACGCCAGGTAGAACAGCTGGGTCAGCGGCAGCGACTGGGCGGGGTCGATGTGGGCCGGCTCGCCGTCCAACGTCACCTGGTAGGTCTCCGGGTCCACCTCGATGGCCGGCCGGGTGTTGTTGCGGACCATGTCCTCCTTGCCGATCGAGCGCGTCCCCCGCACCGGCAGGATCATGCTCTTGAGGCCCAGCTTCTCGGGCACGCCCTTCTCGATCGACGCCTGGGAGACGAAGGTCGCCCGCGTGGCGTTGAGGGCCTGGCCGACCGCACCGAAGGACGGGCGGAAGTACACGGGCTGGGGAGTGGGCAGCGAGGCGTTCGGGTCGCCCATGAGCCCCCAGTTCACCAGTCCGCCCTTGACGACCATCTTCGGCTTGGCGCCGAAGTGGTCGATCGGCCACAGGACGATGTCGGCGATCTTGCCCGGCTCGAGCGATCCGACGTAGTCGGAGATCCCGTGGGTGATCGCGGGGTTGATCGTCACCTTCGCGAGGTACCGCAGGACGCGGAAGTTGTCGTTGCCCTCCGCGTCCTCGGGCAGCTTGCCGCGCTTGTCCTTGCAGTGGTGGGCGGTCTGGAACGCCCGTGCCACCGACTCCCCGATCCGTCCCATGGCCTGGGAGTCGGAGGAGAACATCGAGATGACACCCAGATCGTGCAGGACGGTCTCGGCCGAGATCGTCTCCGCGCGCACCCGGGAGTCGGCGAACGCGACGTCCTCGGGGATGTCGTAGGACAGGTGGTGGCACACCATGACCATGTCGAGGAGCTCGTCGACCGAGTTCACCGTGTACGGCAGGGTGGGGTTGGTCGAGGAGGGCAGGACGTTGGCCTGGCCGGCCATCTTGATGATGTCCGGTGCGTGCCCACCGCCGGCGCCCTCGGTGTGGTACGTGTGGATCGTCCGGCCGTCGATGGCGGAGATGGTGTCCTCGACGAAGCCGGACTCGTTGAGACTGTCGGTGTGGACGGCGACCTGGACGTCGTACTGGTCGGCGATGCTCAGCGCCTGGCTGAGGGCGGCGGGCGTGGTGCCCCAGTCCTCGTGGACCTTCAGGCCACCGGCCCCGGCCTCGATCTGCTCGATGAGGCTCTCCGGCATGGAGGCGTTGCCCTTGCCGTGGATGCCGACGTTGACGGGCAGGTCGTCCCAGGCCTGCATGATCCGGTGGATGTTCCACGGGCCGGGGGTGCACGTCGTGCCGTTCGTGCCGTCCGTCGGGCCGGTCCCGCCGCCGAAGAGGGTCGTGATGCCGTTGGACAGGGCCGCGTAGGCCTGCTGTGGCGAGATGAAGTGGACGTGCGGGTCCATGGCACCGGGCGTCGCGATGAGGTGCTCGCCCGCGATGACCTCGGTCCCTGCTCCGACGATGAGCCGCGGGTCCACGCCCTTCTGGGTCTGCGGGTTGCCGGACTTCCCGATGCCCACGATCCGCCCGTCCTTGACGCCGATGTCGGCCTTGACGATGCCGATGAGGGCGTCCATGACGATGACGTTGGTGATGACGAGGTCGAGCGCGCCGGTGGCCGACGTGGCCGACGGGTTGGAGCCCATGCCGTCGCGGGCGGACTTGCCACCGCCGTAGACGACCTCGTCCCCGTAGCTCTCCGAGGCGTAGTCACGCTCGATCTCGATGACGAGGTTCGTGTCGGCGAGGTGGACCTTGTCCCCGACCGTCGGGCCGAACAGGTCGGAGTACTGCTTGCGCGAAATGACAGCCATCTCAGTTGCTCCCCTTCGTCTGCCCGGTGCCGGGCTTCGTGCTGGATCCGCTCCCACTGCCCGAGTCGGGCTCGCCGTCGGCGAAGCCGCGCTCGGCGAGCAGCCGCAGGGCACGTGCCTTGGTGCTCTTCGCGTCGAGCCCGCCGTTGACGAGCCCGTTGAAGCCGACGATGCGGCGGGCGCCGGCGAAGGCGACGAGGTTCACCTCCTTGGTCTCCCCCGGCTCGAAGCGCACGCCGGTGCCTGCCGGGATGTCCAGGTGCATGCCCCAGCCGCGCTCGCGCACGAACCTCATCGCGGGGTTCACCTCGAAGAAGTGGAAGTGGGAGCCGATCTGCACCGGCCTGTCCCCCGTGTTGGTGACCCTCAGGGTCACCGACTCCCGTCCCTCGTTGATCTCGATCTCGTCGGTGCCGTGGTGGTACTTCGGCTTCCTGTTGATCATCGTCGTCCTCCGGATCCCTACTGGTGGTAGCCGTGCACCCCGTCACCGACCGGCGTCGCCGGGCGGTGGTCGGCGTGGGCGTGGGGGTGGGCCGAGCCGTGCGAGTGCACGTGCGTCGTGCCGTCTGCGTGGGTGTGCGGGTGCTCGTCGCCCGCGTGGGAGTGCGCGTACCCGTGGCCGTGGTCGGCCGCGAGTGCCACGTCGATGCCGTCGTCGCCCGCTACGAGGGCGGCGAGCGCTGCGACCACCCTGATGCGCACGACGCGCGCGACGGCGGCCTCCCCGACGAGCGGGCCGGCGAGCTCGACGTCGGCGTCCGGGAGCGTGGCCGCGAAGCCTGCCGGGACGGCGACGACGCGCTCGGCGCCGAGGGCACGGGCCCGGGCGGCGGCGGCCGCGAGCTCCGCGGAGTCGTCGGCGATGGTGGCGTGCACCTCGGGCAGCGCACCGTAGGTGGCGACGAGGTAGGCGAGCCGGTGCAGCTCGGCCTCGTCGAAGGGGTTGGAGTGGGGGGCGACGGCGAGCAGTGCGGTCCGCCCGCCCCCGGTGGCGGCGCGGTTCGCCGCGGCGCGCAGCCAGGTGGTGAGGTGGTCGGTCGTGCCGAACGGGGCGCTGACGGCCACCCGGCCCGGTGCTCTGGCGGAGAGCCACTTGAGGGTCTTGGCGGTCTCGGCGACCATCTGCGGGTCGCGGCCGAACGTCATCGGCACGGCGACCACCGTCTGCTCGGACGCGAGCGCGTCCTCGGCGAGGTCCTGCAGACCGCGTCCGGGCGCCGTCGCCGCCTCCGCGATGGTCGCGGCCGACCCGGTGAACCGGGTCAGCTCTCTCCCGTAGGCGCTCTCGTGCCCCCCGACGAGGTACACCGCGACCCCGGGCCCCCCAGCCACGTGGTCAGGCCCCGATCGGGTCGTGGCAGGAGACGAGCTTGCTCCCGTCCGGGAAGGTCGCCTCGACCTGGAGCAGCTGCACCCGCTCCCGGACACCGTTCATGCACTGGGCGACGGTGACGACCTTCTTCCCGAGCTCCATGCACTCGGCGACTGTCTTTCCGTCGCGCGCGGCCTCGAGGATCGCCTCGGTGACGAGGGCCTGGGCCTCGCTCACGTTGAGCTTGGTGCCCCGGTCGCGCCTCCGGCGCGCGAGCTCGGCCACCTGGTACACGTACAGCTTGTCCATTTCGCGCGGTGCGAGGTCCACGACAGCTCCTTGCTCTTGAGCGCTGACCCGGCCGGCCCCGGCCGGGTCCCTTTCCGCCATGCTGGCACGCGGTCCGGCGGACCGAACGGCGGGGCGGCGATTGGGCACGGGATCGCGCCGGGTGGCACAGATCCGTGCCTGCACGCGCGAGCCTGTCGCAGGAAGAGCCCGCTCCGGCCACGTGGAGAGGTGTCGCGCACAGGGCAGCCTCCCGGCCGCGCGCAGGTTCAGTCGCTCGCGCCCCGGGCCGGCGCACCCTGGGACATCGAGTCGACCGTTCCCGGCTGGACGGCGTCGAGGAGGGTGAGCAGCGCGTCGTTGAGCCGGGCGACGAGGATGAGCAGTGCACGCTCCCGGTCCGACCCCGGGTCTGCGGCGTCGACGTCGAACTCCGCGGGCGGGTGGATGCGCTGGGGCAGCGCGCCGCGCAGGACGGCGAGCACCGCGTCGAAGTTGTCCCTGGTCGCGCTCGCGAGCCGCGCCCACTCCGGATGGGTCGGGACGGGTCCCTCGCGCAGCACCCGGACGATGTTCTCCTCGTAGCCGAGGATCGACCACAGGCAGGTGAGCTGGGCCTCGATGCCCTCCGACTGCAGCGAGCCCGAGTTCCGGCGGATTGGGACAGCGACCTGCTCGAGGTTCCCGATCTGGCCGGAGATCTGGTGCCCGGCCCGGTGCAGGCGGGCGTTGCTCGGGCCCTCGGCGCCGCCGAGCCGGAGGAAGATGTCCCGGGCGAGCGTCTTCGTCCGCCCGACGACGTCGGACATCCCGTGCAGCACGCGGGTGCGCGTGCGGGTGGGGAAGACGAAGGCCGAGACGACGACGGCCACGACCGCACCGATCGCGGTCTCGGCCAGCCGCACCTCCACGGTCTCGACGTCGAGCGTGCCCAGGGCGTCGTACATCGTCGCCAGGAGGAGGGTCGACCAGAAGGAGAGCCACGGTGAGGAGACCGTGCGCAGGAAGGCCATGGCGAACGTGCAGAGGATGAGGAGGGGGATCGCCAGCTCGAGCCGGTGCCCGGCGGCGATGGCGAGCCCGAAGGCGAGACCGGAGGCGAGGACGGTGGCGAGGATGCGCTGGAACGCCTTGACACGGGTCTCCCCGTCGCTGTCGGCGAGGACCTGGAAGGCCGGGATGGCCGCCCAGTACTGGTGCCGCTCCGAGACGAGCGACCCGAGGGCGAGGGCCAGTGCGGTGGAGACCGCGGCCTGGAACGCCTTGCGGCCGGCGGCGCCGGCCGGGGCGTGTGCGGCAGCTGCCGGCGCGTGCTCGGGGTGGTGGGCTCCCTCGGTGTCCGGGGGCGGCGCGGGCGTGTGGAGCGGACCGCGGTAGGCCTCGTGCATGTCGTCCAGCGCGCCGCGGAGCTGGAGGACCGCCTCGAGGATCCGCCGGGCGACGTGCGGCCACCCCGGCTCGGCCGGGGCCGGGAGCGGCCCGGCGGACCGCGCGGGGGCCCCGCCGGCACGCAGCTCGGCGATGTCCTGCTGGACGTCGAGGAGGTCGGCGGTGAGCCGGGCACGCTGCGCGGTCGTGATCGTGATCGTCGCGGACGTCGGCACGAGGGCGACGAGGTTCGTCGCGGCGAGGTGCAGGTCGAAGATCCGCGCGCGCATCGCGTGCGCCCGCTCGGGGCTGATGCCGGGGACGTCGTCGGCGCTGAGGTTGCCGTTGAACGCCGCGGCCGTGTGGTGAAGTGCGGTCTGCCCGGAGCGCAGGGTCCGGATGAGGTGCTTGTCGGTCCGCCCCGTCGACACGACGTCGACCATCGTGTCGACGAGCTGGTCCACCCGCTCGTAGACGGCGTCCAACCCGCTGTCCACCTGACGTTCGAGACTGGGGCCGGGCACGAGGGCAGCGATCCACGCGCTCACCACGCCGACCCCTACCGCCAGGAGGACGGCGGGCAGGTCGGAGGTCTGCATCCCGGTGAGCAGGACGACGTAGTAGCTGATGAACGCGAGCTGGCCCAACCCTCCGAACTGGCGGCCGAAACGCCGCAGCCACATGGCGATGCCGGCGACGACGGCGAGCTCGAGGACGGAGATCAGCTCGTCGTCGTGGGGCAGCACGGTCCCCAGCGTCGCGCCGATGACCGCCGGGACCGCCGTGAGGGCGCCCGTCCACCATCGCGAGCTGCGGCGTCCTCCGCTGACGGACGGCGCGGCGAACACCGAGATGAGGCCGGCGAGGATCACCGCGTGGACCGGGTCGGCGTCCAGCGTGCCCGCGATCGCGGCGGTGACGGCGACGGCCAGGGCGACCGTCCCCACGGCGCGGATCGCCTCGGTGAGCCGGACGAACCCGGGGTCGACGAGCAGCCGGCGCCGGCGCAGCCACGCGCCCACGCGCCCGGGGTGGCCGGAGGGCCGCGGACGCACCTCCCCGCCCACGACTTCCCCGGCGGCCTCGGCGGCGGTCGGTCCCATGGGGTCGAGCCGGACGCCGTCGGGGGTGGTGAGGGTCGTCCGGTAGATGGGCTGGTAGTCGAGGTCCCGGGCGACCTGCTCGACGAACGCGCGGGCGGGCACGGCGAAGGCGAGCCAGGCGGTGTAGCGGCGGTAGGCGTCCGCGCGGTCGAGTGGGGTCGTCGAGCGGGTGAGCCCGGCCATGCGGCGGTCGATCGCGAGGAACCGCTGGGCCCAGGGGTCGGGTCTCCCGACCGGCCTGCGGCCCTCGACGGCGTCGGCCACCGCCGCGAACTCCTCCTCGGAGACAGCCGCGACCACGGGGTTGCCGGAGAGCCCCATCCTCGCCTCCGTGCGCAGCCGGAACTCCTCGAACTGCTCGGTGAGACGCGCGAGGTTGGGCTCCTTGGTGGGGTCGCTGCCGGTGGGCAGGCCCCAGGTGAGGGCGCCGATGACGCCGGAGGTCATGGCCAGGGAGAAGGGCAGGGAGAACTGGTCGCGCCCGCTCTGGAAGTAGTAGGCGGTGCCGTTCTGGGCGAGGCCGTCGGAGTAGGCGCCGAGGGAGTCGACGACAGCGCCGAGCTGTCCGTCCAGCCCCCGGGCCTCGCCGTCGGGGAAGAACGGCTGGAGCGTGTCGACCGCGTCCCCGATGCCGTGCCCGACCTGGAAGAAGTTGGCCGACAGGGTGCGCAGCGACTCGATGACGCCGTACACGCTGCTGAGGAACGTGATGATGAAGGAGACGAGGGCGATGCTCAGCAGCGCCTCGCTCACGGTGAGCACGTTGAGCAGGAAGAACGCCGGGGAGATGTTGTCGACGCCGACGGTCGAGAACTGGCCGACCGCGAGGTAGAGCGCGCCCCCGAAGTCGGCCTCGACGCCGGCGGAGATCTGGAACGACGTGCTGGACTGCATCGCGCCGAGGTAGATGAGCGCGAAGCCGAGGATGATCCCGGTGAACCACAGGACGATCGTCGAGACGAGCAGGATGCCGGTGACCTGTCGCAGGAGGACGGGACGCCACCGACGCCCTACCCGGCGGGTGATGCCGCGCAGGGCGAGCCACTCCCACCTCACGACCTTGTCGAGGACGAGGCCGTGCTCGTCGAAGTTGAAGACCGTGAGGAAGGTGTCGAGCAGCGTGATGGTCAGGACGAGGACCCCGAGCACGATCCACACGGTCTCCATGTGGTTCCCCCTTGTGGTTGGTGTCGGCTAGACCGACCGGCCGAGCACGAGGCCGAGCAGCGCGAGGAGCACCGTGACCACGATCATGCCGAAGGCGTTGAACAGCGCCCGCCCGTAGGTGCGGTGCTGGATCATGTGGACGGTGTCGACCATGGCCGTGCTGAACGTGGTGTAGCCGCCCATGACGCCGCCGCCGAGCACGGCGAGCCAGTCGGAGGACAGCACCGAGGAGTCCGCCAGCCCGGTGAGCAGCCCGAGCAGGAACGATCCGGTCGAGTTGATGACGAACGTTCCCCACGAGTAGCCGCTGGTGACGCGGCGCATGATGAGCCCGTCGATGATGAAGCGCAGGGCGGCGCCGATGCCTCCGCCGAGCATGACCAGGAGGAACACGGAGCCGCTCATCGTCCCGTCCCCCGTCCCGGTGCGGACCCGTCCTTGGGGGTCCCGTCAGGGTGCCGGGGCGGTCCGACCGCTCCACCGGCGAGGACGCCGAGCCCTGCCGCGGTGACGCCGACGAGGACGCTGCCCAGCCCGTAGACGACGGCGAGGCCGAGGTCTGACTCCGCAAGAGTCGCCGTGTCGGTGGCCAGCGAGCTGTATGTCGTGAAGCCGCCCATGACGCCGGTGCCGACGCACAGCCGCACGTCACGGCGTGCCGGCGTCTCCGGCCGGCGGGCGGCGAGCGCGGTGAGGAGCAGCCCCAGGATGAAGGCGCCCGCGACGTTGACGATGAACACCGCCCACGGGACGGTGTCGCCGCTCCACGGCAGGGCGAGGGCGATGCCCTCGCGTCCGGCCGTGCCGATCGCCCCGCCGAGCAGGACGAGCAGGACGAGGCGGGGTTGCGCGTACGCCGGTCTGGGGACGTGGCGGGCGTTGTCCCTGTGGTGTTCGACGACGGTCATGGTGACCTTCTCTCGTTGGGTCGGGGTCGGTGGTGGTCACTGGTCGGTGGTGGTCACTGGAGGATGCTCGGCTGGAGCTCGCGCAGGGTCAGCAAGCGCATCCGCGCGGTCCCCGCCGTGGCGATGAGCGCGGCGCCCAGGGCCCACGCGAGGAGCACGGCGATGTCGCCGCGCACCCTCGCCGGGTCCCCTCCGTACATGACCTGGCGCAGCGCGTCGACGACGTGCCCCATGGGCAGGACGCCGTGGAGCGCGGCGAGGGGCGTGGGTAGCGTCTGCCAGGGGAAGGTGCCGCCGGCCGTCACCAGCTGGAGGACCATGAGGACGAGCCCGAGGAACTGCCCGACGGCCCCCAGCCACACGTTCAGCGCGAGGATGATCCACGTGTAGGAGGCGGAGGCGAGGACGAGGAGCCCGAAGGTGGCCCACGGTTCGGCGAAGCGGAAGTCGAGCGCGAGGGCGAGGACGCCGAACAGCCCGGCCATCTGGACCGCGCCGAGGAGCGCCGGCGTGAGCCAGCCGGCAACGGAGATCCGGATGGGTTTGTACATCGCCGAGATGGCCCGGCGCGACACCGGCCGGACGATGAGGAACAGGGCGTAGATGCCGATCCACGCCGCGAGCGCGGCGAAGAACGGGGCGAGCCCGGCGCCGTAGTTCTGCGCCGGTGCGATGGCGCTCGTGTCGATGCGCAGGGGGTCGGAGAGCATCCGGCTCTGCGCCTCGCGCACCGCGGTGTCGTCGTCGGGGATCTGGGAGACGCCGTCGGACAGGCCGGTGGAGAGCTCGTTCGCACCCGACTGCAGCTCACCGATGCCGCTGCGCAGCTCACCCACGCCGCTGAGCAGCTCGCTCGCGCCGGAGGACGCCGAGCCCAGCCCGTCGCTCAGGGTCTGGGCGCCGGAGGCGACCTCGTCGGCTCCGGCGTCGAGCTCGTTGATGCGGGCGACGGTGGCCTGCGCGCGGTCGTCGAGCTGCTCGATCCGCTCCCCCACCGGGTTGAGGAGGGTGAGGACCTGGGCCACCTCCGCCTGGGTGAGCCCGAGCGCGGTGAGGTTGTGGGCGAGGTCGGTCCGGGCCTGCGGGACGAGCGCGGCGGCCTCGGCGGCCACGGAGCCCACCTCCCGGGCGACGGCGTCGATCTGGTCGACGCCGCCGGCGACCTGGCGGCTGCCGGAGGCGAGCCGTTCGGCGCCGGCCTGGAGCTCGCCGATGCCGTTCACGAGCTCCTGGGCCCCGGACTGCAGCCGCTCGCCGCCGCTCGCGGCGGACGACAGGCCCTCGGTGAGCCGGCTCGCGCCCCCCGCGGCGTCGGAGAGCTTCGAGCGGATCTCCGCCAGGCCGTCGAGGAGCGCCAGGGCGACCTCGTCGACCACCTTGCGCACGATGAGGGTCTCGACCCGCTGGACCGCCTCCGTGCCGATGGTCGTGCCCAGGTAGCTGTTCGCGTCGTTGGTCTGCAGCTCGATCGTGGCCTGCTGCGGGTCGGTGGAGTTGATCGAGGCGATCGAGGCCGAGAAGCCGGAGGGGATGACGACGGCGAAGTCGTAACGGCCCGACCGCAGGCCGGCGCTGACCTCGTCCGCGCTCCCCTCGGTCCAGTCGAACGTCCCGCTGCGCAGGAGCTCCTGGGCGATCTCGTCGCCGAGGTTGCGCTCCGAGCCCCGGATCTCCGCGCCCTCGTCCTCGACGACGACCGCAGCGGGGATCCGCCCGAGCTGACTGTAGGGGTCCTGGTTGGCCCAGAGGTACAGGCCGCCGTAGAGGATCGGCACAGCGAGCAGGGCGAGGAGCGCGACCGCCGAGAGAGGGGTGGACACGAGCCGGCGGAGCTCCGCGGCGATGAGGTGGGGGATCTTCACCGTTCACCGTCCGCGACGTCCGGCTCGCGGTCCGGGTCCGGCTCCGCGTCGCGGTCCGGCTCCGGCTGTACGTCTCGTTCCGGCCCCGCGTCGCGCTCCGGCTCCGGGTGCTGATCCGTCTCCGGCTCCGCGTCTCGGTCCGGCTGCGGCTCCGGCTCACCGTCCGGCGTCTGGAGCTGGGCTGTGGCGGCGTGGCGCCCCTCGTGGGACGTGGACCGGTCCGGTTCGGGCAACCGTGCCGCAGGCGGCCGGGGGGTGAACAGGACGGTGCGCGAGGCGATCCCGGCGAGGACGAGCACCGCGATGTCGCGCTCGGCGATCTCGATGGCGATGTCCCACCAGGCGTGGGGGTCGCCGCCGTGCCGGTCGGGTGAGACGAGGACGATGCCCTCGACGCCGTTGCGCAGGAGCGCGAGCTCGCACAGGATGCGCACGCGTGCGGCCGGCTCGAGGTTGCTCATCGGCAGCCGCACCGTGTCCCCCAGGCCCTGCTCCCGCAGCCACCGGCGGGCGCTGGCCGGACCGGAGCGCCACCGGGCGAACATGAGCTCCTCGGCGACGACGCCCGTCACCGAGACGTTCGGCTCCGGGGCCGAGACGTCGGGGGCGTCCACGAGCGCGACGCGGCGGCGCAGGGACCGTCTGTCCCGCTTCCCGTCGATGAGGACCGAGCCCGACTCCTGACGCATCCGCCCCGAGGCCAGCAGGCCCAGGACGGTGGGTCGCTGCTCGGTCTCGGCGATCTCGAGGGTGGCGTGCCCGGTCTCGAACGACAGGTCGGTGACCGGCAGCGCGTCCTGGCGTTGCCCCTTGGTCACCTGCTCCAGCTGGACGCGCACCGGGATCACAGCACCGACGAGTCGGGCGGGCGGCTGCTGCCGTGCGTGCGGGAGACCGCCCGGAGGCGCGGGAGAGGCACGACCGTCGCCGTGCATCTGTGCCACCGACCGTAGGTGCTCACGTGGCCCCCTCCCCCGAACGGCCCGTGCCGGACAGTATCAATCCGCCAGTTGTCGCCCGCAACAGGCGTGCTGCCCGGAGCAGGTCGCCCGCACCGGCGCCTACCCACGGGCGTCACCGGGGTGTGCGGAGAGGACGAAGCGCCGACCGTCGACGGCCGCCCTGACGACGGCGAGGGTCTCCTCGGGTCGCTGCGACGTGGTGTCGAGGACGTGCCGTTCGAGCGGGCCGAGGTCGGCCAGCTGGTCCCACATCGCGGTGACCGGCCCGGTCTCGACGAGCGCGTCGGGCGCCGACCGTGCCTGGGCCCGGCGCAGCGCCTCCGCGCGGCTCGGCCGCAGGACGACGTAGTGGACCCGCGGAGCGGAGGACGCCGGGTCAAGGACGTGCGGGAGCATCCACGGGCCGATGATCCCGTCGACCACCGTGGTGAAGCCCCCCTCGGCGTAGGTCCGGGCGGCTCGCCCGACCGCGGCCATCACCGTGCGGTTCTGCGGGTCCGACCCGGGCAGGTACGGGGCGATGCCGCCCGAGACGATGACGTGCCAGAAGTCGTCGGTGTGCAGGTGCACGGCCTTGGCGTAAGTGGCCGCGAGGCGCCGCGCGGTCGTGGTCTTCCCCGCCCCCGGCGGCCCGCTCAGGAGGACGACGTCGGCCTGCACGCCCGCGTCCCGCCCCGACCACCGGAGGCCCGACCACGGCCGGGTGTCACGACCCGGCGCTGCCGTCGCGCCGGCGCCGGTCGCGCACCAGGAGAGCGCCCAGCATCGCCAGGAGCAGGGCCAGGGCGAGGAGGCCGAGGACGGCGGCACCCGTGGACGGCAGGTGCCAGCCCGGGGTCGTGTCGTCCGGCGGCACGGGCACGTCCGGGGCGTCCGGCGGCGGGGTCGGCTCGGGGCCGGGCGGGGGCGTGGGCTCCTCGTAGATGTTGGTGAACGGCAC
Source organism: Georgenia wutianyii (assembly GCF_006349365.1). Taxonomy (NCBI): domain Bacteria; kingdom Bacillati; phylum Actinomycetota; class Actinomycetes; order Allobogoriellales; family Allobogoriellaceae; genus Georgenia; species Georgenia wutianyii. The sequence goes on from NZ_CP040899.1 coordinate 1,741,551, forward strand.
CAGCGGCCACGGCCCCGCCGGGTCGGCGTCGGACGAGTTCTCGGTCACCACCTCGGTGCCGTCGCTCCCGGTCACGGTCGTCGTCACCGTGATGACGCCCCGGCCGTTGTCGGCGACCGCGAGGCAGACGTCGTAGGCGGTCGGGTCGTAGCGCACGTCCGGCAGGCTGCCGGCGCGCTCGGTCATCGCGTAGCAGTAGGTCTGCCCGGCGTCGGCCTGGGTGAGGAAGACGGCGGGCAGCACGTCGGTGACCGAGGGCTCGCCGTCGGCCGCGCCCTCGGCGTTGACCAGGGACGAGCCTTCCTCGGGCAGGTCGGCGACCGCTGCGGCGCCCGAGTCCTGCGGGACGACGTCGAAGGTGAACTCGCCGGCCTCGAGGTCGCGGCCGAGGAGCGTCTTGGCGAGCTCGACGGCGGCGGTGTACTGCGAGGAGTACATGTTGACGAAGTCCTCGTCCGTGTCGTAGGTGACCGCGGCGACGAGGCTGCCCTCGCCGTCGTCGGTGACGGTGACCGTGGCGAGGGACGGGTGACGGTCGTAGCTCAGGCCCTCGCCGTCGTCCGGCGCGAGCTCGGCGATGACGTACCGGAACTCGCCGGCCGTGTCGTAGGTGATCGGCTCGAACTCGAACGGGACGGCCTGCCCCGCGGCGGCGTCACCCGCGACGGTCACCGTGTCGTCCGCGGGCGCGGGGGCGTCGTCCTGCGGCGTGAGCTGGAACCGGAAGGTCTCCCCCTCCAGCCACCCGCGGCCGGTGATCGTCTTGCTCCCGCCGACGGTCGCCGTGGTCGGCTGCGCCGAGTAGGCGTTGGCGAAGGAGACGACCGGGACCTCGGACGTGCGCGAGTCGTACTGGGTCGCGCCGTCCGGGCCGGTGACGGTGGTGAGCACGTAGAGGCCGGCCGTCTCGGGGTCGTACTGGGCGGCACGCGTCACCGTCCAGGTCGCGTCGTCGTACTCGACCCCGCCCGTGGTCGTGCCCTGCCGCTCCGTGACGGTGTAGGTGTAGGTGCTGCCGAGGTCGGCCTGGGTGTACTGGACCGTTCCGAGGAGCTGCTGGCCGATCGTCTCACCGGGTCGAGCGTCGGACTGGGTCGCCAGCTCGGCACCCGTCAGCGGGATGCCCGCCTTGTCCGCCGCCGCCTGGTCGGCCGGGACGATGTCGAAGACGAACTCACCGGCCCTCTGGTCGCGCCCGGTCAGCGTCTTGTCGATCTCGACCCCGGCCACGGTCACCGCGCCGGCGTAGGTGTTGGTGAAGGTCTGCTGGCCCTGACCGCCGCGCGGGGTGGCCTGCACCTCGAGCTCGCCGTCGACGGTGACGTTCGTGACGCTGACGTCGTAGACGAGGGTGTGGGTGTCGTAGGTGATGCCGCGGGTGTCCGCCGGCACGGTCTCGGTGACGAGGAACTGGTAGCTGCCCTGCTGGCTGAAGGACAGGCCCGCGAAGGTCGCGGTGGGCTGTGCCGGGTCGCTCACCGTCACCGCCCACGGGTTGCCGCCGGGGAGGGTCACCGTCCCGGCCGCCACGGCGTCGCTGGTGGCCCCGGGAGCGGGCACGAGCTGGAACTCGAAGGAGTCCCCGTCGAGCCACGGGCGGCCCTGGAAGCTCTTGGTGGCGGTGAGGTCGGTCGTCCCGGCGGCGGGCTCGTAGACGTTGACGAAGTCCGCCGTCTGTCCCTCGGTGTAGGTGCCCGTCGTCGGGTCGCAGTCGCCGTAGGTGCTCTGCTCGAGCGCGGTGGCGGTCGTCTCGCAGGTGGCGAGGGTCGCGTCCACGACGGCGCCCTCGTCCGTGTCGACCGCCGTGACCGACACCCGGTAGACGTAGGCGGAGGTGTCGTAGTCGACGAAGGGTCGCGTCGGGTCGGCGACCTCACGGACCGAGTAGTAGAAGGTGTGGTTGACGTCGGTCTCCCCGAAGGTGATCTGCGGGGAGGAGAGGTCGGGCGACCCCGGGGTGTTGGAGACCTGGCACGGCGAGGTGCACCCGGTCGGGGCCGGGACCGGGACGTCGTCCGGTGTGACCCCGAGAGCGGTGAACTCCGCCGTGTGCGACAGCGCGGGGAAGCGCATCTGCTCCGCCTCGCTGCCGGGCAGGGAGAGGTCGCGGACCATCTTGGCGGCCGGGAGCGAGATGCTGGTCTCGGTGGCGGAGAAGGAGTTGGTGAACGTGGCCGGTGACCCGCCCGCCACCGGCTCGCTCACCGCGACCCCGGCGTCGTCGGCGACCCGGACGAGCGCGACGGTCGCCGTGAGCTCGCCGGTCCCGTTGTCGGAGACCTGGACCGTCCACTGGTACTGGGCAGCGGAGGAGGTCACCCCGGCCGCGGTGCTGCGGGTCTCGGTGATGGCGTACTGGTACTGGCCGGGTGACTCGAAGACGATGTCCCCGAACGCGGCGGTGGGATCGGCGGCGGTGAGCTCGACGGTCACGCAGCCGTCGGCACCGGCTCCCTCCGGCAGCGGGACACCCGACCCGCAGAGCGTCGCGTCGAAGGTCAGGCCCGCCGGCCACGGCTCCAGGACCTTGGTCGCCGACGGCGTCGCGAGCGTCACCGCGGTGGCGGTGTAGGTGTTCTCGAACGTCGCGGTCGCCTCGGCAGCGGTCTCGATGGTGCCGGTGGCCGGCCCTGTGGGTGAGGTCTGGGTGAACCCGGACGCGGGCGGCGTCTCCGTGACGGTGTAGGTGGCGCCGGCAGGGAGGTTGCCGATCGTCACGTACTGGTCGACGGTGAGGGAGACCGTGCCCCCGGAGGCGATCCGGCCTGTCTCGACGGGGTCACTCACCCCGTCCTGGTAGAGCGTGTACGGGAAGTCGCCCTCGAGCGCCGCGCCGTCGGCCGTGAGGTCGACGGTGAACTCGAACGTCGCGTCCTGGTCGGGCTCGAGCGCGGGGTCGGCGACGACGGTCTTGTCGATCCTCAGTGTGCCGGGGGTCGCGAACGCCACGTACCCGTTGTTCCCGAGGTCCTGCTGCAGCGTCTGGCTCTCGGGGGCCAGCGGCGGGCTGAGGCGGACGTAGTCGGCGGTCTCGGTGTAGTTGCCGTCGACCCCGGGGTTGGCGTCGTTGCAGACGGGGACGCTGGTGTCCCAGGCGCTGCCCGCCGGGGTGCACTTGACCTCGTCGAGGTTGTTCGTGCGCTCGGTCAGGGCGAACATCCCGGCGGGGGCGAACGCCGTCCCCGCGACGCCGGACACCTGGTGGGCCTCGTCCTCACTGTCGAGCAGCTGCTGCTTCGTGGTCGCGACCCAGAAGGTGCTCTTGGCCGGGCCGTCGACGTTGGAGTACTCGACCTGCGGGTAGTAGTACGTCGTGTCGGCCGGGTCGCTCTCGAAGTCGGCGAACGACAGCGGCGCGTCGGTCGACTGGGCGGTGTAGAGCGTCGTGTCCGCGGCGAACCGGTAGAACGCGTTGCGGTCCGCCGGCCGGAACTGGGCGTTGGTCTGGGCGGTGATCCCGTCCGTGCCGGTCTCGAAGGCGTTGGTGTAGAACCGCACGTTCCCGGCGTCGTCGGTGTTCTCGGCGACGTACTGGGCGAGCGCTGCTCCGTCGGAGGCGCCGAGGGACGCGGTGTCGCCGAGCGCGTCGGTGACACCGTCCTTGGGACCGACGGTGAACAGCAGGTGCACGGGGTGCGACGGGATGATCGACACCGAGGTCGGGGTGCCGTCGGCGTCCTCGACGACGTTGGTGTCGCGCAACGGCAGGAGCGAGGCGGGCACCCGCCAGATGACCGTGTCGCCGACCGCGAGGGCGGGGTTGCGCACCACCTGGACGATGACGTCACCGACGTTCGCGGGGCCGGCGACGTCGTTGGCCTCGTAGGTCCCCTCGAAGGTGTAGGTGGTGACGTCCCCCTCTGTCGTGGAGCCGGTGGCGACGAACGTCTGGGCGTCGCAGTCGTTGGGGTCGGGCTCGGACGTCGGGGACTCCCGGATCGAGGAGCAGAACGCGATCCGGTCGAGGATCTTGACCTCCATGAACGGCCCGAGCTCGTCGGTCATCGTGAGGTAGCCCGAGGTCGCCGGGCTGTTGTTCTCGATGTCGATCGGGAAGTTGGGCGGCGCCTCGGTGATCGAGGTGGCGATCTGGGTGAACGCCTCCTCCAGGTCCTCGGCGGTCACCGGGGAGTAGAAGGCGTCGTTGTAGGCGAGCGTCGTCGGGTCCGCGGCGGGGACGCCGCCCGTGGCGCTCGTCGGGTGCCCGACGTTCGTCAGGCACACGTCGGTGCTGCCGGTGCGGTTGACGAGGACGCACGGGATCGTGCCGGTCCCGCCGCCGGCCCGGTACTGCGCGAACCAGGTGCGGAAGTCTGCGGCGTAGGTGTTGGTCGTGGACCCGAGCTCGTCTGCCGGGTCGAGGGTGACGCGCGCGAGGGCCTGGCTCTCGGCGGACAACGAGTCCAGACCGAAGGCGACCGTGTAGACGCGGGCGTCGGTGCCGAGGTCTGCGGACGTGGCGTAGTTCTCGTTGACGATGTTCTTGAAGTACTGGGCGGTGAGCGCGGCCATGAAGCCGTTGCCGGAGTAGCCCGCGTTCCCGGGTCCGACGTTGTCCCGGCCCGCGCCGTTGCTCGGGATGTTCCACCACTGCGGGGAGCTGGTGCCGCCCTGCGCGTTGGCCGCGACGGAGTAGGTGGGCTCGCCGTCCGACATGAGCAGGACGCTCGGGATGCGCTCACCGGCCACGCCGGTCTGCGTCGCGAGGATGTTCATCCCGCGGTAGATGCCGCGCTCGATGTTCGTGCCACCGACGACCTCGGTACGGTTCGACGCCGGGCACCCGTTCGCGGCGAACGTGACGTAGAGGTTCCCGCCTGCGTTGCACAGCCGCATGTAGATGTCGTCGCCGGCGGCGTCCTGGCCGATCGGCTCGGGCCGACCGAGGCCGATGAGCGTGCCCGTGCTGTTGCCGAAGCTGGTGAGGGCGACGCGGTTGTCGGGGTCGGCACCGAGGATGATGCGAAGTGCGCTGTTGGTGGCCTCGACGAGGGCCTCGGCCCGGGAACCGGCGCCGCTGTTCGTGATGCAGTTGGTGCTCGGGTTGTCGATGCAGGACCGCATCGAGCCCGAGAGGTCGACGACGAGCGACGCGTCGATCGGGATGGGCTCCTCGCGCGAGACGTGGCGCGTGCTGCCGATGGCCGAGAGTGCCACGGCCGTCTCGTTCGTCCCGACCTCGAGCGGCGGGACCTCTCGTCCCGGGTCCTCGACCGTCGTGTCGAACACCGTCTTGTCCGTCCAGATGCGGCCCGGGCTCCGCGAGATGTTGTAGTACCCCTGCGTGGGGTCCGATCCCGGGAAGTCGTGCCACGTGGGCGGGTCGACGACGCGGTCGACGGCATCGGCGGCGGCGGCGGGTTCGGCCAGCGACAGGACGCCGGTCACCGCCCCGCCGACGACGAGTGTCGCCGCGACCACCGCGCCGGCAGCACGCCGACGCCATCCGCCAAGGACAGTTGTGCTCTTCCTCGAACCGTGCATCCCGGACTCCCCCGACGTCGCCGGTGCATGTTCGGGGCAGCCTATGACACGGATCACATTCGTGCCCGCTCCGGGACACTCGTGCGGGGCTTCGGCTGACACGTCCCAGCGCGCCTCCCGGCATCCCACGCGGTGCGCGCCTTGGCCGACGTCGAGCCGCGTGCTGCCGGCCCTCCCCAGCAGTGGTGACACCAGCCAGCGGCTGGAAGTAGTCCGCGGAGCGGCACGCCAAAGCTGGCAGAGCCGCGACCCAATAGCCTGCAGTTTGTGAACGACGAAGTTGCCGATCAGTCGACCCGATCCACGGTCCGCTACAGCCATGGGCACGAGCTGCCTGTTCTCGCCTCGCATGCCGCGCGCACCGCCGTGAACTCGGCGGCATATCTGCTGCCGCATCTGCGTGGCGGCCAGAGCATCCTCGACGTCGGGTGCGGTCCCGGGACCATCACGCTGGACCTCGCCGAGCTCGTGGCTCCCGGCCAGGTGGTCGGTGTAGAGAACACCGAGGCGCCGCTGGCGGCAGCACGCGAGAACGCCGCCAGGCGCGGGGACTCCCGGACACGGTTCGAGCTTGCGGACGCAGTGGCGCTTGGCTACCCGGATGCAAGCTTCGACATCGTCCACGCTCACCAGGTGCTGCAGCACCTCGCGGACCCGGTGGCCGCGCTCCGTGAGATGGGTCGTGTCTGCCGACCGGGCGGATGGATCGCCGCCCGCGACGCCGATTACGCCGCCATGGCGTGGTACCCGGACTCACCCCATCTGGAACAGTGGCGTACGACCTACCGGCAGATCGCCCACCGCAACGGCGCGAATCCCGACGCCGGTCGGCGGCTGCGCTCCTGGGCACACCAGGCAGGCATCACCGACGTCCAGGTCACCTCTTCCACGTGGACCTACGCCGACCCGGCGAGCTGTCGATGGTGGGGCAACGGACAAGCTGCGCGCGTCGAAGCGGGCGCGTTCTCCGCCCAGGCAGCGGAACTCGGACTCACGCGCGCCGACGTCGAGGCGATTGCCGACGGCTGGCGTACCTGGGGTGAGAGTCCTGATGCCTGGTTCGTCATTCTCCACGGAGAACTACTCGCGCAGTGCCGGTGAGCCGCTCCCTGGGGAGCGACCCGCACGACCTGCCCTCGCAAGCCGATCGTCACCTGGGATGCCGCGGACTCAGTCGGGCGGAAGCTTGCTCAGCCGACGGATCGACGCCGGCGAGGCGAATCAGGTCGACGTCGGCACAGGCGTAGAGGGTGTATGTCCGGTCCCCGCGCTGGCCTTCGGCCCACTGGATAGCTCCATGCACATCGGTTCCGCTGGGTTCGTACTCTTCGGAAGCCGTGCCGGTCCAAAAGTAGACCCTGAAAGCGCGGGCGCTCGATCTCCCAGGTCTCGTCGCGCGGGTCGATCGGTCGTACGCGCATCGTTCCAGTCTCGCGCAGTTGTCGACGTCATCCGACAGACAGACGCAAACCCCGCGCGCGATGCGGCAACTCCGGCATCCGGCAGAGGATCGGCAATCGGCACCCATATCTCGTCCGTCCGATGGCTCACGGGAGGCAAGCGCCTCGAAGGCTCTGGCAGACTGCCGGACCATGAGCGGTGAGACGAACCTGGCGAAGTTGCTGGCGGGGATGTCACCGCGATGCCGTCCAGGACGGTTCGTCTTCGTCACCGTGCAGAGCGGCACGGTCGACGCCGATGTCCTGGCAAGCGTTGTCGAGCCCGAGGGCCTCAGCGTGGTGATCGCCCAGGATGACGCTGATCGACTGGGGCTCACCTACGACTACGTCGCCGGATGGATCACCTTGCAGGTCTACTCGGCACTTGAGGCAGTCGGGCTGACCGCAGCAGTAAGCGGTGCCCTCGCAGAGGCCGACATCAGCTGCAACGTGGTTGCCGGCTACAACCACGACCACTTACTGGTTCCTATCGACCGTCTCGACGACGAACTGGACGCTCTCCGCCGCCTCGCGGTTGACAGGACTGTCAGAAGCGCCGTCCCGTAGACCGAACCAGCAGCAGACACGTCTTCGGCGATGACACCGTCGCCGCCGCGATGATCGACCGCCTCGTCCACCACGCCGACGTCATCGCCCCCAAAGGCGACTCCTACCGACTCAAGAACCGCGACCTCGGCCGCCCGCCAGCGGCCACAACCGACTGACCACACCACGAGAGGGGTCCACTTTCACCCGTCGCAAAGGGGTCCACTTTCAGCCGTCGTTGACACTTGTGGGCGATCTTGCTCATGCAAATGGGTGCGCTTGACCCCGGCCGCCCACGATCGGCGTCGGTTAGTTGAGGCGATCATCCGTTGCATCCGGAGTCGTGAGCCGCAGGGCGGGAGCACGTGAATGCGCGGGATCCGTTGGCTGACTCCGCCGACTGCGACCGGTCGCTACTTCGCCGAGCTCTCTACCCACGTCAGGTCGGTCAGGCGGCGGCCGGGACGGGATCGGACCCGAATCCGGGTCCGGAGTCGATGATCTGCCCGAGCAGCTTGAGGCCGGGGCGATCCACGGGTCGGTTGTTGGCGTTGAGGATCACGACTGCGGCGCCGTGTTCGGGGGCTATAGCCAGCAGGCTGCGATATCCACCCGTGCCGCCACTGTGGAACATGACTCGATGCTGGGTGCGGGGCAGGTTGGCTGCGATCCAGCCGGGATGGATCGCAGCTCGTGCGTTGATGCGGTGCGCGGTCGTGCGGTTGAGAGCGATCGCTTCGGCGAGTTCTTCGGGGGCGGGGCCGAGGTGGGCCCGCGCGAGCCTGAGCAGGTCGGGAACCGTCGAGTGAAGGCCGCCGGCACCGGCGAGGGCGGCCAGGTGCCACGGTGGGCGTGGTCGTCCCGTGCGGGAGTGACCGGGGGCCAACCGGGCTGCGCCTTCGAGATCGAGGACCACGCGGGTGTCTGTCATGCCCAGATGCCGGCAGATCTCGGCCTGGACGAGCGAGTCGTAGTCGGTCTCGGTGTGGCGTGCCAGGACGAATCCGAGCAAGCCGGCGCCGAGGTTGGAGTAGCAGAAGCGGGTGCCGGGCACCGATCGCAAACGGGTGCGCCGCAACCCGTCCATCAGGAGCTCGCCGGTGCATCCGGCGTAGGGGTCTGCTCGCAACAGGCCCCGTGGCAGGGTCCCCTTGGGAAGCCTTGGTAACCCAGAAGTGTGGGAGGCCAGGTGCCTCAGCCTGATGACCTCGCCGCCGCGCTGGGGGGCCGTGATGTCACGAGGTAGGAGGTCGCTCAGGGGTTGGTCCAGCCCCACGACGCCGCGCACGGCGAGCTGGGCCAAGGCGAGCGCGGTGAACGTCTTGGTGATGGAACCGATCTCGAACTGCGTGCCGGGATCTGCGCCGTGCACTGCGGACTGCCTGCCGTGCAGCGCACCCACCACCACGACACCACGCTGTCCAGCGCCGAGTCGTTGCGCTGTTCGTCCTGACAGATCGTCAAGGAGCGAGTTGATCATCGTCATGCCTCCGTGCGGCCGAACAGGTGCCGGCCCCCGTACTTCTTGTGGACGGCTTGCTTCGAGACGCCGAGCGCCTCGGCAATCTGCGCCCACGTGGTCCCTGACACGCGGGCACGGTGGACCAGGACCTCTTCGTGTCCTTCCAGTCGGCGGCGCAGCGCGGTCGCTTCGCGCAACGCTTGGAGGGGATCGGTGTGCTCGGTGATCCATGCAAGATCAACATCGGCCATGCGGTCAACCCTAGTTGACTTCTCTATGGTCGTCAACTTACGTTGACTGCCCGCAGCGGCACATCCTTCTACCGCGGTCAGGAACCATCCGACCAGTTGGGAGCCCATCGCCCGATTCGCTCGCCCCACGACACCGACGGGTTCGCTGACCGACTCGTTGCCTGAACGCACTCCACGGCCGCCATACGGGCTCTGCCCGACCATTCCGCCCAGCGGGCATCCGCCCGACCATTCCGCTCAGCGGGCATCCGCCCGACCATGCCGCCCAAGGTGCCGACCGTCGGCGCGCGACTGACCGATCATCGGACGGGTCGCGACCCTGGCAATCGTGTACGAGTCGCCAACATCGCCGTCCGCGCACGGCGACCGATTGTGGCCCCCGTCGGATCTCCACATACTCCTGGGCACGTCGCCATGGGTAGAAGGGCCGGTCGCGGCGACGGGACCATCTACCGGCGCCACGACCACCCGACCTGTCCGCCCCTGGGCTCTGATGGCACGCGGCCCGACCACCGTTGCCAGGGTCGATGGACCGCTTCGATCGAACTGCCGGCGCTCAACGGCAGGCGCCGGCGCGCAACCTTCTTCGGCACCTTCCACGCAGAAGTAAAGAAGAAGCTCCAGGCGGCTCGACAGCGGCTCGATGTCGGCGGCCCGGTCCGAGACTCCTCGGTGAAGCTCCACAAGGTCATCGACGAGTGGATGCGCACCACGCTTGAGGCGTCGGACCGCAAGCGGTCGACGAAGGACACGTACGAGGTCCTTCTCCGCACACACGCACTGTCGGACCAGATGGCCGCGCTCCCCAATCGGGAAGGTAGGTGCCGCGGACATCGAGGCATTCATCCTCCGGCTGCGCGCCAAAGGTCTCTCATCCTCGACGATCCGCCAGATCGACACCGTACTCAGGCAGGTATTGGATACCGCCGTACGTGATGGCCTCCTCGGCGCGAGCCCCGCGTCCAAGCTGAAGAGGCCAACCGTCACCAGCGCCGAAGCCCGCGCGCTGGCACCACACGAGGTCGACGCCTTACTCAGGGCAGCCGAGGGCACTCGTTACGAGCACCTGCTGCGAGTGCTCGCCGGTACGGGGTTGCGACGGGGTGAAGCCCTCGCGCTCCGGTGGTCCGAGGTTGACCTGACGCGCCGGCTCGTCACCGTGCGCGGAACCCTTGCACGAACACGCGAGGGCCTCGAGGTTCAGCCGCCGAAGACAGAGCGCTCACGCCGTACGATCCCCGTCTCGACCGCGACCGCCGCTGTCCTTTCCGCCGTGCGCGCGTCTCAAGACGAGGCCCGCGCTCGAAGCGAAGGATCGTGGAGGGAGAGCGGGCTGGTCTTCACGACGGAGTTCGGCGGACCGATCGATCCACGGAACGCGTCGCGAGCCATGTCCACCGCCGCCAAGAACGCCGGACTTCACGGCGTCGGTATCCATACGCTCCGGCACACGGCCGCCTCGACCATGCTCGAGGCAGGCGTCCCCCTGCGCACGGTCTCGGAGATTCTCGGCCACGCCTCGGTGCAAGTCACCGGCGACATCTACGGGCACGTCTCCACCGAGGGCGCACGAGCCGCCGTCGACCGCCTGGCCTCGTCCCTTGGGTGGTAGCGGCCCGGCGGTGCCGCGGCACTCTTGCAACGATGCCTCGCAGGTTGCGCGTCGCAACGACGCCTAACGCGCGGGCCTTCTCGGATCGCGGACCGACCACTAGCCAGAGCGTCTCGCCTGACCTCATGTGCGTTGGCTACATGGATGGCTACATCGCCCCATTCCAGAACGGAAAAGGGCCATCCCGCATGTGCGAGATGGCCCCTGACCTGCTGCTTCACGGTCGGGCTGACAGGATTTGAACCTGCGACCCCTTGACCCCCAGTCAAGTGCGCTACCAAGCTGCGCCACAGCCCGTCCGGTTCGCGAACGAACCGAGAGCAGGTTACCGCAGGACTCGGCGGGAACTGAAACCGCAGGGCCCCCGTGTGGGCGGGGTCACTCCTGGGCGGTGGGGACCCGGGGTCCGCCCGCCCGGTCGATGTCCTCACCGGTCTGCGCGAGCCGGGCCCGCTCGGCGAGTGCCACGCCCAGTCCGAGGAGGGCGACGGCCATGACGGCCGTGGCCGGCCACGGGTCGATCCGGTACAGGGCGACGACCGTGACGAGCAGCTCGACCGTGAACGCCCGACGCAGCCACTCCACCGCCCACCCCTGGTGACGCCCGGCCACGAGCATCCACGCGCGCAGGGCGCACGCGAGGACGACGGCGGTCGACGCCACGACGAACCAGCCCGACCATGCCGGTGCGTCCGAGTCGGCCGTGACCACGATGACCACTCCCCCGCCGACGACGAGGACGAGGAGCGCGCCGGCCACCGCCAGCGACCACGAGGCGCGCACGACGCCGACGAGGAGCTCACGGAGGGCGCGGGTGGCGACCTCGAGCGGGTCCGGCAGCTCGCTGTGGTCCTCGGGCACGACCGCGAGGAGCGCCTCGACCTCCTCCGCCCCGCGGGCACCTCTCCCCTCCCGCAGGAGCGCCTCGGCGGCCACGCGGCGTTGCGGGCTGAGCCCTCCGGCAAGGCCCGCGACGGCGTGGTCGGCAGCGGCGGCGAGCCGCTCGCTCGCGTCGGCCGGGCGGCGACCGACGAGGGCGTCGGCGAGCAGCAGCAGCCCCACGCACGTGAGGTACATGATCATCGGCGCGGGCCGGAAGAAGTAGTCGTTGTCCTTCGTGAGGAACTTGCCCACCTCGTCGATGAACAGGCCGAAGCCGACCCCGCCGACGAACGCGATCGTCGGCCGCACCACGGGCCCGGCGAAGCACAGGGCCAGCAGGAGGGCCAGCGCCATGAGCAGCCCGCCCCACAGCACGTGGGCGATGTGGAGGGAGGCCCCACCGATCTGCGGGAAGCCGGTGAGCTCGAGAATCCCGCGGGTGACGACGACGGTCACGACCGCGGTGAGCAGGAAGCCGAGCACGTGCTCCCCGGCGCGGGGGTCGCGGGGCAACCCCCACCGCAGGAGCACGTGCCGGCTTCCGGCCATCAGCGGCGCCGCTTCTCCCGCACCCGCACGCTGATCTCGATGGGCGTGCCCTCGAAGCCGAAGTTCTCGCGCAGCTTGCGCTCGATGAAGCGGCGGTAGCCGTGCTCGATGAACCCGGTCGCGAAGATGACGAACCGCGGCGGGCGGTTGTCCGCCTGCGTGGCGAAGAGGATCCGCGGCTGCTTCCCGCCCCGGACCGGGTGCGGGTTGGCCGCGGTGAGCTCGCCGAGGAAGGCGTTGAGCCGGCCGGTGGGGATGCGGGTGTCCCAGCCCTCCAGCGCCGTGTCGAGCGCCTTGACCAGCTTGTCGACGTGCCAGCGGGTCTTGGCGGACAGGTTGACGCGCGGCGCCCACGGGAGCTGGACGAGGTCCTGGTCGATCGCCCGCTCGAGGAGGAAGCGCTTGTCCTCGTCCATGAGGTCCCACTTGTTGTAGGCGATGACGAGCGCGCGCCCGGCGTCCACGACCTGCTGGATGACGCGGATGTCCTGCTCGGTCAGCGGGACCGAGGCGTCGACGAGCGCGACGGCGACCTCCGCCTTCTCCAGCGCTGCCTGCGTGCGCAGCGAGGCGTAGAAGTCCGCGCCCTTCGTCTGGTGGACACGGCGGCGGATGCCGGCCGTGTCGACGAACCACCACGGCCGGTTCCCGAGCACGACGAGCTCGTCGACGGGGTCGCGGGTGGTGCCGGCGACGTCGTGGACGACGACGCGGTCCTGGCGGGCGAGCGCGTTGAGCAGGCTGGACTTGCCGACGTTCGGGCGACCGACGAGGGCCACCCGCCGGGGCCCTCCCTCGGGCAGCTCGGCCGCCACGGAGGAGACCTCGGGAAGGATCGCCATCGCGGCGTCGAGGAGGTCACCGGAGCCGCGGCCGTGCAGGGCCGAGACGGGCCACGGCTGCCCGAGACCGAGGGACCACAGGGCGGAGGCGTCGGCCTCCTGCATGGGCGAGTCGACCTTGTTGGCCACGAGCACCACCGGCTTGCCGGACTTGCGCAGCAGCCGGACGACCTGCTCGTCGGTGCTCGTCGGCCCGACGGTCGCGTCGACGATGAACATGACGGCGTCGGCGAGCTCGATAGCGACCTCGGCCTGGTCGGCGACGCGGGCGTGGAGGCCCGCGGCGTCGTGCTCCCACCCGCCGGTGTCGACGAGCGTGAAGCGGCGTCCGGCCCACTCGGCCGGGTAGCTCACGCGGTCTCGTGTGACGCCGGGGACGTCCTGCACCACGGCCTCGCGCCGTCCGAGGATGCGGTTGACGAGCGTCGACTTGCCGACGTTCGGGCGGCCGACGACGGCGAGCACGGGCAGGGGGGCGTCCGCGGGCTCCCGCTCGGAGCCGCCGTCGCCGGCGGCGAGCAGGGCGGCGTCCTCCTCGTCGAGCACGTAGTCGGCCAGCCCGGCGCGCAGGGCGGCGGCGCGCTGCTCGTCGTCGGCCGGGGTGGTCGGGAGGTCCTGGGTTTCACTCACGTCGCCCATTCTCCCCTGCCGCGCCGCCCGGATGCTAACGCCGCCCCGGGGCGGGGCCGGAACGGGGGCGGGCGGAGCGCGTCAGGTGAGCCCGGCGTCGTGGACGCACAGGGCGATCTGCACCCGGTTGGCGGCCTCGAGCTTGGTGAACAGGCGACCGATGTGCGTCTTGACCGTCGCCACGCCCATGTAGAGCTCGGCCGCGATCTCGGCGTTCGACAGCCCTCGGCCGATGGCGACGGCGACCTCCCGCTCCCGCTCGGTGAGCCGGGCGACCCGCTCGCGTGCCGCGCGCTCCCTGGAGTCGTCCTGGTTCTGCGTTGCGACCGAGATCACCTGGGCGGTGACGCTCGGGGAGAGCATCGGCTCCCCGCGGGCGGCCCTCAGCACGGCGTCGACGAGGTCGGCGGGCGGGGTGTCCTTGAGGAGGAACCCCGTCGCTCCCTGCCGCAGCGCGGTGAGCACCATCTCGTCGGTGTCGAAGGTCGTGAGGACGATGACGCGGGCGGTGGAGCCGCGCTCGGCGAGCCGGCGGAGGGCCGCCAACCCGTCGAGCCGGGGCATGCGGATGTCCATGAGGACGACGTCGGGGCGCTCCCGCTCGACGACGGCCACCCCCTCGTGCCCGTCGGGCGCCTCGCCCACGACCGTGATCCCGGCGTGCCCGCCGAGGATGAGCCGCAGACCTGCCCGGACCAGGCCGTCGTCGTCGACGATGACCACCCGCACCGGCGTCGTCATGTGCTCTCCTCCCACGGCAACCAGGCTCGCACAGTGAACGAGCCGTCCGGACCGGCGTCGTGCTCCAGCGCCCCGCCGGCGAGCTCGACCCGTTCGCCGAGGCCGAGCAGCCCGAGTCCGGCACCGGGGGTGCCGGGGGCAGTGCGCGACGGCGGGCCGTTGACCACCTCGACGGTGAGGAGGCCACCGGGGGCGCCGGCGAGCCGGACGACGACGGCGCTGCCCGGGGCGTGCTTGGACGCGTTCGTCAACGCCTCCTGGACCACGCGGTAGGCGGTGCGGGACGTCGTCGCAGGCAGCTCGCGCGCGGGCAGCCGGCCCTCGGGCAGCCCGGCGGCGTCGACCGTGACGTCGACGTGAGGGCTCGCGGCCGCGACGAGCTCGGTCACCTGGGCGAGCTCGGGCTGCGGCGGCTCGGGCGCCACGTGCTCCCCCGGGCTCCCGGCCCGCAGCACCCCGAGCACCTGCCGCAGCTCGCTGAGGGCGAGGTGCGCGTTGTGCTGGATGACACCGGCTGCCTCCGCGGTCTCCTCGCGGCTGAGGTCCGTGCGGTAGGCGAGGGCACCGGCGTGCATCGCGACGAGGGAGATCCGGTGGGCGAGCACGTCGTGCATCTCGCGCGCGATCCGGGTGCGCTCCGCCTCGCGCGCGGCCTCGGCCTTGAGCGCCTGCTCCCGCTCCGCGGTCTCCGCGCGCTGGCGCAGCGTGGACAGCAGCTCGCGCCGGGCGCCGACGTAGAAGCCGGTGGCGATGCACGTCGCGACCACGCCCACGGCGATGCTGCTGGAGAGGATGACGAAGGCCGTGGTGCTCGTGTCCTCGAGGAGGCTCGGGCGCCACAGCCCTTCGTAGACGACGGTCGCCGCGACCCAGGCGAGGACCACCGGGAGGACGAGGCGCCACCGCCGCCAGGTCGCCGCCGAGACCGCGGCCACCGCGGCGGCCCCGAGCGCTGCGGCCGACACCCCGGTGAGCAGACCGGTCACGACGCCGATGACGGCCGGGTAGCGACGACGCAGCGGCAGGAGGAGGAGGGCGAATATGCCGAGCAGCCCGTCGAGCAGGAGGGCGACCCCCATCCGGGCCTCCACCTCGGTGGGGACCGCGCCGTCCTGCGGGAGGAGGTCGACGGAGGTGAAGATCCACATGAGGAAGGCGATGCCGGCCGCCGCCAGGTACCGCCACGTCCTCGACCACGGGCGCAGGGCCGGCGGGCCGGGAGGGCTGAGGGCCGGCGACGCGCCGGCCGGGCCGGCCCCCCGGCGGGAGGCAGGCGGGGACGGGGCGGCGAGCTGCATGACCGCCAGCCTAGGGACACACGGGGGCGCCTCCGTCCACCTCCCGGCCGGCGCGGGTCCGACCAAAGTCCGACCCGCGCGAGCCCCGGCTCCGATCCTCCGCGCCGCGCGGGCCGGGAGGGTGGTTCCCATGATCACCGCAGAGAACCTCACCAAGCGGTACGCCGACCACCTCGTCGTCGACACCGTCTCCTTCACCGCCAGGCCCGGGCGCGTCACCGGCTTCCTCGGCCCCAACGGTGCCGGCAAGTCGACGACGATGCGGATGCTCACCGGCCTCACCCGCCCGACCGCCGGGCGCGCCACCGTCCTCGGCGTGCCGTTCACCTCCCTGGCCAACCCGGGCCGGCACGTCGGTGTGCTCCTCGACGCCGCCGCCCAGCACGCCGGGCGCACCGGGCGCGAGATCCTCACCGTCTCCGCACAGCTCATGGGGCTGCCCTCGCGGCGCGTCGAGGAGGTCCTCACCCTCGTCGGGCTCACCCCGGCCGAGTCCAGGGCGCGCACCCGCACCTACTCCCTCGGCATGCGCCAGCGTCTCGGCCTGGCGCACGCCCTCCTCGGTGAGCCCGCGGTGCTCGTCCTCGACGAGCCGGCGAACGGTCTCGACCCGGCGGGCATACGTTGGCTGCGCACGCTCCTGCGCTCCTTCGCCGACTCCGGGGGAACCGTCCTGCTGTCCTCCCACCTCCTGCGCGAGGTCGAGGCGGTGGCCGACGACCTCGTCATCATCGGTGGTGGCCGGATCGTGGCCCAGGGCGCCGTCGCCGACCTCCTCGCAACCCCTGGGACGCAGGTCCACAGCACCGACGACCTCACGCTCGCGGCCGTCCTCGCGGCGGACGGTCACGACGTGTCCCCCACCGGCCCGGGCCTCGCGACGTCCGCGACCACCGAGGAGGTCGGGCGCCTCGCCCTCACCGCCGGCGTCGTGCTCACCGAGCTGCGTCCCAGCTCCTCCACCGGCCTGGAGCAGCTGTTCTTCGACGCGACCGCCCAGCACGGGCGAGAGGAGATCCCCGCATGAGCACCACCACGACCACCGTCCCCGCCCGCCCGCGCCAGGCGCGCGGCAGCGGCGTCCCGTTCACCCGCCTCCTGCTCGTCGAGCTGCGCAAGCAGGTCGACACCCGCGCGGGAGCCTGGCTGCTCGCCGTCATCGTCCTGCTCAACGCGGCCCTCATCGCCCTCGTCCTGTTCACCGGCGAGCCGCAGAGCAGGACGTGGCAGGAGCTCACCACCGCGTCGTCGTTGGGTCAGCTGATCCTCCTGCCCCTCATCGGCATCATGGCCGCGACCGGCGAGTGGTCCCAGCGCACCGCGCTCACCACCTTCACCCTCGAGCCGCGGCGCAGCCGGGTCAACCTCGCCAAGCTCGTCTCGGCCTGGGGGCTGGGCCTGGTCGTCATGGCGGCCGCGCTCGCCGTGGGCGCCGTGTCCAACGTCGTCGGGGCGGTCCTGCTCGACGGGGACGGCGCCTGGACCATGGAGTGGTCGGTGCTCGGCGGGATGCTCCTCGCGCTCGTCCTGCTCGTGAGCCAGGGGGTGGGCTTCGGGCTCGCGCTGCTGAGCACGCCGGTGGCGATCGTCGCCTACCTCGCCCTGCCCACCGCCTGGACCGTGCTCACCGCCCTCGTGTCGGGGCTCCGGGAGCCGGCGCAGTGGCTCAACCTCGACTCCGCGATGGGCCCGCTCATGGAGGGGACGATGACCGCGACCGGGTGGGCACAGCTCGCCACGTCGGCCGCGGTGTGGGTGGGCGTGCCGCTGGCCCTCGGCCTGTGGCGCACGGCGCGCCGCGACGTCTCCTGACCTGCCTGCGGTCCCCGGCGCGTGCCGGGGACCGTCAGTGCGTGGGCAGCGGGATGCCGGTGAGGGCGACGGCGTCCTCGACGTGCGCGGCCAGGCCCTGGTGGATCTGCTGCATCGCCCGCGTCATGACCTCGCGGTTGCCGCCCTCGCCGCGCTCGGTGTCCACGACGATCGGCTTGCCGAACACGACGTGGAGGCGCGAGCGCGGCGGCGGGACGTAGCCGACCTTCTTGCCCGTGGGCCGGGTCCCGAGGCAGGCGACCGGCACGACCGGCGCGTTGCCGTGGACGGCGAGCCACGCGACGCCCGCACGGGTGGACTGGACGGTACCGCTCCCCCGGTTCCCCTCGGGGAAGATCCCGACGACGCGGCCCTCGCTGAGCATCTGCTGGGCGACGACGAGCGCGGCGCGCCCGTTCTTCCGGTCGACCGGGATCTGGCCGGCGAGCGTCATGAGGAAGCCGAGCGGGGAGTCCCAGAACTCCTGCTTGATGATGAAGTGGGAGCCACGCGGGACCGCACCGTGCAGGAGCGGACCGTCGATGACGCCGGTGTGGTTCGAGGCGATGATGACCGGGCCGTCCTTCGGGACGTGCTCGGCACCGTGGACCTTCGTGTTCCACCACACGTGGTCGAGGAACTGGCCCACGCGCCGCGACCAGATCGGCCCCCAGCGGTAGATGTCCTCGGCCTTCGTGCGTGCCCCGCGCGAGAGCTCAGTGCTCACCGCTGCTCCTGCCGCACCTGCTCGACGACGCCGAGTGCCACCTCCAGGGTGCGCGCCGCGTCCATCCGCGAGGAGTCGATCGTCACGACGCCGTCCGCCGCGGTGAGGAACGTCGAGACGGTCGAGTCACGTGCGTCGCGGCCCACGACCTCGGCGTGCGTCGCGGCGAGCGAGTCCGGGTCGTCGCTGCCGTGCAGCTCGCGCGCACGCCGCGCGAGGCGTGCCTCCTCGTCCGCCGTGAGGAGGATGCGCACGTCGGCGTCGGGGGCGACGACCGTCGTGATGTCGCGGCCCTCGGCGACGATGCCGCGACCCTCGCTGAAGCCGGCGGCGCGGCGCTCGGCGGCGATGATCGCCCGCTGCCGCTCACGCAGCTCGGCGCGCACGTCGAGGTTCGTCGCCACCACCGAGACGATGGAGGAGATGTCCGAGCCGCGGATCTCCGCGGTGATGTCGACGCCGTCGCACACGACCGCCGGGGCGGCCGGGTCGATGCCCATCTCGAGCGGCATGACCGCGACGGCGGCCGTCACGGCGTCCGCGGAGTCGAGGTCCACCCCCTGCCGACGGCACCACCAGGTGGCCGCCCGGTACATCGCGCCGGTGTCGAGGTAGGCCAGGCCCAGCGCGGACGCCAGCCCCCTGCTCACCGTCGACTTGCCCGACCCGGAAGGTCCGTCGATCGCGACCGTCACCGGCGCTGTCATTCCGCCACCACTCTCCACCCTCGGTTGGTCAGTCCGTCCTCCAGCGCCGCGGCGGCGGCCGGCACCACCGACAGGTGCGCGATGCCGACCCTCGCCCCTGCGGAGTGCTCGAGCTGGAGGTCCTCGATGTTCACGCCGAGCTCCCCGACCTCGCCGAAGAGCCGGCCCAGCTCACCCGGCTCGTCCGGGATGAGCACCTGCACGGTCCTGTAGCGGCGCGGCGCGCCGCCGTGCTTGCCCGGGATCCGAGCGACCCCGGTGTTCCCCGCGTCGATGACGCGGCTGAGCGCGCCAACGGCGCCCGGTGCGAGCGGGCCGCTCGCCGCGGCCTTGTCCAGGCCCTCGATGAGCGAGTCGATGCCCGCGCGCAGCCGGCGCAGCCCCTCGCCCACCGGGGCGGCGTTCCCGACGAGGATCGCGGCCCACAGTCGCGGGTCGGACGCCGCGATGCGGGTGACGTCCCGCAGCCCCTGCCCCGCGAGGGACAGCGCCGACTCGGGCGCCTCGACGAGCAGGGACGCGACGAGCGAGGCCGCGAGCTGGGGGACGTGGGAGACGACGGCGACGGCGTCGTCGTGCTCCTGCGGGTCCAGCGACACCGGCAGCGCGCCGAGGTCGAGCGCGAGGCCGCGGACGGCGGCGACGGCGGCGGGGTCCGCGTCGCCGGTCGGCGCGATGACCCAGGGACGCCCGGCGAAGAGGTCGGCGTCGGCGGCGGCGGCGCCGGAGCGCTCACGGCCCGCCATCGGGTGGGAGCCGACGTAGCGGGCACCGTCCTGACCACCGGCGGCGACCTCCGCGGCGATGACCGCCTTGACGCTCGCGACGTCGGTGACGACGGCGCCGGGGTGGCGGCGGAGCATCTCGAGCACGACCGGTCCCGCGACGTCCGGGGGCGTCGCGACGACGACGAGCGCCGGCTCGGGGCTCGCCTCGCCGACCGGCTCGCCGGCGCCCATGTCGCGCGCGAGGGCGAGCGCGGAGGGCGAGGAGTCGGACAGCTGGACGGGGACGTCGAGGCCGCGCAGGCCCAGCGCGATGCTCGTGCCGAGGAGACCGGTGCCGACGACCCTGACCGGACCTGCCGTCAGGGGGGCCGCCTGGGTCGTCACGCTGCTGCTTCCTCCTTGCCCGCGGGCCGCCCGACGCGGCGCCCGGGACAGAGTACCCCCCGGCTCACAGGTCGACGCTCGACATCAGCGTGCCGAGCTCGGTGCCCTCGACCACTCGTGTGTGGCCGGGCTTGAGCCGCCCGAGCCGCACGTTGCCGAAGCGGGTGCGCACGAGCCGGGTCACGGGGTGCCCGACGTGCTCGAGCATCCGGCGCACGATCCGGTTGCGGCCCTCGTGCAGCTCGATCTCCACGACCGACTCCGTCGGCAGCGTCTCGAGCACGGTGAAGCGGTCGGCGCGCGCCGGCCCGTCCTCGAGCTCCACGCCGTCCAGCAGCGCCCGTCCGAGCGACCGGGGCACCTGGCCGCGGACGGTGGCGACGTAGGTCTTGGGGATCTCGTAGGACGGGTGGGTGAGCCGGTGGGCGAGCTCGCCGTCGTTGGTGAGGAGGAGCAGGCCCTCGGTCTGCTCGTCGAGCCGCCCGACGTGGAACAGCCGCTCGTCACGCTCGGCGGCGTACTGCGAGAGGTCGGGCCGGCCCTGCTCGTCGTGCATCGAGGAGACGACGCCGGCCGGCTTGTGCAGCGCGATCGTCACCTTGGTGTCGTCGAGCTGGAGGCGCACGCCGTCGACGTGGACGACGGCGGTGGCCGGGTCCACCCGGGTGCCGAGCTCGACCCTCCGCCCGTCGACGGTCACCCGGCCGTCGACGATGAGCTGCTCGCAGGCACGGCGGGAGCCGTAGCCGGCGGCGGCCAGCACCTTCTGCAGGCGGACACCGTCGGGGGTGTGGGCATCGGGGTTCATCGCAGCTCCTCGTCGAGGTCGTCCAGGGCGTCAAGGTCGGGCAGGTAGGGGGCGAGCGGGGGCAGGTCGGCGAGCGAGCCCAGGCCCATGCGCTCGAGGAAGTAGGCGCTCGTGCGGTAGAGGACGGCGCCGCTGTCCTCGTCGTGGCCCGCCTCCTCGATGAGACCGCGGGCGAGGAGCGTGCGCACGACGCCGTCGACGTTGACGCCGCGGATCGCCGCGACCCGGCTGCGCGAGACCGGCTGGCGGTAGGCGATGACGGCGAGCGTCTCGAGCGAGGCCTGGGTGAGCCGGGCGGTCTGCCCGTCGACGATGAAGCGGCCGACGACGTCCGCGTACGTCGGCGCCGAGTAGACCCGCCAGCCGCCGGCCACCTCGCGGAGCTCGAACCCGCGCGGGCGTCCGCCGCGCTCCCCCGCGTAGTCGGCGGCGAGCTCGGCGAGGAGCTCACGGACCTGGCCTGTGGGCAGGCCGAGCACCCCGGCGAGCTGCGCCGCGGGCACGGGCTCGTCGACGACCATGAGGATCGCCTCGAGCGCCGCGAGGTGCTCGCGCGGCATGACGTCGTCGGGCACCGGCTCGTACTGCGGCACCTCGGCCTCACTCATCGTCGGTCTCCTCCTCGCTCGTCGCGTCGTCGTACTCGTCGGCCACGTCGACGTCGCCGTCCTCGCTGCCCGCCCACCGCACGGTGAGCTCGCCGAGCGGACGAGCCTGGTCGAAGGCGATCGCCCCCTCGCGGAAGAGCTCGAGCAGCGCGAGGAACCGGGAGACGACGACGGCGGTCGAGGCGGCGTCGTCGGTGAGCGCGCGGAAGGTCGCGGAGCGCGTGCGGCGCAGCCGGTCGACGAGGATCGCCGCCTGCTCGCGCACGGACACGACCGGCGCGTGCAGGTGGCCCAGGTCCACCTGCGGCGGGCCGGGGCGCGGGGCGAACGCAGCGGCGGCGAGCTCGGCGAGCCGCTCGGGTCCCACGCGCAGGACGAGCTCGGGCAGCAGGGCGGCGAAGTGCGGCTCGAGCCGGACCGAGCGCGGGTAGGACCGCGAGCCGGTGGCCCAGCGACGCTCGAGGTCGGCGGCCACCTGCTTGTAGGCGCGGTACTGGAGCAGCCGGGCGAAGAGGAGGTCGCGGGCCTCGAGGAGCTCGAGGTCCTCCTCGTCCTCCACCGAGCCACGCGGCAGCAGCCGGGCGGCCTTGAGGTCGAGGAGCGTCGCGGCGACGACGAGGAACTCGCTCGCCTGGCCGAGGTCCCAGTCCTCCTGACCGGACAGGTGGGCGATGAACTCGTCGGTGACCTGCGCGAGGGCCACCTCGGTGATGTCGAGCTTGTGCTTCGCGATGAGCGAGAGCAGCAGGTCGAAGGGTCCGGAGAAGTTCTCCAGCGTCACCGCGAACGGCGCGCGGCCGTGCCCGTCGGACGCCTCGGGTGGGACCGCCGCCGGGTCAGGCGACGTCACCGCGGGCGACGAGCTCACGGGCCAGCCTCCGGTAGGCCTCGGCGCCCGGGTGGCTCGGGGCGTAGGTCGTGATCGGCTCGGTGGCGATGGTGGCGTCGGGGAACTTGATCGTCCGGTTGATGACGGTGTCGAAGACGCGGTCGCCGAAGCCCTCACGGACGCGCTCGAGCACCTCGCGGGCGTGGAGGGTGCGCCCGTCGTACATGGTGACGAGGATGCCGTCGAGCTGGAGGCGCGGGTTGATCCGCTCGCTCACCTTGTCGATCGTCTCCATGAGGAGCGCGACGCCGCGCAGCGCGAAGAACTCCGCCTCGAGCGGGATGACGACGCCGTGCGCGGCCGTGAGCGCGTTGACGGCGAGCAGGCCGAGGGAGGGCTGGCAGTCGACGAGGACGACGTCGTAGTCGTCGGCCACGGGGCGCAGCACCCGCGTGAGGGCGTGCTCCCGGGCGACCTCGGTGACGAGGGTGACCTCGGCGGCGGACAGGTCGATGTTCGCCGGGACGATGTCCAGGCCCTCGACGGACGTCTCGCAGATGATCTCCCGGACGTCCGAGCGGGGCTCCATGAGCACCGAGTAGATCGTGCGGTCGAGCTCGTTGGCGTTGATCCCGAGCCCGGCCGAGGCCGCGCCCTGGGGGTCGAAGTCGACGATGAGGACCCGCCGGCCGTACTCCGCCAGCGCAGCGCCGAGGTTGATGGTCGTCGTCGTCTTGCCGACGCCGCCCTTCTGGTTGCACATGGCGATGATGCGGGCCGGCCCGTGGCCGCTGAGCGGCGCAGGCACGGGGAAGTCGGCGGCCTGCCCGGACGTCTGGGCGTCGATCAGGGTCGGCTGCTTGGGGTCGGTCACGGTGCCACGTTAGTTGCCCGTCGCCACCTGAGGCGAGCAGGCGCGCGGAGGTTCGGGCATTCGGCACGCGACGGCGGACGGTCGCCCGGGATGCGGCGGGCGGGCCACGCCCCCATTCTTGGCCTCACGAACCACCTCGAGGAGGAGTCATGGGACTCGGAGACATGGCACGCAAGGCCAAGGACGCGCTCAGCGGCGAGCAGGACGAGCAGACCGGCGTCGACGGCGTCAACGCGGTCGGCACCGCCGGGGGCAGCGGGAAGACCTCGGGCAACACGACGGCCGGGGCCACGGAGCCGGGCCCGGCCGCGACCACCGGCCGCCACCGCGCCGACGGCGAGCCCGACGCCGGCACCGGCGACCACCGCGCCTGACCCCTGCCCGCCCGCGCCCGTGGCGGTCAGCCGCGGGCGCGGGGGTGGGCGGTCGCGTAGACCTCGCGCATCGCCTGGACGGTGACCTGGGTGTAGATCTGCGTCGTCGTCACCGACGCGTGCCCGAGCAGCTCCTGGACCACGCGCACGTCGGCGCCGCCCGCGAGCAGGTGGGTGGCGAAGGAGTGGCGCAGGGTGTGCGGGGAGACGCGGTCGCCCAGCCCCGCGCGGGCCCCGGCGGTCTGCAGCACCGCCCAGGCGCTCTGCCGGCTCAGCGGGTTGCCCCGCTGGTTGAGGAAGAGGGCCGAGGTGCCCCGGCCGGCGTGCGCGAGCACCGGGCGGGCACGCACGAGATAGGCCTCCACCGCCTCCACGGCGAAGCGGCCGACCGGCACCACCCGCTCGCGGCGTCCCTTGCCGAAGAGGCGCACGGTCCCGCCGTCGAGGTCGAGGTCGTCGGCCGAGAGCCCCACCGCCTCGCTGATCCGCGCGCCGGTGCCGTAGAGCACCTCGAGCAACGCCCGGTCACGCAGCGGGACCGGGCCGTCCCCCAGCGACGCGGCCTCGAGCAGCCGCTCCACGTCGTCGGTGCTCAGCGCCTTGGGCAGGCGCCGTGCCGTCGCCGGGGCGCGGACCTCGGCGCTCGGGTCCTGCGGCGCGTGCCCCTCGAGCACGGCGAAGCGGTGCCAGCCGCGCACGGCGACCACCGCTCGCCCGGCGGAGGAGACGGCCAGGGCCCGGCCGCCGTCGGACCCGGCGCGCAGCACCTCGACGTACTCCGCGACGTCGGTCTCCACCACGTCCGACAAACGCCGCCGCCCGCGGCCGCCGAGGTAGGCGGTGTACCGCTCGAGATCGCGCCGGTAGGCGGCGAGCGTGTGCTCGCTGAGCCCGCGCTCGACGGCGAGGTGGGCGAGGTACTCCTCCAGCGCCCGCGCCA
Source organism: Georgenia wutianyii (assembly GCF_006349365.1). Lineage (NCBI taxonomy): Bacteria > Bacillati > Actinomycetota > Actinomycetes > Allobogoriellales > Allobogoriellaceae > Georgenia > Georgenia wutianyii. The sequence continues at coordinate 1,766,078 of NZ_CP040899.1, forward strand.
GGGCAGGCGCGACGGACCGCGCAGACGGTGTCGTCGTGCGGGTCGTCACCGGTCTAGAGGGGCAGGAAGGGGTCGACCGCGACGGCGACGAAGACGACCGTGAGGTAGGTGATCGAGGCGTGGAACACCTTCATCGCCGCGAGCTTGCCGCGCTCGGGGTTCCGGGCGCGCACGAGCAGCCGGACGCAGCCGTAGAGGAACCACGCCCCGGCCAGGCCGGCGACGACGGCGTACACCCACGTCATCCCCGCGACGGGCACGAGGAGGAGCGAGCAGGCGACCATCGCGGCGCCGTAGGCGAGGATCTGCACGCTCACCTGGGAGCTCGAGGCGACGACGGGGAGCATCGGCACCTCGGCGCGGGCGTAGTCCTTGCGGAAGCGCATGGACAGCGGCCAGTAGTGCGGCGGCGTCCAGAAGAAGATGATCCCGAAGAGGACGACGGCGGGCCACTGCACCGTCCCGGTGACGGCCGACCAGCCGATGAGCACCGGCATGCAGCCCGCGGCCCCGCCCCAGACGATGTTCTGGCTCGTGCGCCGCTTGAGCAGCATCGTGTAGCCGACGACGTAGATGGCGATCGCGCCGAGGGCCAGCCAGGCCGAGGCCCAGTTGACGAGCAGGCCGAACCAGAGGAAGGCGAGGACGCCGAGGACGATCGCGAAGACCGTCGCCTGGCGCACCGACAGCACGCCGGTGACGAGCGGGCGCTGCTTCGTCCGGTTCATCAGCCGGTCGATGTCCCGGTCCAGGATCATGTTCCACGTGTTGGCCGAGCCGGCCGCCGCGTACCCGCCGACGACGGTCGCGACGGTGAGCCACAGCCCGGGCCAGCCGTCAGCGGCGAGGAAGAGCGTGGGGATCGTCGTGATGAGCAGGAGCTCGACGATCCGGGGCTTGGTGAGGGCGACGTAGGCCCTCAGCCGGTCACCCCTCGTGCTCGACGGACCGGCAGGTCCGGGGCTTGACCGGAGGGTCGAACGGTCGGACACGGCGGGTGCACCTTCCTCGGTCTGGCGTCCGGGCGCCGGCTCCACACTTCGCACGCGTCGTTCCACTTCCCATCTCACGGTCCGGCCGTCAGGGACAGCGCAGGTCCCGTCATCCTACGGTCCAGGGAGCGCGTCCTGGCCCAGCGCGCACCGCCGCGTCGCTGCCGAGTTGCTCACACCCGGGTGCGGCCCGGGCACCAACTGGCAACAATCCCGGCGTGGCGGAGAGCGGCGATAGGGTCCAAGCATCCGTTGTTCTCCCGGCCGCTCGTCGGCCGGCCTGTGACACACACCCGAGGGAGACCTAGTGAGCGACACCAGCAGCCGGACCGGCTGGACCGATCTCGACCACCGGGCGGTCGACACCGCCCGCGTGCTCGCCGCAGACGCCGTCCAGAAGGTCGGCAGTGGGCACCCCGGCACGGCGATGAGCCTCGCGCCGGCCGCCTACCTGCTCTACCAGAACGTCATGCGTCACGACCCGGCGGACCCGCACTGGCTCGGCCGCGACCGCTTCGTCCTGTCCGCCGGCCACTCGGCCCTCACCCAGTACATCCAGCTGTACTTCTCCGGGTACGGGCTCGAGCTCGAGGACCTGCAGGCGCTGCGCACGTGGGGCTCCCGCACCCCGGGTCACCCGGAGTACCGCCACACCGACGGCGTCGAGGTGACCACCGGCCCGCTCGGCCAGGGCCTGGCCAACGCGGTCGGCATGGCCATGGCCGCCCGTCGCGAGCGGGGTCTGCTCGATCCCGACGCCGCCCCGGGCACCAGCCCCTTCGACCACAACATCTACGTCATCGCCTCCGACGGCGACCTCCAGGAGGGTGTGACCTCCGAGGCGAGCTCCATCGCCGGCACCCAGGAGCTGGGCAACCTCATCGTCATCTGGGACGACAACCGGATCTCGATCGAGGACGACACGAACATCGCCTTCACCGAGGACGTCCTCGCCCGCTACGCCGCCTACGGCTGGCACACCGAGCGGGTCGACTGGACCCAGGGCGACACCACCTACGCCGAGGACACCGACGCGCTCCTCGCCGCGGTCCGCGCCGGCCAGGCCGAGACGCGCCGCCCGACGATGATCGCGCTGCGCACGATCATCGGCTGGCCCTCCCCCACGAAGCAGAACACCGGCGCGATCCACGGCTCCGCGCTGGGCGCCGAGGAGATCAAGGGCCTCAAGGAGGTCCTCGGCTTCGACCCCGAGCGCACCTTCGAGGTCGCCGACGACGTCATCGCCCACGTCCGCAAGGTCCGTGACCGGGGCGCCGCCGCCCGCGAGGAGTGGGACCGCCACTACCAGGCGTGGCGCACCGCCAACGCCGAGGGCGCCGCCCTGCTGGACCGCCTGCGCACGCGCGAGCTGCCCGAGGGCTGGGCCGACGCGCTGCCCACGTTCGAGGAGGGCAAGGCGGTGTCCACCCGCGCGGCCTCCGGTGAGGTCCTCAGCGCGCTGGCCCCGGTGCTGCCCGAGCTCTGGGGCGGCTCCGCCGACCTCGCCGGCTCGAACAACACGACGATGAAGGGCGAGCCGTCCTTCCTGCCGGTCGAGCGCTCCACCAAGATGTTCCCCGGCAACCCCTACGGCCGCACCCTCCACTTCGGCATCCGTGAGCACGCGATGGGCTCGATCCTCAACGGGATCACCATCCACGGCCTCACCCGCCCCTACGGCGGCACGTTCCTCACCTTCTCCGACTACATGCGCCCGGCCGTGCGCCTCGCCGCGCTCATGGGCGTGCCGAGCACGTTCGTGTGGAGCCACGACTCCATCGGCCTCGGTGAGGACGGCCCGACGCACCAGCCGATCGAGCACCTCGCCGCGCTCCGCGCCATCCCGGGCCTCGACGTCGTCCGTCCCGCGGACGCCGCGGAGACCGCCGTCGCGTGGCGCACGATCCTGGAGAACACCGAGCGGCCCGTCGGCCTCATCCTCACCCGCCAGAACGTGCCCAACCCGGCGCGCGGCTCCGGTGCGGCCGAGGGCGACACGCTGGCCAGCGCCGAGGGCACGGCCCGCGGTGGCTACGTCCTGGCCGAGGCCGCCGGCGGCACGCCGCAGGTCATCCTCATCGCCACCGGCTCCGAGGTGCAGATCGCGCTCGAGGCCCGCGAGATGCTCCAGGCGCAGGGTGTGGCCACGCGCGTCGTGTCGATGCCCTCGCGCGAGTGGTTCGCGCTGCAGGACGACGCCTACCAGGAGGAGGTCCTGCCCGGCTCGGTCAAGGCGCGCGTGTCGATCGAGGCGGCCATCGCCCAGGGCTGGCACGAGCTCGTCGGCGACGCCGGCCGCTGCGTGAGCCTCGAGCACTACGGCGCCTCCGCCGACTACCAGCGCCTCTACGAGGAGTTCGGCATCACGGCCGAGGCGACCGTCGCCAAGGCTCACGAGTCGCTGGCCGCCGCGGGGACCGACTCCCCCGGCGCCGACCAGGAGCCCTCCCGCGGGGGTACGGGCGACCTGCCCAAGTAGCGGCACCGGTCCGGCGGCGGCAGACTGCCGCCGCCGGACCGCACCGAAGGAGGAGCAATGACGAACCACCTCGCTGAGCTCAGCGACCTCGGGGTCTCTGTCTGGCTGGACGACCTGTCGCGCGAGCGTCTCGAGGGTGGTGGCGCGCAGTCCCTGTCCTCCCTCATCGCCGACGACCACGTCGTCGGCGTGACGACCAACCCGTCGATCTTCGCCTCCGCGATGTCCGAGGGGACGCGCTATGACGCGGACCTCGCGCGGCTCGCCGGCGAGGGCGCCGACGTCCCCACCGCGATCACCTCCCTCACCACGGCCGACGTCCGCGCCGCCTGCGACTGCTTCGCCGAGGTGAGCGAGCGGTCCGACGGCGTCGACGGCCGGGTCTCCATCGAGGTCGACCCGTACCTCGCCCACGACACCGACGCCACCCTCGCCCAGGCGCGCGAGCTGTGGCGGCTCGTCGACCGCCGCAACCTCCTCGTCAAGGTCCCGGCGACGCTCGAGGGGCTGCCGGCGATCACCGCGGCCACCGCGGAGGGCATCAGCGTCAACGTCACCCTCATCTTCTCCCTCGACCGCTACCGCGCCGTCGCCCTCGCCTACGTCGACGGCCTCGAGCGGGCGCACGAGGCCGGCGTCGACCTCTCGACCATCCACTCGGTCGCCTCGTTCTTCGTCTCGCGCATCGACACGGCGATCGACGCCCGGCTCGACGAGCTCGACTCCGAGGACGCCCGCGCGCTGCGCGGGAAGGTGGCCGTCGCCAACGCCCGGCTCGCCCACGAGGCCTACGAGGAGATCTTCGGGACCGAGCGCTGGGCCGATCTCGCAGCGGCCGGGGCCCGGCCGCAACGCCTCCTGTGGGCCTCCACCGGCGTCAAGGACCCGGCCTACCCCGACACGAAGTACGTCGAGGAGCTCGTGGTCCCCGGCGTCGTCAACACGATGCCCGAGTCCACCCTCCGTGCGGTGGCCGACCACGCCCGGCTGAGCGGGGACACCGTCCACGGGCGCGAGGACGAGGCGCGCGAGGTGCTCGCCTCCCTCGAGCGGTACGGCATCTCCTACCGCGACGTCATGGAGGCCCTCGAGGCCGAGGGGGTGGCCAAGTTCCAGCAGAGCTGGGACGAGCTGGGCGAGCGGGTCCGGACCGGGCTCGAGGCTCCGGGCCGGCAGTGAGCCCCGTCGACGCGGTCGTCACCTGGGCCGGCGACGAGGGCGCCGCCGTCGTCGAGGTGAGCGCCACGGGCGACGCGGCAAAGGCCGTCCACGCCGTCGTGCCCGACCTGCTCGCCGACCGCGTCGCCTCCCGGGTCACCGCCCAGGACACGACCGTGTGGGGCGAGGAGCTCGCCGAGCACGTCGCGGACCGGCTGGGCTGGACCGACCTGCACCAGACCTCCCGGGGACTCGTCGATCGGCTGGCCACGCTGCGCGCCGAGCTGCGTGCGGAGGGACTGGACCGGGTCGTCCTCGCCGGGATGGGGGGCTCCTCGCTCGCCGCCGAGGTCATCGCCGGCACGCTCGGCGTCCCGCTCACCGTCCTCGACTCGACGGCGCCCGCCGCCGTCGAACGTGCCCTCGGCGGCGACCTGCGCCACACGGTCCTCGTCGTGTCCTCGCGCTCGGGCACGACCGTGGAGACCGACTCGCACCGTCGCGCGTTCGTCGCGGCCCTGCGGGCCGAGGGGCTGGATCCCGGTCCCCACGTCGTCGTCGTCACCAAGCCGGGCTCCCCGCTCGAGGAGCTCGCCCGCACCGAGGGCTACCGCGAGGTGTTCGCCGCCGACCCGCGGGTCGGCGGGCGATACTCCGCCCTGTCCGCCTACGGGCTCGTGCCCAGCGCCCTGGCCGGCGTCGACGTCGGCCGGCTGCTCGACGAGGCGGCCGAGGTCGCGCCCTTCCTCGCCGAGGACACCGAGGCCAACCCCGCCCTCGTCCTCGCCGCCGCGCTCGTCGGCACCCGCCCGCTGCGCGGGACCGTCGCCCTCGTCGACGCCGGCAGCGGCCTGTACCACTTCGGTGACTGGGCCGAGGAGCTGCTCGCCGAGTCGCTCGGCAAGGACGGCCACGGGCTCGTCCCTGTCGTCGTCGACGCGACCGCGCCCGAGGCCACCGACCACGCCCCCGGCACGCTCCCCGTGCTCCTGAACCCGCTCCTCGACGACGACGACGCCGCGACCGCCGTCGAGGAGGTCGCCGACCCGTCGGTGCCCACCCGGCACGTCGCCGTCAGCGGCGAGTTCGAGACCGGCGCCCCGGTCGCGCCCACCGAGGTCACCGTCGCAGGCTCCCTCGGCGGGATGTTCCTCCTGTGGCAGTACGCCGTGTCGATCGCCGGACGCGTGGTCGGGGTCAACCCCTTCGACCAGCCGGACGTCGAGTCCACCAAGGCGGCCACCCGGGAGTTCCTCGGCGGCATGCCCTCCCTCGAGCCGCCCGCGTTCACCGACTCCGGCGTCGAGGTCCGGGCCACGCGCGCGCTGCTCGACGGCGCCCGGACCGTGCCCGACGCCGTCACCGCCCTGCTCGAGCGGCTCGACCCCGAGCACGGCTACCTCGCCGTCCTCGCCTACCTCGACCGGGAGGGGCGCGCCGCCGAGATGCTGCGCGGCGTGCGCGACCTCCTGGCCCGGCGCACCGGGCGCCCGGTCACCTTCGGCTGGGGCCCGCGTTACCTGCACTCCACGGGCCAGCTGCACAAGGGCGGCCCGCCCCACGGCGTCTTCCTCATGGTCACCGGCGGACCGGCCTCCCACCTGGCCGTCCCGGGCCGTGACTTCGACTTCGCCGAGCTCGTCACCGCCCAGGCCGACGCCGATGCGCGGGTGCTCACCGGCCTCGGACGGCCGGTCCTGCGCCTGCGCGTGGACACCCCGGACGCTCTCGCCTGGCTCACCGGTAGTGTGTCGCGCCGTACCCCCTGACAGGGCCGTGAGGAGACCATGAGCACCGCACCGACCCCGCCCGGCAACCGCCTGCGCGATCCCCGAGACCGCCGTCTACCGCGCATCGCCGGGCCGGCCGGCCTGGTGATCTTCGGTGTGACCGGGGATCTGGCCAAGCGCAAGCTGCTGCCGGCCATCTACGACCTCGCGAACCGCGGGCTGCTCCCGCCGTCCTTCGCCCTCACCGGGTTCGCCCGGCGCGACTGGTCGACCGAGGACTTCGCCCAGATCGTCCACGACGCCGTGAGCGAGCACGCCCGCACGGAGTTCTCCGAGCGCACGTGGGAGCAGCTCGCCTCGGGCTTCCGCTTCGTCCAGGGCGAGTTCGACGACGACGCCGCCTTCGACGAGCTGGCCCGGACGGTCGCCGCGCTCGACGCAGAGCGGGGCACCGGCGGCAACCACGCCTTCTACCTCTCCGTGCCGCCGCGGTCCTTCCCGCTCGTGCTCAACCAGCTCAAGCGCTCCGGGCTGTCCCAGCCGAGCGCCGACACCTGGCGCCGCGTGGTCATCGAGAAGCCCTTCGGCCACAACCTCGAGTCCGCCCGCGAGCTCGACGCCGTCGTCTCCGAGGTCTTCCCGGAGGACTCCGTCTTCCGCATCGACCACTACCTGGGCAAGGAGACGGTCCAGAACATCCTCGCGATGCGGTTCGCCAACCAGCTCTTCGAGCCGGTGTGGAACAACCACTACGTCGACCACGTGCAGATCACGATGGCCGAGGACATCGGCATCGGCAGCCGCGCCGGGTACTACGACGGCATCGGCGCGGCCCGCGACGTCATCCAGAACCACCTCCTGCAGCTCCTCGCGCTCACCGCGATGGAGGAGCCCTTCTCCTTCGACGCCAACTCCCTGCGCCGCGAGAAGGAGAAGGTGCTCTCCGCCGTCCGGCTCGGGGACGACCTCGCGACCTCCACCGCCCGCGGGCAGTACGCCGCGGGGTGGCAGGGCGGGGAGCACGTGCGCGGCTACCTGGAGGAGAACGGCATCGGGTCGGACTCCATCACCGAGACCTACGCGGCCATGCGCCTGGAGGTCGACTCCCGACGCTGGGCGGGCGTCCCGTTCTACCTCCGCGCCGGCAAGCGGCTCGGACGACGCGTCACCGAGATCGCCGTCGTCTTCAAGCGGGCCCCGCACCTGCCCTTCGACCTCGGCGACTCCGGGGCGCTGGGCCAGAACGCGATCGTCTTCCGCGTCCAGCCGGACGAGGGCGTGACCATCCGGTTCGGGGCCAAGGTGCCGGGCACGGCGATGGAGGTGCGCGACGTGTCGATGGACTTCGGCTACGGCAACGCCTTCACCGAGAACTCCCCCGAGGCCTACGAGCGCCTCATCCTCGACGTCCTCCTCGGCGACCCGCCGCTCTTCCCCCACCAGCGCGAGGTCGAGCTCTCCTGGCAGATCCTCGACCCGATCACCGAGTACTGGGAGTCCGCCGGGCAGCCGGAGGCGTACGCGCCCGGCTCATGGGGCCCCGCCGGTTCCGACGAGATGCTGGCCCGCGACGGTCGTCGCTGGCGGATGCCGTAGGGAGACGACGACATGATCACCACGATGCGCGCCACCACCGCCGCGGCCGTGAGCGCCCGGCTGTCCGCGATGCGCCGCTCCAGCGGAGCCCACACCTTCACCCGGGTGCTCACCCTCATCATCGTCGCCGACGACCTCGACGGCGCCGAGCGCGGGATCAAGGCAGCCAACGGCGCCTCCCGTGAGCACCCGTGCCGGATCATCGCCGTCGTCGCCGGCTCCGGGGACCGCCCGGCGACCATCGACGCGCAGATCCGGGTCGGCGGGGACGCCGGCCTCAGCGAGGTCGTCATCCTCCAGCCGAGCGGCGAGCCGGCCGGCGCGATCGACACGCTCGTCATGCCGCTGCTCCTGCCCGACGCCCCGATCGTCGTGTGGTGGACCGGCCAGCCGCCCGCCGAGCCGAGCAAGGACCCGCTCGGGGCGATGGCCCAGCGGCGGATCACCGACGTCACCGCCTGCACCGACCCGCTCGCCACGCTGCGCTCCCTCGCCCCCGGCTACGCGCCGGGCGACACGGACCTCGCCTGGGCACGCGTCACGCTGTGGCGCGGCCTGCTCGCCGCGACCCTCGACGAGCCGCCGCACGAGCCGATCACCGGGGTGCGCGTCGTCGGGGCCCACCGCCGCCCCTCGGTGTACATCCTCGCCGCGTGGCTCGCCGAGTCGCTCGGCGTGCCGGTGGAGATCGGCATCGAGGAGTCCAGTGCCGTCACCCGCGTCGAGCTCGACCGCGACCGCGGGCCGATCACACTGAGCCGTCGTCCCGGCGGCAACGTCGCCGTCCTCACCCGTCCCGGGCGCATCGACCAGCGCATCAACCTGCCCGAGCGCACGCTGGCCGACTGCCTCACCGAGGAGCTGCGCCGGCTCGACGCCGACGAGACCTACGGCCGTGTCCTCACCCAGGGCCTGGCCCTCGTCCAGGAGGCGGAGCAGCAGTGACGGCCACCGACCACACGCACGTCGTCGTCCACCCGGACGCCGACCTCCTCGCCCGTGCGACCGCGTCACGGTTCCTCCTCGCGCTGATCGACGCGCAGTCGGTGACGAGCCCGGTGCACGTCGCCCTCACGGGCGGCAGCATCCTCGTCGACACGCTGCGTGCGGTCGCCGCCGACCCGCTGCGCGACGCGGTGGACTGGACCTCGGTGCACGTGTGGTGGGGCGACGAACGGTTCGCGCCGCAGGGCCACCCCGACCGCAACGACGGCGACGCCCATGCCGCCCTGTTCTCCGCGGTCCCGCTGCCGCCCGAGAACATCCACGCCGTCCCCGGTCCCGACCGGGTGGCCGACGTCGCCGCGGCCGCACGGGCCTACAGCGAGGAGCTGGAGCGCTACGCCCCGGAGGGGGCGCGGGTGCCCGAGCTCGCCGTCGTCCTCCTCGGGATGGGGCCGGACGGCCACGTCGCCTCCCTGTTCCCGGGCCGCCCGAGCCTCGACGTCGACGCGCTGGGCGCGCTGGCGGAGACGGACTCCCCCAAGCCGCCGCCCGAGCGCGTGAGCCTCACCCTGCCGACACTGTGCTCGGCCGACCAGGTGTGGCTCGTCGTGTCCGGCGAGGGCAAGGCGCCCGCCGTGGCCGCCGCGCTGGCCGGCACGTCGCTCCCGGAGTCCCAGGGAGGCACTGACGACGGCTCGAGCGTCCCCGCCGGCCGCGTCCACGCCCGCGGCCGCACCCTCTGGCTCCTCGACCTCCCGGCGACCACAGCCCTCCCCACCGCCTGACTCTCCCTCCCCGCCGACAGCCGACTTCCGCCCGACAGCCGAGTTCCGCCCGACAGCGGGATTGCGCGCGACAGCCGACTTCCGCGCGACAGCGGGATTCCGCGCGACAGCGGACTTCCGCCCGACAGCGGGATTGCGCGCGACAGCGGACTTCCGCACAGACTCCGACGTGTGCAGTGTCCGCTGCTAGGACTGAACGAGAAGTCGCCGCCACTATCTGCGAGACCAATGCAGATCCTGGGCATCAAGCGGCACAAGCGGCATCCCAGCCGGTAACTCCGCTTTCGCGAGAAACTCGGCCGTCGCGAGGAAGTCGGCTCTCGCGCACAAGTCGACTGTCGGGAGAAAGTCAGCTGTCGCGAGGAAGTCGGCTCTCGCGCACAAGTCGACTGTCGGGAGAAAGTCAGCTGTCGCGAGGAAGTCGGCTCTCGCGCACAAGTCGACTGTCGGGAGAAACTCGGCTGTCGCGAGGAAGTCGGCTCTCGCGCACAATCCCGCTGTCGGGAGAAACTCGGCTGTCGCGAGGAAGTCGGCTCTCGCGCACAAGTCGGCTGTCGGCGGAGCTGGGGCGCGCGCGGGGTGGGCACTGGCCGGCAGCGGCGTTGCTGGCCGGGCAGGTGCTGCTGCGGGCGCGGGGTGGTTCCGCGCCCGCGGGCGTCGTGCTCTAGCGGTCGCGGGTGGAGACGCCGCTGCGGCGGGCGCGGAGGGCGGTGAGCGCCTCCTCCAGCAGGGCCTCGCCGTCGGCGTCGGTGCGCCGCTCCTTCACGTAGGCCAGGTGGGTCTTGTAGGGCTCGTTCTTCGGCGCCTCGGGCGGCGCCTCACGGTCCTGCCCGGCGGGCAGCCCGCAGCGCGGGCAGTCCCAGGTCTCCGGGATGACGATCTCCGGCTCCTTGGCGAAGCTCGGACGCGTCTCGTGCGCGTTCGCGCACCAGTAGGACACCCGGACCCGCGGCGCCGCCTCACCGCGCTCCGTCTCGCCCATGGGCCCTGCCCCGACCCGCGAGCCGCGGATCGCGCTACCTCCAGCCATGTCCCTCTCCCCCGCTCAGACGAACCGCTGCATCAGGCCGAGCAGCACGATGACCGTCGCCCAGATGACCGAGATGCCGATGGTGATGCGGTTGAGGTTCCGCTCAGCCACACCCGAGGAGCCGATCGAGGAGCTGATGCCACCACCGAACATGTCCGACAGGCCACCGCCCTTCCCCTTGTGCATGAGAATGGACAGGATGAGGAAGATGCTGGTGAGAACCAGCACCACCTGCAGGGCGATCCGGAGTGCATCCACGAGCCTGCGGCTCCTTTCGAAGGTCGGGCGGGCGCGGCTCAGCCGCAACCCGTCAAGGATAGGTGATCCGGGCGACGTCCGGGACCACCTTCCGCCCGGGACACGCCAGGTCCCCGGCCGGTGACCCGGCCGGGGACCATGTCGGTGTCTCGTCAGGCGTGCTGCTGGTAGCGCGCGATCGCCGCGAACTCCTCGGCCTGGAGGCTCGCGCCGCCCACGAGGGCGCCGTCGACGTCCTCCTTGGCCATGATCGAGGCGACGTTCCCGGACTTCACAGAGCCGCCGTACAGGACGCGCACGGTGTCGGCGACGTCCTGGTCGTACAGCTCGGCGAGACGGGTGCGGATCGCGCCGCAGACCTCCTGCGCGTCCTCCGGGGTCGCGACCTCACCGGTCCCGATCGCCCAGACGGGCTCGTAGGCGATGACGGTCTTCTTCGCGGCGTCGGCGTCGAGGCCGGCGTACGCGCCGTCGACCTGCGCCAGGGTGTAGGAGACCTGGTCGCCCGCCTTGCGGACGTCCAGCCCCTCCCCGACGCAGATGATCGGGGTGATGCCGTGGCCGAGTGCCGCCTTCGCCTTGGCGCCGACGAGGGCGTCGTCCTCGGCGTGGTACTGCCGGCGCTCGGAGTGCCCGACGACGACGTAACTCGCGCCCAGCTTGGCGAGCATCGTGCCGGAGATCTCACCGGTGTAGGCACCCTTCTCCTGGGCGGAGACGTCCTGGGCGCCGTAGCGGATCTGCAGCTTGTCGCCGTCCACGAGGGTCTGCACGGAGCGCAGGTCGGTGAACGGGGGCAGGACGACGACCTCGACGGCGTCGTAGTCGTGGCCCTTGTCCTTGAGCTCCCACGCGAGCTTCTGCACCAGGTGCGTGGCCTCGTGGTGGTCGAGGTTCATCTTCCAGTTGCCCGCCATGAGCGGGGTGCGGTTCGCCATGAGGTCAGTCTCCCAGAACCGCGACGCCCGGGAGCTCCTTGCCCTCGAGGAACTCGAGGCTGGCGCCGCCACCCGTGGAGATGTGGTCGAACTTCGACTCGTCGAAGCCGAGGATGCGCACGGCAGCGGCGGAGTCGCCACCGCCGACGATCGTGAAGCCGGCCGCGTCCTGCATCGCCTGGGCGACGGCCTTGGTGCCGTTGGCGAAGGCGTCGAACTCGAAGACGCCCATCGGGCCGTTCCAGACGATGGTCCTCGCCTGGGCGATCTTGTCGGCGAACAGCTTGGCGGACTCGGGGCCGATGTCCAGGCCCATCTGGTCGGCCGGGATCGCGTCGGCCGGCACGACGGTCGCGGGGGCGTCGGCCTTGAACTCGGGTGCCACGACGATGTCGACGGGCAGGACGATCTCGACGCCGTTGGCCTCCGCGTCACGCAGGTAGCCCTTGACGGCCTCGATCTGGTCCTCCTCGAGGAGCGAGGTGCCCACCGAGTAGCCCTTGGCCGCGAGGAAGGTGAAGACCATGCCGCCACCGATGAGGAGCTCGTCGGCCTTGGTGAGCAGGTTGCCGATGACGCCGAGCTTGTCGGACACCTTCGAGCCACCGAGGACGACGGCGTAGGGACGCTCGGGGTTGCCGGTCGCCTTGCTCAGGGAGTCGATCTCCTTGAAGACGAGCTTGCCGGCCGCGTGCGGCAGGCGCTTGGCGACGTCGTAGACGCTGGCCTGCTTGCGGTGCACGACGCCGAAGCCGTCGGAGACGAAGGCGTCGGCGAGGGAGGCGAGCTCGTCGGCCAGGGCGCCGCGCTCGGCGTCGTCCTTGGACGTCTCGCGGGGGTCGAACCGGATGTTCTCCAGGAGCAGCACCTCGCCCTCGCCGAGGGCATCGGCCTTGGCCTTGGCGTCCTCGCCGACGGTGTCGGCGGCCAGGGTCACGGGCTTGCCGAGGAGCTCGCCCAGCCGCTGCGCGACGGGGGCGAGGGAGTACTTCGGGTCAGGGCTGCCCTTGGGGCGGCCGAGGTGAGCGGTGATGATGACCTTCGCGCCGGCGTCGAGCAGCTCGGTCAGCGTCGGCAGCGCGGCGCGGATGCGCCCGTCGTCGGTGATGGTCGTCCCGTCGAGGGGGACGTTGAAGTCGGAGCGGACGAGCACGCGCTTGCCGCGCAGGTCGCCCAAGGTGTCGATGGTCTTCATGGCTCTCCAGGTGCTGGGTGCGGACAGACGAACGTCCGCGTGCGCCGGGCGTTCGGCGGCACGCGGACGTCCGTTCACTGCAGGGTGAGGACGGGGAGCCTCAGAGGCGCTCGCCCACGTAGGTCGCGAGGCCGACGAGCGAGGCGGAGTAGCCGTACTCGTTGTCGTACCAGCTGAGCACCTTGACCTGGTCGCCGATCACCTTGGTGAGGCCGGCGTCGAAGATCGAGGTGTGCGGGTCGCCCACGATGTCGCTGGAGACGATCGGGTCCTCGGTGTACTTGAGGATGCCCTTGAGCTCCGGGGACTCCGCGGCGGCCTTCATCGCGGCGTTGATCTCCTCGACCGTGACCCCCTCCTTCTCCACGGTGAAGGTGAGGTCGGTGGCCGAGCCGGTCGGGGTGGGAACGCGCATGGCGTAGCCGTCCAGCTTGCCCTTGAGCTCGGGCAGCACGAGCGCGACGGCCTTGGCCGCACCGGTGGTGGTCGGGACCATGTTGAGGGCGGCGGCGCGGGCGCGACGAAGGTCGCGGTGCGGGCCGTCCTGCAGGTTCTGGTCGGCCGTGTAGGCGTGGATGGTCGTCATGAGGCCGCGGACGATGCCGAAGTTCTCGTGAAGGACCTTCGCCATCGGCGCGAGGCAGTTGGTGGTGCAGGACGCGTTGGAGAAGATGTTGTGCTTCTCCGGGTCGTAATCGGTGTGGTTGACACCCATGACGAAGGTGGCGTCCACGTCCTTGCCGGGCGCGGAGATGATGACCTTCTTGGCCCCACCCTCGAGGTGCGCCTTGGCGGCCTCGCCGCTCACGAAGCGCCCGGTGGACTCGATGACGATGTCCGCGCCGATCTCACCCCACGGCAGCTTGGCCGGGTCCTTCTCGGCCAGCGCACGGACCTTGCGGCCACCGACGGTGATGCTGTCCTCGTCGTAGGTGACGTCCTCGGCCAGCACGCCCATCACGGAGTCGTACTTGAGGAGGTGAGCGAGGGTCTTGTTGTCGGTGAGGTCGTTGACACCGACGATCTCGATGTCCGCACCCGAGTTGAGCACGGCGCGGAAGAAGCTGCGGCCGATGCGGCCGAAGCCGTTGATACCGACGCGGATGGTCACTATGTCCTCCTCCAGTGCGCCGGTAGGCGCACGCATGTCGTCTGAAGTTGTTGCTGCTGCGCTCGAAGCGCTGCACCGGGTCCGCCAAGAGCGGCGGGCCTTCCGGATGGTCCCCAACCTACACCGGGACAAAAGGGACCGCAGGGACGTAGGTCCGAGCTTTCGCCGTCCGGAATGTCCGCCCCGCGCGAACGGCGCGCGGGGGTGTGAGGCGCTTCACGCGCAGGAACGGCGTGGCGCCCTGGACGTCTCAGAGGTCGAGCATGTCCGGGGTGAGAACGGCCTCGGTGTCGACGATCCCGAGCTCGTGGGCGCGCTTGTCGGCCATGGCGAGCAGCCGCCGGATGCGCCCGGCGATCGCGTCCTTCGTCAGCGGCGGGTCGGACAGCGCACCGAGCTCCTCGAGGCTGGCCTGCTTGTGCGCCAGGCGCAGCTGCCCGGCCTGGTAGAGGTGGTCGGGGACACCGTCGCCGAGGATCTCGAACGCGCGCTCGACGCGGGCCCCGGCGGCGACGGCCGCGCGGGCGGAGCGGCGCAGGTTCGCGTCGTCGAAGTTCGCCAGCCGGTTGGCCGTCCCACGAACCTCGCGGCGGGTACGCCGCTCCTCCCAGGTGAGGACGGCGTCGTGGGCGCCCATCCGGGCGAGCATGGCGCTGATGTCGTCGCCGTCGCGGATGACGACGCGATCGACCCCGCGGACCTCGCGGGCCTTGGCGCTGATGCCGAGCCGGCGGGCGGCGCCGACGAGCGCGAGAGCCGCCTCGGGGCCCGGGCAGGTGATCTCCAGGGCGGAGGAGCGTCCGGGCTCGGTGAGCGAGCCGCGGGCGAGGAACGCGCCGCGCCAGGCGGCGACGGACTCCCCCACCCCGGCGGAGACGACGGCGGGCGGCAGGCCGCGCACGGGGCGGCCGCGGCCGTCGAGCAGGCCGGTCTGGCGCGCGAGGGACTCCCCGTCCTTGACGACGCGGACGACGTAGCGGTTGCCGCGCTTGAGGCCACCGCCGGAGACGACGACCACGTCGCTCGTGTGGCCGTACAGCTCGGCCATGGCCTGGCGCAGCCGACGGGCCGCGACGCCGAGGTCGAGCTCGGCCTCGATGACGATCCGGCCCGAGATGATGTGGAGCCCGCCGGCGAAGCGCAGCGTCGCGGCGACCTCGGCCTTGCGTGCCGACACCTTGTCCACCTGCAGCCGGGCAAGCTCGTCCTTGACGGACGCCGTCAGCGACATGGCCGACTTCCTCCCACTCACTGTGCCCCCTGGTTCCTGCGCCGCGGGTCGTGGCGCACCCTGCACGATCTCACGACCCACGGCGTGCTCAGCCCTGCTCGGCGGTGGTCTCCCCCACATCACCGAGTACGTCGTCGAAGGCATCACGGTACGCCGCGGCGAGCCGCAGCGGGTCGTGTCGCGGGGTCCCGTCCCCGGCGGCGACCTGGCGTAGCAGCACCTGCGCGCCGAGGGTGCGGGCGGCTTCCAGCAGCTCGTCGAGGTCGTCCCCGACGGCGGCCGGGTCGGCGATGACGACGTCGAGCCGCATGTCGGGCGCGTGCTCGAGGAACGTGCGCAGGTGGTCGGCCGCGGACATGCCCTCGGTCTCCCCCGGCTGGGCGGAGAGGTTGAGGGTGAGCGCCCGGCGCGCGTCCGTCTCCTCCAGGGCGCGGGCGAGCTCGGGCACGAGGAGGTGCGGGATGACCGAGGTGTACCAGGAGCCCGGCCCGAGGACGACCCACTCGGCGTCGCGCACGGCGCGCACCGCCTCGGGGTGCGCCGGCGGGTCGTCGGGGATGAGGCGGACGGACTCGATGCCCCCGCTCGTCACCGCCACGCGGGACTGGCCGCGCACGGTGTGCAGGTGGTCCGAGCCGGCGAGGTGCACCTGCGCCTCGATGTCGAGCGGCACGGAGGCCATCGGCAGGACACGCCCGCGCACGCCGAGCAGCCGTCCGACCCAGGCGAGGCCGTCGGCCTCGTCACCGAGCAGCTCCCACAGGGCGATGATGAGCAGGTTGCCCACCGCGTGGCCGTCGAGCGGGCCACCGGAACGGAAGCGGTGCTGCAGGACGTCGCGCCAGGTGAGACCCCACTCCGACTCGTCGCACAGGGCGGCCAGAGCCATGCGCAGGTCACCCGGCGGCAGCTTGCCGAGCTCGACCCGCAGCCGCCCGGAGGAGCCCCCGTCGTCGGCGACCGTGACGACGGCGGTGATGTCGCTCGACACGTGCCGCAGGGCGCCGAGCGTCGCCGCCAGGCCGTGGCCGCCACCCAGCGCCACGACACGTGGCCCCCGGCCGGCCCCCCCGAGGGCGGGCCACGGATCGGTCGTCACTCGCGCCCCACGTCGCGGTGCAGCGTGCGGACCCGCAGCCCGTTGGAGCGCAGCCCCTCGGCGATGGCCTCGGAGATGGCGACCGACCGGTGGCGTCCGCCGGTGCAGCCGACCGCGATCGTCACGTAGTGCTTGAGCTCGCGCTCGTACCCGGCGATCGCCGGCAGGAGCGTCTTCACGTAGTTGTCGACGAACTCCTCCGCGCCCGGCTGGTCGAGGACGTAGCGGTTGACCGCCTCGTCCTTGCCGGACAGGTGGCGCAGCTCGGTGACCCAGTACGGGTTGGACAGGAAGCGCACGTCGACGACGTGGTCGGCGTCCAGCGGCAGCCCGTGCTTGAAGCCGAAGGACACGAGGGTGATCTGGACGGGCTGGGCGGCGTCCTCACCGAGCCGCTGGCGGATGTGGCGCGCGAGGTCGTACGGGCTGAAGCTCGTCGTGTCGATGATCGTGTCGGCGCGGCGCCGCAGCTCGGCGAGCAGCTCGCGCTCCCGGGCGATCCCGTCGAGGATGCGCCCGTCGCCCTGGAGCGGGTGGGCGCGGCGGACCTGCTCGTAGCGCCGGACGAGCTCGGCGTCGTCGGCCTCGAGGAAGAGGATCCGGTAGTCCGTGCCGTGCCGGCGCAGCTCGTCGAGGATGTTGACGAGCTCGGCGAAGAACTCCCCGCTGCGGACGTCGACGACGGCGGCCAGGCGCTTCACGCCGCTGTCGGAGGCCGACATCATGCGGGCGAGCGGCTCGAGCATCCGCGGGGGCAGGTTGTCGACGACGAACCAGTCCATGTCCTCGAGCGTGTTCGCCACCCGGGTGCGGCCCGCGCCGGACATGCCGGTGATGATGAGCAGCTCGCGGCGGTCCACCTCGGGGGGCGGTGTGCTCTCGTCGAGGGCGGGGATGCCCTCCGGCACGGTGGGCGGTCCTTGGTCCTCGGGCAGCCCACGGGCCACCGCGTCTGCTCCTGCGCTCGTCATGTTCCTAGGATGCCAGGCCGGGCCCGGGGCCGTCGGCGGAGCCGGACGCGGCCCCGGCCGGCTCGGGCGTGGGCGCGGAGCCGGCGACGTCCGGGGAGGCGCCGTCGGCCGGACTGGCGGCGGTCGGGGCGGTGGGGGTCGTGCGCAGCGCGTCGACGACGGCCTGCGCGGTCCGCAGCCCGACGCCCTTGACCGCGGCGATCTCCTCCGGCGTCGCCCGGCGCAGGTTGGCCACCGAGCCGAAGTGCGCGAGCAGCGCCTTCTGCCGCGTGGGGCCCAGGCCGGGGACGTCGTCGAGCACAGAACGGGTCATCGCCTTGCTGCGCCGGCCACGGTGCGCGGTGATCGCGAAGCGGTGGGCCTCGTCGCGCAGCCGCTGGAGCAGGTAGAGGCCGGCGCTCGTCCGTGGCAGGACGATGGGGAAGTCCTCCCCGGGCAGCCACACCTCCTCCAGCCGCTTGGCGAGGCCGACGAGTGCGACGTCCTCGACGCCGAGCTCGTCGAACACCCGCTGGGCCGCGTTCACCTGGGGCTGGCCGCCGTCGACGACGACGAGGTTGGGCGGGTAGGCGAAGCGCGACGGGCGACCGGTCTCGGGGTCGACGGGGCCCGAGACGAGGGGCTTGCCGTCGTCGTCGGTGGCTTCCTCGCGCGCGGTGCGGTAGTTGCGGAAGCGGCGCGAGAGGACCTCGGCGATGGCCTCGGTGTCGTCCCGGGCGCCGCTGCCGTCGGCACCGCGCACGATGAACCGGCGGTAGGCGCTCTTGCGGGGCAGGCCGTCCTCGAAGACGACCATCGAGCCCACCTGGTGCGTGCCCTGGGTGTGGGAGATGTCGTAGCACTCGATGCGCAGCGGCGCCTCCGGCAGGTCGAGCGCCTCGGTGAGGTCCGACAGCGCCTGGGACCGGCTGGTGAGGTCCCCCGCACGCCGGGTCTTGTGGAGGACGAGGGCGTGCTCGGCGTTGCGCCGGACGGTCTGCGCGAGCGCGCGCTTGTCGCCGCGTTGCGGGACGCGGACGTCGACGTTCGCGCCCCGCAGGCCGCGCAGCCAGGTCGTCACCTGGTCGACGTCCGGCGGGAGGACGGGGACGAGGACCTCGCGCGGGACGGCGGTGCTGCGGGTCGCGGTCCGTTCCTCGGCGTCGGGGTCGATGTCGCCGTAGACCTGCTGGAGCAGGCGCTCGACGAGCTCGCCGTCGTCGAGCTCCTCGACCTTCTCCACCACCCAGCCCCGCTGGCCGCGCACCCGTCCGTCGCGCACGTGGAAGACCTGGACGGAGGCCTCGAGCTCGTCGGAGGCCATGGCGAAGACGTCGGCGTCCGTGCCGTCGGGCAGGACGACCTCGTTCTTCTCCACGACCCGCTGCATCGCGCCGAGGTCGTCGCGCAGCCGTGCGGCGCGCTCGAAGTCGAGGGCGGCGGCGGCGGAGCGCATCTCCTGCTCGAGACGACGGACGAACGGCCGCGTCTGGCCGCCCATGAACGTGCAGAAGTCCTCGGCGAGGGCGCGGTGGTCCTCCGGGGAGATGCGCCCGACGCACGGCGCGGAGCACTTGTCGATGTAGCCGAGGAGGCACGGGCGCCCGGCCCGCTCGGCGCGCCGGTAGACCCCGGCGGAGCACGTGCGGATGGGGAAGACACGGAGCATGAGGTCGACGGTCTCCCGGATCGCCCAGGCGTGGCCGTAGGGGCCGAAGTACCGGTTGCCCTTGCGCTTGGCGCCGCGCATGACCATGGCGCGCGGGATCTCCTCCGACATCGTCACCGCGAGGTACGGGTAGGACTTGTCGTCGCGGTACTTGACGTTGAACCGCGGGTCGTACTCCTTGATCCAGGAGTACTCGAGCGCGAGGGAGGCCACCTCGGTCTCGACGACGGTCCACTCCACCGACGCCGCCGTCGTCACCATCTGGCGGGTGCGCGGGTGCAGGCCGGCGACGTCCTGGAAGTAGCTGTTCAGCCGGTTGCGGAGGTTCTTCGCCTTGCCGACGTAGATGACCCGGCCGTGCGCGTCGCGGAAGCGGTAGACCCCCGGTGAGGTGGGG
This sequence comes from Georgenia wutianyii, assembly GCF_006349365.1. NCBI lineage: Bacteria > Bacillati > Actinomycetota > Actinomycetes > Allobogoriellales > Allobogoriellaceae > Georgenia > Georgenia wutianyii. The sequence goes on from NZ_CP040899.1 coordinate 1,785,641, forward strand.
ATCTCCGACGGACGCGGGCGGTAGGTGGAAGGGTCGGCCATGCCCCTCAGCCTACGTTCGGCTCCACCGCGGGAGGTGCGGGCTGCACCCGGACGGGGCAGGCGAGAGAGCGGACGATGTGGTTCTGCGCCCGGGCGTCCTCGTGCAGCCGCGCCGCGGCCTCGTCGCTGATCGGCTGGGCGTAGGTCACCCGCGGACGCAGCACGATGTCGGAGAACGGGCCGGAGTTCGAGCCCTCGACCCGCTCGGTCGCCGTCGCGACGTCCGTGTAGCCGACGACGACGACGCCGTGCGCCGCCGCCGTGCGCAGGAACCAGAGCATCTGTGCCTGGGAGACGGCGCCGACGAAGAGCTCCTCGGCCTTGTACCGGGCGACGTCGGAGGCGACCTTGCGGTCGGACGTCGCGAGGAGGGTCGGCTTGCCCTCGACACGGACCTCGTGGTCCCGCGAGTAGGACGTGTAGCTCCTGGTGCCGACCTCGTCCGCGCCGGTCCAGTCGACGGTCACCGTGTAGGTGTGCAGTGCTCCCATGACCTCACCCTAGCCGGGCGTGGCGCACGTCACGCCGCGATACGCCGGGGTCAGACCCCGAGCTCCAGCGGCTGGTGGGACGGGGACTCGGCGAGCACGTCCGCGAGGAACCGGCCGGTGTGCGAGCCCTCGACGCCGGCGACGTGCTCGGGCGTGCCCTCGGCGATGACCGTGCCACCGCCGGACCCGCCCTCAGGACCCATGTCGATGACCCAGTCGGCGTTCTTGATGACGTCGAGGTTGTGCTCGATGACGATGACCGTGTTGCCCTTGTCGACGAGGTTCTGCAGCACCTCGAGCAGCTTGCGGATGTCCTCGAAGTGGAGCCCGGTCGTCGGCTCGTCGAGCACGTAGGCGGTCCGGCCCGTCGTGCGGCGCTGGAGCTCGGAGGCGAGCTTGACGCGCTGCGCCTCGCCACCGGAGAGGGTCGTGCCGCTCTGCCCGAGGCGGACGTAGCCGAGCCCGACGTCCACGAGCGTGCGCAGGTAGCGCGAGATCTTCTGCGAGGCGCCGAAGAACTCCGCGGCCTCGGCGATCGGCATGTCGAGGACCTCGGCGACGGTCTTGCCCTTGTAGCGGACCTCGAGGGTCTCGCGGTTGTACCGCGCGCCGTGGCAGACCTCGCACGGGACGTAGACGTCCGGGAGGAAGTTCATCTCGATCTTCAGCGTGCCGTCACCCTTGCACGCCTCGCAGCGCCCGCCCTTGACGTTGAAGGAGAAGCGCCCGGGGGCGTAGCCGCGGACCTTCGCCTCGGGCGTCTCGGCGAAGAGCTTGCGCACGTGGTCCCACACGCCGGTGTACGTCGCCGGGTTGGAGCGCGGCGTGCGGCCGATCGGGCTCTGGTCGACGTGGACCACCTTGTCGAGGTGCTCCAGGCCGGTCACCCGCTTGTGCCGGCCGGGCACCCGGCGGGCGTTGTTCAGCTCGTTGGCCATGACGGTGTAGAGGATGCCGTTGACCAGGCTGGACTTGCCCGAGCCGGACACCCCGGTGACCGCGATGAAGCAGCCGACCGGGAAGTCGACGGTGACGTTGCGCAGGTTGTTCTCCCGCGCGCCGACGACGCGGACCATGCGGCCCTTGTCGACGGGTCGGCGCACCGGGGGCATGGGGATGGAGCGTCGTCCGGAGAGGTAGGCGCCGGTGACGGAGCGCTCGTTCTCGAGCAGGCCCGAGTAGTGCCCGGAGTGGACGATGTGGCCGCCCGCCTCGCCGGCGCCCGGACCGATGTCCACGACCCAGTCGGCCACGCGGATGGTGTCCTCGTCGTGCTCGACGACGATGAGCGTGTTGCCGAGGTCGCGCAGGCGCACGAGCGTGTCGATGAGCCGGCGGTTGTCGCGCTGGTGCAGACCGATGCTCGGCTCGTCGAGGACGTACAGGACGCCGACGAGGCCCGAGCCGATCTGGGTGGCGAGCCGGATGCGCTGCGCCTCTCCGCCGGACAGCGTGCCCGCGGGGCGCGACAGCGAGAGGTAGGTGAGCCCGACGTCGACGAGGAAGCCGAGGCGCGCGTGGATCTCCTTGAGCACCTGCCCGGCGATGGCCTGCTCCCGGTCCCCCAGCTCGAGGGCGTAGAGGAAGGGGCTGATCTGGTCGATCGGCATGTCGCACAGCTCGGCGATCGACAGGCCGCCGACCTTGACGGCGAGCACCTCGGGCTTGAGCCTGGCGCCCTTGCAGGTGGGGCAGGCGACCTCGCGCATGTAGCCCTCGTACCGCTCGCGCGAGGACTCGGACTCCGTCTCGGCGTGCTTGCGCTCGACGAACGCGACGGCGCCCTCGAAGCCGGTCGTGTAGGCGCGGTCGCGGCCCCACCGGTTCCGGTACTTCACGTGGACCTTGTAGTCCTTGCCGTACAGGACGGCCTCCTTGGCCCGCGCCGGCAGCGCGCGCCAGGGCACGTCCACGGAGAACCCGAGGTCCTCCCCCAGCGCCGTGAGCAGGCGCAGGAAGTACTCCGAGGAGGCGCGCGCCCACGGCTGGATCGCGCCCTCGGCGAGGGAGAGCTCCTCGTCCGGGACGACGAGCTCGGGGTCGACCTCGAGCCGGGACCCGATGCCGGAGCACTCGGGGCAGGCGCCGTAGGGCGCGTTGAAGGAGAAGGTGCGCGGCTCGATCTCGTCGAGCTGCAGCGGGTGGTCGTTGGGGCAGGCGCGCTTCTCGGAGAAGCGGCGCTCACGCTCGGGGTCGTCGTCCGGGAGGTCGACGAGCTCGGCGATGAGCAGCCCGTCCGCCAGCCGCAGGGCGGTCTCGACGGAGTCCGCGAGCCGCTGGCGCATGCTCTCGCGGACGACGAGACGGTCGACGACGACGTCGATGTCGTGCTTGACCTTCTTCTCCAGGGTCGGCGGCTCGGCGAGCGAGACGACGGTCCCGTCGACGCGGGCGCGCGAGAAGCCGGTGGACTGCAGCTCACGGAAGAGCTCGCTGTACTCGCCCTTGCGGCCGCGGACCACGGGGGCGAGGACCTGGAACCGGGTGCCCTCGGGCATCTCACGGAGCCGGTCGACGATCTGCTGCGCGGTCTGGGCGGTCACCCGCTCGCCGCACACCGGGCAGTACTGCGTGCCGGCCCGCGCGTAGAGGAGGCGGAGGTAGTCGTAGATCTCGGTGATCGTGCCGACCGTCGAGCGCGGGTTGCGGCTGGTGGACTTCTGGTCGATCGCGACCGCCGGGCTCAGGCCCTCGATGAAGTCGACGTCCGGCTTGTCCATCTGGCCGAGGAACTGGCGTGCGTAGGACGACAGCGACTCGACGTAGCGCCGCTGGCCCTCGGCGAAGATCGTGTCGAACGCAAGGGACGACTTTCCGGAGCCGGACAGGCCCGTGAACACGATCAGGCTGTCGCGAGGAAGCTCGAGATCGACGCCACGGAGGTTGTGCTCGCGCGCGCCGCGGACGACCAGCTTTTCACTCACCCGGAGATGATACGAGGCACACCTGGACCTGTACATGTGTTCGACGTCACCGGCGCGGCGCACCTGGGAGGATCGGGCCATGGACCTGGGAACCGCACGCCTCGACCACATCGCCGTCTCGCCGATGGACAACGACGTCTACCTGCTCACCGCCCCGTCGGGCGAGCAGCTCCTCATCGACGCCGCCGACGACGCCGACGCGATCCTCGCCCTCCTCGCCGGCGGCGGGCCGCTGCGCACCGTCGTCACGACGCACGGCCACTGGGACCACCACCGGGCCCTGCCCGCCATCGTCGCCGCGACCGGCGCACGCACGGCGGCCGGTGCCGCGGACGCGGCCGACCTCCCGGTGCCGGTCGACGTCCCTCTGGAGCACGGGGACAGCCTGGCGGTGGACGCCGCCGGGGAGGTCGTCCTCGACGTCATCGCCCTGCACGGGCACACGCCCGGGTCGGTCGCCCTCGCCCTCACCGAGGGCGAGGGCGGGGAGAGCCCCGGGCGTGTGCACCTGTTCACCGGCGACAGCCTGTTCCCCGGCGGCGTCGGCCGGACGACCAGCCCCGAGGCCTTCACCAGCCTCCTCGACGACGTCGAGGAGCGGCTGTTCGCCGTGTACCCGGACGACACGGTCGTCTGGCCGGGCCACGGCGAACCGACCACCCTCGGGGCCGAGCGTCCCCAGCTCGCGCAGTGGCGTGCCCGCGGCTGGTGAGCACCCCGGGGCGAGCCGTCAGCGGTCGGCGTTGCCCTCCGCCGCGCGGACGTCCTTCTTGTTCTTGGCGATGCTCGCGAGGACGGTGACGGTGAGGACGCCGACGATCCACAGCAGGGACACCACGATGCCCGGCTCGGGCAGCGCGTGCCACTCCTCGCCGCCGTTGATGAACGGGAGCTCGTTGGTGTGCAGCGCGTGGATGACGAGCTTGATGCCGATGAAGCCGAGGATCGCCGCCAGGCCGTAGTGGAGGTAGACGAGCTTCTCGAGCAGCCCGTCGATGAGGAAGTAGAGCTGGCGCAGGCCGAGGAGCGAGAACGCGTTCGCCGCGAAGACGAGGTAGGGCTCCTGGGTGAGACCGAAGATCGCCGGGATGGAGTCGACCGCGAAGAGGATGTCGGCGCTGCCGATGGCGACGATGGCGAGCAGCATCGGCGTGATCATCCGCTTGCCGTTCTGCTTCGTCACGAGCTTGCCGCCGACGTAGTCGTCGGTCACCGGGAAGAAGCGCCGGACCAGACGGACGAAGGCGGTCTCCTGGTACTCGTCGTCGTGGTCACCGGTCTCCACGCCCTGCCGCGCCTGGGAGATGGCCGTCCACACGAGGAACGCCCCGAAGAGGTAGAAGACCCAGGAGAAGTTGTCGATCGCCGCGGAGCCGGCCGCGATGAACGCACCGCGCAGCACGATGGCGATGACGATGCCCGCCAGCAGGACCTCCTGCTGGTAGTTCCGGGGCACCCGGAACGCGGCGATGATGATGACGAAGACGAAGAGGTTGTCGACCGACAGGCTCTTCTCCGTCACGTAACCGGAGAAGTACTCCAGTCCGTACGTGGGGCCCCACACGAGGAGCACGATGACGCCGAAGACGAGTGCCATCGCCACGTAGGCGACCGACCACCACGCCGCTTCCTTGAGGGTGGGCGCGTGCGGTGTGCGCACGTGACCGACGATGTCGACGGTGATCATCGTGATGATGACTGCGAAGAGGATGATCCACGCGAGGGCATGTACTTCCACGGTGCCTCCGGTACGTAGGGCCAGGTACCGGAGGTCTCTTCCGCGTCCGCCGCGGTCGAACCCTCCCGCACCTCGTACGCCGATGGCACCGAGCGGGCACTGACCCGCCGTACTGACGACACCACCGTTGGGGAATACTCCCCTCCGGCGCAGAACGTTACGGCAATTCCCGCGAGCGGGCACGCACCGTCCCGGTGAGCGACATCACCGGGCCCCGGGACACTGCCTCAGTTCGCGGCCTGCATCTGCCGCAGCTCCTTCTTGAGGTCGTGGATCTCGTCGCGCAGGCGGGCAGCGAGCTCGAACTGCAGCTCCTCGGCGGCGGCGAGCATCTGACCGTTGAGCTGGTGGATGAGGTCGGCGAGATCGCTGGCGGCGGCGGTGCCCAGCCGCTCCCGGACGGCCGACCCGGCGACCTTGCGCTCCTTGCCACCCGGCCCCATGTTGGCGCGGCGGTAACCCCCCTCGAGGAGCTCGGCGGTGTCGACGGCCTCCCGGGCGAGCATGTCGGTGACGTCGGCGATCCGCTTGCGCAGCGGCGTCGGGTCGATCCCGTGCTCCTCGTTGTACGCGATCTGCTTCGCGCGCCGCCGGCTGGTCTCCTCGATCGCCTCGGCCATCGCGGGGGTGACGTGGTCGGCGTACATGTGGACCTCGCCGGACACGTTGCGGGCGGCGCGTCCGATGGTCTGGATGAGCGAGGTCGCCGAGCGCAGGAAGCCCTGCTTGTCGGCGTCGAGGATCGCGACGAGGGACACCTCGGGCAGGTCGAGGCCCTCACGGAGCAGGTTGATGCCGACGAGGACGTCGACGGTGCCGAGCCGCAGCTCGCGGAGCAGCTCGACCCGGCGAAGTGTGTCGACCTCGGAGTGGAGGTACTGGACCTTGACCCCCCGCTCGAGGAGGTAGTCGGTGAGGTCCTCGGACATCTTCTTCGTCAGCGTGGTGACGAGCACGCGCTCGTCACGCTCGGTCCGCTCGCGGATCTCCCCGAGGAGGTCGTCGATCTGCCCCTCGGTCGGCTTGACGACGACCTTGGGGTCGACGAGGCCGGTGGGCCGGATGATCTGTTCGACGACGCCGTCGGACTGGGACAGCTCGTAGGCGCCCGGGGTGGCCGAGAGGTAGACGGTCTGCCCAATCCGCTCGAGGAACTCCTCCCAGCGCAGCGGCCGGTTGTCCATCGCGCTGGGCAGCCGGAAGCCGTGCTCGACGAGGGTGCGCTTGCGGGACATGTCGCCCTCGTACATCGCCCCGATCTGGGGCACGGTGACGTGCGACTCGTCGATGACGAGGAGGAAGTCCTCGGGGAAGTAGTCGAGCAGCGTGTGGGGCGGGGTGCCCGGCCCACGGCCGTCGATGTGCCGCGAGTAGTTCTCGATGCCCGAGCAGGTGCCGATCTGCCGCATCATCTCGATGTCGTAGGTCGTGCGCATCCGTAGCCGCTGCGCCTCGAGCAGCTTGTTCTGCGACTCGAGCTCCTCGAGCCGCTCGGCGAGCTCGGTCTCGATCGTGCCGATCGCGCGCTCCATCCGCTCCGGGCCGGCGACGTAGTGGCTCGCGGGGAACAGGTGGACGGCCTGCTCCTGGCGCACGACCTCACCGGTGAGCGGGTGCAGGGTGTACAGCGCCTCGATCTCGTCACCGAACATCTCGATGCGGATCGCCAGCTCCTCGTACACCGGGATGATCTCGACGGTGTCGCCCCGGACACGGAACGTCCCGCGGGTGAAGGCGAGGTCGTTGCGGGTGTACTGCATCTGGACGAACCGGCGCAGGAGGTCGTCGCGGTCGAGGACGTCGCCCACCTGGAGCTGCACCATCCGGTCGACGTACTCCTGGGGCGTGCCCAGGCCGTAGATGCACGAGACGGAGGCGACGACGACGGTGTCACGCCGGGTGAGCAGGCTGTTCGTCGCCGAGTGGCGCAGCCGCTCGACCTCGTCGTTGATCGAGGAGTCCTTCTCGATGAAGGTGTCGGTGCTCGGGACGTACGCCTCGGGCTGGTAGTAGTCGTAGTAGGAGACGAAGTACTCGACGGCGTTGTTCGGCAGGAGCTCGCGGAACTCGGTCGCGAGCTGCGCGGCGAGCGTCTTGTTCGGCGCCATGACGAGGGTGGGGCGCTGGACCTGCTCGATGAGCCAGGCGGTCGTCGCGGACTTGCCGGTACCCGTGGCACCGAGGAGGACGATGTCCTTCTCCCCCGCCTTGAGGCGCTCGGTGAGCTCGGCGATCGCCGTCGGCTGGTCGCCCGACGGGGTGTACTCGGAGATCACCTCGATCGGCGCGACGGACCGCTTGAGGTCGGTGACAGGGCGCATGCGTCCACGGTACGTCGGGCCCCCGACATCGGTGGTGCCACTTCGCGAGGAGCGGACGGTGGCGGGTCGATGTCCGCGCCCCGCCGCCTGTTCAGCGCGCGAGCCGCTCCCGCCACAGCTCGCGGACCCTCTCGAGGAGCTCCTCCCGGGTGCCGGAGTTGTCGAGCCAGACGTCGGCGACCGCCCGCCGCTGGGCGTCGGTGGCCTGGGCCCGGACCCTCGCCAGCGCCTCCTCCCGGGTCATGCCGCGGTCCCTGACGAGGCGGTCGATCCGGACCTCCTCGTCCGCCCCGACGACGACGACGAGGTCGTACTGCGCCGCGAGGCCGCGTTCGACGATGAGCGGGACGTCGTGGACGACGACGGTTCCCGGGGGCGCGGCCGCCGTGCGCCGCGCGCTCTCCGCGCCGATGAGCGGGTGGGTGATCGCCTCGAGGCGCGCCCGGGCTGCGGGATCGGCGAACACGACCCGGCCGAGCGCTGCCCGGTCCAGCGCGCCGTCCGGTGCGAGGACGGAGTCCCCGAACTCCGCGACGACCGCGGCGAGACCCGGCGTACCCGGCGCGACGACCTCGCGCGCGATGGCGTCGGCGTCGACGACGAGCGCGCCGAGCCGGGCCAGCTCCCGGGCGACGGTGGACTTGCCGGCCCCGATGCCGCCGGTCAGACCGATGCGTGTCACGGCGCCGACCCTAGTGCTCGCGCCCGCCGGGCACGACCACGTCGGTGGTCGAGGCGAGCACCGTGGTGAGGACGACGCTCACTGCCCGGGCGGTCTCGGCGACGGGCAGGACGTCGACGTCGGGGACGTGGAGGAACCCGGCCACGGCGTCGTCCGAGGCGTAGGTGAGTCCGGCGAACATCACCGCGTTGCACACGTAGGTGCCGGCCGACAGGGACAGCTCGGCGGGCAGGCCGGCGTCCTGGAGCGCGAGGAGGGCGGACTTCACCGGGAGGGTGGTCAGCCGTGCCGTCGGCTCACCGGGCAGGACGGGGACGTCGACCGGCTGGGCGCCGTCGACGTCGGGGATCCGGGCGTCGACGAGGTTGAGCGCCACGCGCTCCAGACCGAGGCGCCTCCGGCCGGCGGCGAGCCCGACACCGAGGACGACCGCGGGCGCGTGCTCCTCGACGAGAGCACGGAGCTGCGCGGTGGCGCGGGCGAAGGAGACGGGGAGCACCGCGGTGACGAGGCGGGAGCCGGCGGGGGGCGCCCACTCGCGGGCGAGCAGCTCGACGGCCCGCGCGGCGGGGTTGTCGGTGTGCCCGCCGAACGGGCCGAACCCGGTGACGAGGACGGTGCTCACTGGTCCCCCGGGTCCACGGGAGCGTGGTGGTCGTGGTCCGCAGCGCCGCGCCGCCAGTAGCCGCTGCAGTCGACCGCGGACGGGTCGAGCCCGAGCTCACGACGCAGGTAGCGGCGGGCCGGGACGAGGGACTGTGCCTCGCCCGCCAGCCACCAGAAGCCCGCGCCCGGCCGCTGCGGCAGTGCCTGCACGGCCTGCGCGAGCAGCGTCGTCGTCCCCGGCGCGGCGTCGCCGCGGCGGAGGTAGGTGACCGCGCGGCCGGCGGCGAGCCCACCGAGGTAGGCCTCGTCCTCGGCGTCCTGGACCTCCGCGAGGACCGTGACGTCGGCGTCGGCCGGGAGCAGCCGCAGCCAGCGGGAGATGGCGGGCAGCGCGGTCTCGTCGCCCGCGAGGACGTACCAGTCCGGGCCCTGCGGCGGGAGCAGGGAGCCGCGCGGGCCGGCGACGACGAGCTCCTCACCGTGCTGTACCCGGGCGGCCCAGCGGGAGGCGGGGCCGTCGTCGCCGTGGAGGACGAAGTCCAGCTCGAGCTCCCCGCTGTCGGACAGGAGCGGGGTGTAGTCGCGGGCGGTGACCTCGCCGGCGGGCCGGACGAGCTGCCCGTCGACGACGCGGGGCGCGTTGAGCACCCCGGTGAGCGGGTCGGGGAAGAAGACCTTGACGTGGTCGCCGGGGCCGGGGCTGACGAGGTCCTCCAGCGGACCGGCCAGGGTCACCCGGCGCATACGGGGCGTGAGGTCGCGCCACGCGGTCACCCGCAGGGTCCGGGTGCCCAGGACGTGACGCACGCGCTCCTGGCGGAAAGTGGAGGCGATGGCACTCATGAGGCGAGCCTAACCCGCCGCCGGCAGGGACCTCCCGGCGCCCCGGAGCCGGGCCGGGACACAACGACGGCGGCCCGCCACCCTCTCGGGTGACGGGCCGCCGTCGTGGTTCAGCCGGTCAGTTGCCGGTCAGCTTCTCACGCAGCGCGGCGAGCGCCTCGTCGGAAGCAAGGGTGCCGCCCACCTCGGCCGGGGCCGAGGTGTAGGTGGTGGGAGCGCCACCACCGGAGCTGCTGCTGGTGCTGCTGCTCGTGGTGGTCGACGCCTCGACGTCGGCCTCCATCGCGGCCGCAACCTGCTTCTTGTGGGCCTCCCAGCGAGCGTGGGCCTCGGCGTACTGCGCCTCCCAGGCCTCGCGCTGGGCGTCGTAACCCTCGAGCCACTCGTTGGTCTCCGGGTCGAAGCCCTCGGGGTACTTGTAGTTGCCCTGCTCGTCGTACTCCGCGGCCATGCCGTAGAGCGACGGGTCGAAGTCGTCGCTGCTCGGGTCGACGCCCTCGTTGGCCTGCTTGAGGGACAGCGAGATCCGGCGACGGTCGAGGTCGATGTCGATGACCTTGACGAACACCTCGTCGCCGACCTTCGCGACCTGCTCGGGGACCTCGACGTGGCGCACGGCCAGCTCGGAGATGTGGACGAGGCCCTCGATGCCGTCCTCGACGCGGACGAACGCACCGAAGGGGACGAGCTTGGTGACCTTACCCGGCACGACCTGACCGATGGCGTGCGTGCGGGCGAAGGCCTGCCACGGGTCCTCCTGCGTCGCCTTGAGCGACAGGGAGACGCGCTCGCGGTCCATGTCGACGTCGAGAACCTCGACGGTGACCTCCTGGCCGACCTCGACGATCTCGCTCGGGTGGTCGATGTGCTTCCAGGACAGCTCGGAGACGTGGACGAGACCGTCGACGCCGCCGAGGTCCACGAACGCACCGAAGTTGACGATCGAGGAGACGACGCCCTGGCGGACCTGGCCCTTCTGCAGGGTCTGCAGGAAGGTCGAGCGGACCTCGGACTGCGTCTGCTCGAGCCAGGCGCGGCGCGAGAGCACGACGTTGTTGCGGTTCTTGTCGAGCTCGATGATCTTGGCCTCGAGCTCCTTGCCCACGTACGGCTGGAGGTCGCGGACGCGACGCATCTCCACCAGGGAGGCCGGCAGGAAGCCGCGGAGTCCGATGTCGAGGATGAGGCCGCCCTTGACGACCTCGATGACGGTGCCGGTGACGACGCCGTCCTCCTCCTTGATCTTCTCGATGGTGCCCCAGGCCCGCTCGTACTGCGCGCGCTTCTTGGACAGGAGCAGGCGACCCTCCTTGTCCTCCTTCTGGAGGACCAGGGCCTCGATCTTGTCACCGACGGAGACGACCTCGTCGGGGTCGACGTCGTGCTTGATCGACAGCTCGCGGGAGAGGATGACGCCCTCGGTCTTGTAACCGATGTCGAGGAGAACCTCGTCCCGGTCGACCTTGACGACGGTGCCCTCGACGATGTCACCATCGTTGAAGTACTTGATGGTCTCGTCGATAGCGGCGAGGAGCTCCTCGGCCGACCCGATGTCGTTGATGGCGACCTGCGGGGCAGTCGGCTGAGTGGGCGTGGTGATGGTCATTGAGTTACGGACTCCGATGCGGACAGGGAATAGTGCGGATACTGGTTGTCGGTACGCGCACCGCGACCCACAGGCCTGGCGGAGCTGATCCACCAGAGTGTCGCCGGCCGCGAGCACACGTCACCGGCAAATATTCTAACCATCGTCGACCGTGGGGACAAGCACGCCACTCCCCCGTCAGGAAAGCGCGTTGGCCGTCCTGATGAGCTCGGGCGGGACGGGCTTGGCCTTGCCGGCGACCTCCTCGAGCGGGACCAGGATGACCTCCTCCCCTCGCAGTGCCGTCATCACCGAGGTGCGGCCCTGCTGGAGCGCGTCGACGGCGGCCACGCCGAAGCGCGAGCCGAGGATGCGGTCCGAGGGCAGCGGCGTGCCGCCGCGCTGGACGTGCCCGAGGACCGTCACTCGCGTGTCGAACCCGGTGCGCTCCTGGATCTCCGCGGCGACGCGCTCGCTGATGGCCCCGGAGACGATCTCGCCGAACCTGCCGTACTTCGTCTGCCACTCCATCGAGGTGCCCTCCGCCGGCACGGCGCCCTCGGCGACCACGACGATGGAGAACGACGCGTGGGCACGGTGCCGGTGCCGGAGGTAGCGGGCGATCCTGTCGATGTCGAAGGGCGCCTCCGGGGTGAGGACCAACTCCGCGCCACCGGCGATACCGGCCTGGACGGCGATCCAGCCCGCGGACCGGCCCATGACCTCGACGACCATGACCCGGTTGTGGCTCTCCGCCGTCGTGTGGATGCGGTCGATCGCGTCCGTGGCGACGTGGACCGCCGTGTCGAAGCCGATCGAGCGGTCGGTCCCGGCCACGTCGTTGTCGATGGTCTTCGGGATCGCGACGATCTTCACGCCCGTCTCGGCGACCTTGCTCGCCGCGTGGAGCGTGCCGTCCCCACCGATGCAGATGAGGGCCTCGATCCGCTCGTTCTCCAGCGTGCTGCGGACGGCGTCGAGGCCGCCGTCGGCGCTGTGCGGGTGGTAGCGGGCCGTCCCGAGCAGGGTGCCGCCGGTGTCGAGGACCCCGCGGATGTCGCTGCGGGTCAGCGGACGGACGTCCCCCTCGGCCACGCCCTTCCAGCCGTTGCGGAACCCGATGATGGAGTGCCCGTACTCACCGATGCCGTGCTTGACGACGGCACGGATGGCGGCGTTGAGTCCGGAGCAGTCGCCGCCGCCGGTGAGGAGGCCGATTCGCACGAGGTACTCCCTGGGTCTGTGGGGAAAGGACGAGTGTGATTCCGACGACAACACTATCCATGCACATCACACACCTCACCCACCCGAGGTCCCAGACCGCTTCTCCCCGTCCCCCTTCACCCGCGACAGCCGACTTCTGCGCGAGAGCCGAGTTGCTCGCGACAGCCGACTTCTGCGCGAGAGCCGACTTCTGCGCGAGAGCCGAGTTGCTCGCGACAGCGACTTCTGCGCGAGAGCCGACTTCTGGACGTCGAGGCTCCCGCGACGCGCCGTCAGCGGGGAAGGTGCGTGACGAAGATGGCGGTGCCGGGCACGTACCGGCCGCGGTGAGGTCCCCACCCGCCCCAGACCTGGAGGTTCCCCTCCTGCCACTCCGGCTCGACGACGTCGTCGATCACCAGGCCGGCCGCCGCCACCTCGCGGACGTGGTCTCCGAACGTGCGGTGGTACTCCGCGTACAGCGGTGCGCCGGCGTCGTCGGTCTCGACGTAGGGCGTGCGGTCGAAGTACGAGCGCAGGACCCGCATCCCCTCGGGGGACGGATCGTCGGGGAAGATCCACCGCACGGGGTGGACGACGGCGAAGACCCAGCGCCCGCCGGGCCGCAGGACCCGGGCAACCTCGGCGTGCACCCGCTGGGCGTCAGGCACGAAGGGAATCGCGCCGAACGCCGTGAAGGCGACGTCGAAGGAGTCGTCGGCGAGCGGGAGGGCCCGGGCGTCCGCCACGACGGCGGGCACTCGCCGGCCGGTGCGCCGGTCCAGCTCGGCCGACTGTGCCACCATCCCGGGCGCGATGTCCGTGGCGAGGACATCAGCGCCGCGCCCCGCCAGCCAACGTGAGCACTGCCCAGCGCCCGCGCCGACCTCGAGCACGCGCAGGCCCTCGACGTCGCCGAGGAGCCGCGCGTCCTCCTCGCGCAGGCCCTCGGGACACCAGCGGAAGTCCGCGTCCCCGAGGAACGCCCCGTGCTCGTCGATGTACTCGCCCGCGTTCTCGCTCCACCACCTGCCGTTCGCCCGCGCCGCCGCTGCAGCATCGACGTCGTAGAACCCCACGCGACTCATGGGTCCATCCTCTCCCCTCGGTCGCAGGTCGCCGACCGGGCGACTCGCGTCAGCCGCGGGCACACCGGGACAGCGATCCCGTGCAGAAGTCGGCTGTCGCGCGGAAGTCCGCTCTCGCGCAGAACTCGGCTGTCGTGCGGAAGTCCGCTCTCGCGCGGAAGTCCGCTCTCGCGCGGAAGTCGGCTCTCGCGCGGAAGTCCGCTCTCGCGCAGAAGTCCGCTCTCGCGCGGAACTCGGCTGTCGGCGCGGGGAACCCAGACCGCCCCCGTGTGGATGGGGGCGGGTGTGGGCGGCGGCGGGTGGTCAGTGGGCGGCGTCGTGCCAGGAGCGGCCGAGGCCGACGGAGACGTCGAGCGGGACGAGGAGGTCCGCGGCGCCGGCCATGTGCGTGCGGACGAGGGACTCGACGGTCTCCTCCTCCCCCGCCGCGACCTCCAGGACGAGCTCGTCGTGCACCTGGAGCAGCAGGCGCGAGCGGAGCCCCGCCTCGGTGAGCGCCTGCTCGACCTGGACCATCGCCACCTTGATGATGTCCGCCGCGCTGCCCTGGATCGGGGCGTTGAGCGCCATCCGCTCGGCCATGTCGCGCCGTTGGCGGTTGTCGCTCGTGAGGTCGGGCAGGTAGCGCCGGCGGCCCATGATCGTCTCGGTGTAGCCGGTGCGACGCGCCTCGTCCACGACGCCGGACAGGTAGTCGCGCACGCCCCCGAACCTCTCGAAGTAGTCGTCCATGAGGTTGCGGGCCTCGGAGACCTCGATGCGCAGCTGACGGGAGAGCCCGAACGCCGAGAGCCCGTAGGCCAGGCCGTAGCTCATCGCCTTGATCTTCGCCCGCATCGCGCCGGTCACCTGGTCGGTGGGCACCTCGAAGACCCGGGAGCCGACGTAGGAGTGGAGGTCCTCCCCGCTGCGGAACGCGGCGATGAGCCCCGGGTCCTGCGACAGGTGCGCCATGATGCGCATCTCGATCTGGGAGTAGTCGGCGGTGAGGAGGGTCGCGTAACCCTCGCCGACGACGAAGCCGCGCCGGATCCGCTGCCCCTCCTCGGTCCGCACCGGGATGTTCTGCAGGTTCGGGTCTGTGGAGCTGAGCCGCCCCGTCGCCGCGATGGTCTGGTTGAACGTCGTGTGGATGCGCCCGTCGGGCGCGACCGAGCGGAGCAGGCCCTCGACGGTCTGCCGCAGCCGGATGGCGTCACGGTGGGCGAGCAGGTGGGCGAGGAACGGGTGCTCGGTCTTGGCGAAGAGGTCGGCCAGGGCGTCGGCGTCGGTCGTGTAGCCGGTCTTGGTCTTCTTCGTCTTCGGCATGTCGAGCTCGGTGAACAGCACCTCCTGGAGCTGCTTCGGGGAGGAGAGGTTCACCTCGTGCCCGATGACGGCGTACGCCTGCTGGGCGGCGTCGTCCACGGCCGCGCCGAAGCGCTTCTCGAGCTCCTCGAAGTACCCGAGGTCCGCGGCGATGCCGGAGCGCTCCATCCGCGCGAGCACCTCGAGGACGGGCAGCTCGAGGTCGGCGAGCAGGTGCCCCGCCCCACGGTCCTCGAGCTCGCCCTGGAGGACGTCGACGAGGTCGCGAACGGCGACGGCACGCACGGCCGCCTGCTTGCCCGCGTTCGCCTCGTCGAGCACGAGCATGCCCTGGCCGGTGGCGTCCTCCTCGGCCTCGAGCTCGCGGCGGAGGTAGCGCACGCTGAGGTCCGACAGGTCGTACCGGCGGTTGTCGGGCCGGCACAGGTAGGCGGCGACGGCGGTGTCGAACGTGAGCCCGGCGAGCTCCAGGCCGCGGCCGGACAGCGCGTGGATGGCAGCCTTGGCGTCGTGCAGCGCCTTGGGCGCCGAGGCGTCGGCGAGCCAGTCGGCGAGGGCCTTGTCGTCCTCCGGCGAGATGTCGGTGAGGTCGAGAGTGACGGCGGTCGCGGCGTCGTCGGCGATGGACAGCGCCCACGCGTCGCCGGTGCCCTGCGCGGCCGTGCCGGTGACGTCGACGCCGAGCAGCGCAGCGCGGCGCGGCTCGAGCCAGCCGGCCAGCTCACCCCGTGCGGGGGTCTCGACGGTGAGCTCGACGCCCTGCTCCGGGGCGGGCGGGGTCTCGGCCGGGAGGCTGGCGAAGAGCCGCTCGCGCAGCACGGCGAACTCGAGGGCGTCGAACACCTCGTGCACCGACTCGCGATGGATGGGTCGGCGCGCGAGGTCGTCGACCTTGACCGGCAGCTCGACGTCGGTGAGGAGGCGGTTGATCTGGCGGTTGAGCGCGACCTGCTCGAGGTTGGCGCGCAGCGACTCCCCGGCCTTGCCCTTGATCTCCCCAGCGCGGGCGAGGACGTTGTCGAGGCCGTCGTAGGCGACGACCCACTTCGCGGCGGTCTTCGGCCCGACGCCCGGCACGCCGGGGAGGTTGTCGCTGGTCTCACCGACGAGCGCGGCGACGTCGGGGTAACGCTCGGGCGGGACCCCGTACTTCTCGACGACGGCATCGGGGGTCATCCGCGTGAGCGTGGAGACGCCACGGACCGGGTAGAGGACCGTGACGTCCTCGCGCACGAGCTGGAAGGTGTCGCGGTCGCCCGAGCAGACGAGGACGTCGAGCCCGTCGGCGGCGCCCTGCGTGGCGAGCGTCGCGAGGATGTCGTCCGCCTCGATGTTCTCCTTCTTGAGGGAGGGGATGCCCATCGCGTCGAGCACCTCGACGATGAGGTCGACCTGCCCCTTGAACGGCTCGGGCGTCTGGTCCCGGGTGGCCTTGTACTCGCTGTACTGCTCGGTGCGGAAGGTGGTGCGGCCCGAGTCGAACGCCACCGCGACGTGCGTGGGGCTCTCCGCCGCGAGGAGGTTGATCAGCATCGATGTGAAGCCGAAGACCGCGTTGGTCGGCTGCCCGGTGGTCGTGGAGAAGTTCTCCACGGGCAACGCGTAGAACGCGCGGTAGGCCATCGAGTGGCCGTCGATGAGAAGGAGACGGGGTCGCTCGGTGCTCGTGCTCACGCCCCAACCCTAGGTGCCCGTACCGACACCGCGCGCCACCGCCGCTCGGGCCCGTGGCAGGCTGGGCCCATGACCGACCTCGACCTCCTCGCTCGTCTCCAGGCCACCGTCGGCCATCCCGGCACCCTCACCGAGCGGCTCGGCATCGAGTTCGTCACCGCGAGTGCGCAGAACGTCACGGCGCGCATGCCGGTCGAGGGCAACACCCAGGTCGTCGGGCTGCTCCACGGCGGCGCATCGGCGGCGCTCGCCGAGACCGTCGGCTCCGTGGCCGCGACGCTGCACGCCGGGCAGGGACGCGGCGCCGTCGGCGTCGAGCTCAATGCCACGCACCATCGCGCGGTGCGGTCCGGCTGGGTGACCGCCGTCGCCACTCCACTGCACCTGGGGAGCCGGCTGGCGACCTACGAGATCGCCGTGGACGACGAGGACGGGCGGCGCGTGTGCACCGCCCGTCTCACCTGCATGCTCGTCGACCGCCCGTAGGCGGCGCGTCGGCTACTTGCTGCCGACCTGGTCGATGACGGCGTCGGCGACCTCGCGCATGGTCAGGCGGCGGTCCATCGACGTCTTCTGGATCCAGCGGAACGCCTCGGGCTCGGTGAGGCCCATCTTCGTCATGAGCAGGCCCTTGGCGCGGTCGACGCGCTTGCGGGTCTCGAACCGCTCGTTGAGGTCGGCGATCTCCGACTCCAGCGAGCTGATCTCCTGGAAGCGGGAGACGGCGATCTCGAGCGCCGGCAGCAGGTCGGCCGTCGTGAACGGCTTGACGACGTAGGCCATCGCACCGGCGTCGCGCGCACGCTCGACGAGCTCGGTCTGGGAGAACGCGGTGAGCATGACGACGGCGCAGGTGCGGTCGGCCATGATCTTCTCGGCGGCGGAGATGCCGTCCATCCCGGGCATCTTGACGTCCATGACGACGACGTCGGGCTCGAGCTCGGTGACGAGTCGCACGGCGGTCTCACCGTCGGGGGCCTCGCCGACGACGTCGTAACCGGCCTCCTTGAGCGTCTCGACGATGTCGAGGCGGATGAGGGTCTCGTCCTCCGCGACGACGACGCGACGCGCCTCGCCCGCGGGAGCCTTGGGCGCGTCCTCCCGGACGGGCAGGACGATGTCATCTGCGGTGGCGGCCTCGCCGGCTGCTTCGTTGTTCTCAGTCACGCCGGTTAGCCTACTCGGTGGGCGGCCTCAGTCGCTCGACGGCGCCCCGATAGCCCAACCGGCAGAGGCAATCGGCTCAAACCCGATCCAGTGTGGGTTCGAATCCCACTCGGGGCACCACCTTGCGCGGACCCGCGCGGAACTGCCCGGCTCGGGACCCCGCCGGACCGACGCTCCCCCGGCGGCCGCGGACGGCCCGCGGAGGCCGGTCGGTGCAGGACACGTCACACATCTCACCCGGCCTGCAGCGCCGCGCGTCGCGCCGTGAGCTGCCTGCGGCGGACGACGAGCAGCACCGCGGCGCCCGCGAGCATGAGGACGACGGCGAGTCCGAGCGCGGCGGCGGGCGAGACCCGTCGGTCGAGGGCGGCACCGGCAGCCGCACCCAGCGCGAGGGCGACGACGGCGAGCGACCGGTCGACCCAGTTCGAGTGGACGTCGGGTGGGGCGCCCGCGAGGCGGCTGTCGCGCGCGAGGTTGCCCAGGGTGCCGGTGACGACGACCGTCGTGATGTTCGCGTTGCCGATCGGCTTGACCGCGTTGAGCTGGGACCCCATGACGACCGAGAGCAGGGCGCTGACGGCAAGCGTGCCCCCGGTGCCGAGGTCGCCCGCCAGGACCCACGCGCCGCAGAGCAGCGCGGCGAACGTGGTGCCGCCGGCGAGCGTCCACAGCGTCGACGTGGGCACGACGTCCCGGCGCCCGTGGGGCACGAGCCGCCCGGCCGCCGTCGCACCCACGAGGAACCCGAGGACCGCGATGCCGTTGTTCACCGGGTTGCCCGCCTCGCCGACGAGGGCGAACCCGAGGAACAGGACGTTGCCGGTCATGTTGCCGGCGAACACCTGGTCGAGGCTGAAGTAGCAGAGGGCGTCGACCACGCCCGAGGCGCAGGTGAGCAGCAGGAGCCCGGTGACGACGAGGGCGCGGGTGGACTCCGCCACCGGTTGCTCCCGGTGGGACCCGCTCCCCCCGCTGCCTCCCACCCGACGGACGCTAGCCGCTACGGCGCCCGGCCACCTGCGATGGGTCGCCGCTGCCGCGGGCGGGGGTCGCCGTCACTCCTCTGGGACGCCCCTGTGCGGTGTCAGCAGCCCGCGTAGGGGGCGTCCCACGGCTCCCAGGGGTGTCCCAGGGTGAGGTGCGCGCGGGACGTCACTCCCTGTGGAGCTTGTCCTGCACGGTGCCGGCGATCTTCTCGACGGTGTTCGGCAGGTCGGTGGTGCCGTAGTAGCGGGCGTCGGGCCGGGTGGGCGGCGGCATGGGTGCCGACGTCGTCGGGCCCTCGTGGTAGGTGTGCTCGCCCTTGCCGTCGACCGACGGCCCCGAGGCCCACCCGCCGTCCTTGGCCTGCTGCCCGTCGGAGAAGTTGAGGTACTGGTAGGAGACCTCGGTGTGCTCCTTCTTCTGCGGGAAGTTGCTCGGCACCGGGAGCGACTCCAGCCCGTCCGCCTTGAGCTCCTCGACAGCCCGCAGCCACTGGTTCTGGTGCATCGTGTCGCGGGCGAGGAGGAAGGCGAGCAGGTCCCGCACGCCCGCGTCGTCCGTCATGTGGTACAGCCGGGCCACCTGGACCCGGCCCTGCATCTCGGCGTTCGCGTTGGCGATGAAGTCCGCGTAGAGGTTGCCGCTCGCGGTGATGAAGGACCCCTGCCAGGGGTTGCCGTTGGAGTCCACCGGACGGGCGCCGGCCCCGGCGACGATGGCGTGCTGGACGTCCATGCCCCCGACGACGGCGGCGACGGTCGGGTCGTCCTGGACGGCGTCCTCGGTGATACCGAGCGGGGCCTTCTCGAGGAGCTGCGCGATCATCGTCGCGAGCATCTCGACGTGACCGAACTCCTCGGCCCCGATGCCGAAGACGAGGTCCCGGTACTTGCCAGGCAGGTGCATGTTCCACCCCTGGAAGGCGTACTGCATAGCGACGCTGATCTCGCCGTACTGCCCGCCCAGCACCTCCTGGAGCTTGCGGGCGTAGACGGCGTCCGGCTTGTCGGGTGTGGACTTGAACTGGAGCTCTTGCTTGTGGAAGTACATGTTTCCCCTCCGTGTCCTGGACCCGGTGCTCACTGCTCGATGTGATCCGGGTCACTCCGGACTGCGAGTGTTGCGCGGGAGGGTGCAGGGCGCACGGCGAGCGGCCGAGTGCCACCGGGGAGCTGGGAGCGCGCGCCCCGGGCGCGCGCTCCCAACGTCTGCGGCGGAGTCTCCCCCCGGGTCGCCCCGCTGTGGAAGCATTCGGAGGATGGAGCTCTTGCACCGGCTGCGGACGCGAACCGCTCGCGCCGCCGTCCGGCTCGGGGGAGAGTCGGGCTCACAGACGCGGTGGGCCGAGCGCGCCCGGATCGTGCTCTACATCCTCGCCCTCGCGCTGCTGGGGTGGGAGGTCTACCTCAGCCACATCCAGGGCCTCACGCCACTGCAGACCGTCGTGCGAGCGGCCGCGGTCCTCACCCTCGTCGGGATGCCACGCTGGCCCCTCGCCTCAGCGGCCGTCTCGATCCCCTTCCTCGTCGTGGAGATGTGGGTCAGCGTCGACCCCGTCTCCCTGATGATCGTCGTGCCCCTGCTCATGACAGGATTGCTCGTCGCCACGCAGGTACGGCAGTTCGGCTACGCCTACGCCCTCCTCATGGTCGGCGCGCTCACCTCGCTCCAACGCACCGAGCAGCCGCTCGCGGACCTCGCCACCTGGCTCACCGTCTTCCTCATCCCCTGCCTGCTCGGGGAGGGAGTGCGCTTCTGGCGAAGCTCCGTCGAGGAGATCCGGCTGGCTTCCCAGGCCCAGCTCGGCCGCCAGCGCCGCGATCTCGCCCGCGAGCTGCACGACACGTCCATCCACGACATCACCGCGATGATCATGGCGCTCGAGCGCGCCAAGCTCGTCGGCCTCGGGACGCCGAAGGCGCTCGAGGAGATCGACCACGCGATCGCCGCAGGCCGCCAGTCGGTCGTGAGCATGCGCGGCGTGCTCAAGATCCTGCGGTCCGAGGACACCCTCCAGACCCGCACGCCCGACGCCATCCCAACCGTGCTCGCATCGACGTCGACGGTGCAGCGCGCCCTGGAGGACGCCCGACAGACGCTCGGGCGGATGGGCCACGAGCTGCGCGTGCACCTCGAGGACCAGATCGACCTGCCCATGCCCCTGTCGGTCCGTACCGCGCTCGTGCGCGTCATCCAGGAGTGCACGGCGAACATGGTCAAGTACGCCGAGCCCGGCTCCCCGTGCACCGTCATGGTCGAGCGCACGGACACCGAGACCCGCGCCCTCTTCATCAACGACGTGCGGGAGGGCGGCCGCGTCGACACAGCCCTGAGCTCCGGGGTCGGCCTCATCGGCGCCCGTGAACGGGTGGAGGCTGTCGGCGGGAGCCTCGCGGTACGACATCATGATGGCAGGTGGATCATCCAGGCCCTGATCCCGACGATCAGTTCCGCTAGCGAAGGACAGGTAGAGCGTGCAGCACAGCACTGAGGGAACCGACCGCCAGACCGGGACGACACCCACCATCCGGGTGCTGCTCGTCGATGACGACCCGATGGTCCTCGCCACGCTCCAGAGCTACGTCGCGACCGCCGACGACGTCGAGGTCGTCGGGACGGGCGACGACGGCCACAAGGTGCGCGACCTCGTCCGGCAGCACACGCCGGACCTCGTCATCATGGACATCCAGATGCCGACGATGACGGGCATCGAGGCCACCCAGCAGCTGCGCAAGGAGTTCCCGGAGCTGCGCATCGTCCTGCTCACCACGTTCGACGAGGACGAGTTCCTCCTCGAGGCGCTCGACGCCGGCGCGGCGGGCTTCCTCCTGAAGAACACGAGCCCCCAGGACCTCGTCCAGTCGATCCGCCGGGCGCACAGCGGCAACCGCGTCGTCTCCCCGGGTCCGACCGATCGCCTCATCGACAACTACCTCCTGCGGTCCCCGAGCACGGCCGACGCCTCCGACATCGGCCTCTCCGGCAGGGAGCAGGAGGTCCTCGAGCTGCTCTGCCGCGGACGGTCCAACGGCCAGATCGCCGAGGAGCTGTTCGTGGCCGAGACCACCGTGAAGACCCACGTCTCCTCGATCATGCGAAAGATGGGGGTCGGCTCGCGCCTCGAGATCGTCGTCCACGCCTACGAACGGCGCCTCGTGCGCTGATTTGCTGCACCTGCAGAAATCATGCTGCCGGAGGGTGCCTCTCCTCCTTTCGTAGGATGCACTCCGCCCGGGGTGGACGCGAACATGACGATTGACCTCCATGTCCCCTCCACCACCACGAGAATGAGGCAAAGATGAAGCGCACCCTGGTCCGGGCGACCGCCGTCGCTGTCGCCGTCATCGGGCTCTCCATGGCGCCCGCCACCGCTGCGCCGGACAGCCTCGAGCTGCCCGGCGCCCCCGTGACCGCCCCGGGTCTCGAGCCCGGCGGCAGCGAGGTGAGCCCCAACCTCTCCTTCTGCCAGGTCGTCGGCTGGTGGTACTGGTGTCGCGTCTGAGCTGTTGAGCTTCTCCAGGGCGAGGGTCGGCAACGGCCCTCGCCCTGTTGCGTCCCCAGCCGGCACATGAACGACGATGCCGCGCGGTGACCGCTGGGCGCACCTAGCGTGGGTGGCATGGCCAACCGACTCACCCGCGCCCAGAGCCCCTACCTCCAGCAGCACGGGGACAACCCGGTGGACTGGTACGAGTGGGGCGAGGACGCCTTCGCCGAGGCGCGGCGCAGGGACGTCCCCCTCCTCGTGTCGGTGGGCTACGCAGCGTGCCACTGGTGCCACGTCATGGCCCACGAGTCCTTCGCGGACGAGGCGACGGCGGAGCTGATGAACACCGGGTTCGTCAATGTCAAGGTGGACCGCGAGGAGCGGCCGGACGTCGACGCGGTCTACATGGCGGCGACACAGGCGATGACCGGCCGGGGTGGCTGGCCCATGACGGTCTTCACGACGCCGGAGGGCACCCCGTTCCTCTGCGGCACCTACTTCCCGCCGGTCCCCCGCTTCGGCACGCCGTCCTTCCCGCAGGTCCTCGAGGCGGTGTCGCGGGCGTGGCGCGAGCAGCGCGCCGACCTCGAGCGCACCGGTGAGCGGGTCCGCGCCCACCTCGCGCAGGTCGCCGCCCCGGCCCCACCCGCACCGCTGGACGAGGACGTCCTCTCCCGCGCGCTGGACACCCTCGCGGCGAGCTACGACGCGCGCCACGGAGGGTTCGGCGGGGCGCCGAAGTTTCCGCCCTCGATGGTCTGCGAGTGGCTCCTGCGCCGCGCCGCACGGACGGGCGACACCCGGGCGCTGGAGATGGCCGAGGGGACGCTCACCGCGATGGCCCGCGGCGGCATCTACGACCAGCTCGCCGGCGGGTTCGCCCGGTACAGCGTCGACGAGACGTGGACGGTGCCGCACTTCGAGAAGATGCTCTACGACAACGCTCTGCTGCTCCGCGTCTACACCCACTGGTGGCGGCAGACCGGATCCCCGCTCGCCCGCCGCGTGGCCGAGGAGACCGCCGGCTGGATGCTCGCCGAGCTGCGCACCCCGGAGGGCGGGTTCGCCTCCTCGCTCGACGCCGACTCCCCCGGCGGAGAGGGCGCCTTCTCCGTATGGACCCCGGAGCAGCTGCACGAGGCGCTCGGGGAGGAGGACGGCGCGTGGGCGGCGGAGGTCTGGGGGGTCACCCCCGACGGCACCTTCGAGGAGGGCGCCTCGGTCCTCCAGCTCCCCTCCGACCCGACGGACCCCGCGCGCTACGAGCGCGTCCGCGCCGCCCTGCACGCAGTCCGCGAGGCCCGGCCGCGGCCCGCTCGCGACGACAAGGTCGTCGCCGCGTGGAACGGGTACGCCGTCACCGCGCTGGCCGAGGCGGGAGCCCTCCTCGAGCGGCCGGAGTGGGTGCACGCGGCGGAGGAGGCTGCCTCCCTCGTCCTCCGCGTGCAGGAGCGGGACGGTCGCCTGGTGCGGACGTCACGCGACGGGGCCGCCGGCACGAGTCCGGCCGTCCTCGAGGACTACGCCGCCCTGGCCGAGGGCCTGCTCACGCTCCACCAGGTCACGGGCGACGCCGCCCTCCTCGCAGCCGCAGGACGGCTGCTCGACACCGTGCGCAGCCGGTTCGCGGGCACCGACGGCACCGTCTTCGACACCGCCGACGACGCCACCGACCCCGCCGTCGCGCGGCTCGGCCGCCCGGCCGATCCGGCCGACGGACCGACGCCCTCGGGGCATGCCGTCGCCGCGGGCGCGCTCCTCACCTGGAGCGCGCTCACCGGTGACACCGCGGCCCGCGAGGAGGCCGAGGCGGCGCTGGGACGGGTGGCCGTCATCGCCGTGCGCTACCCCCGGGCCGCGGGCTGGGCGCTGGCCACCGCGGAGGCCGCGCTCGACGGACCGCGACAGGTCGCCGTCGTCGGGGACCGCGAGGACCCCCGTACCGGCGCGCTGGCGTCCGTCGCCCGGCGCTCGAGCGCGCCCGGCCTCGTGCTCGCGGTGGGCCGCGGCGCTCCCCCGCAGCTGCTCGAGGGACGTACCGAACGTGACGGCCTGCCGACGGCCTACGCCTGCCGCGGCTTCGTGTGCGACCTGCCGACGACCGACCCCGCCGTCCTCGCCGACCAGCTGCGCGGCTGAGGCCGGGAAGACGGACGCCGGCCGCCCCCCGAGGGGGACGGCCGGCGCCGACGGTCAGCGACCTCAGGACTGGGGGAGCTCCCCGAGCCGGTGGACGCGGATCGAGTTGGTCGTGCCGACCTTGCCGGGGGGCATGCCCGCGACGATGACGACGCGGTCACCCTCCTCGGCGAGGCCGGAGCTGCGGAGGACCTTGTCGACGTGGGCGACCATGTCGTCGGTGTGGGTCACCTCGGGCACCTCGTAGGTCTGCACGCCCCAACTCAGCGCGAGGGTGTTGCGCGTGGAGGTGAGCGGCGTGAAGGCCAGGAGCGGGATCGAGGAGCGCAGCCGCGACATGCGGCGGGCGGAGTCACCGGACTGGGTGAAGGTCACGAGGTACTTGACCCCGAGGAGCTCGCCGATCTCGGCGGCCGCGCGGGTGATGACGCCACCACGGGTGTGCGGGGTGGTGCCGAGCGGCGCGATGCGGTCGCTGGCCTCCTCCTCGGTGTGCTCGACGATGCGCGCCATCGTGCGGACGGCCTCGATCGGGAACTGGCCCACCGAGGTCTCACCGGAGAGCATGACCGCGTCGGCACCGTCGAGGATGGCGTTGGCGCAGTCGGACACCTCGGCGCGGGTCGGGCGCGGGTTGGTGATCATCGAGTCGAGCACCTGGGTGGCGACGATGACCGGCTTGGCGTTGCGACGGGCGAGCTCGACCGCCAGCTTCTGGACGACCGGCACCTCCTCGAGGGGCAGCTCGACGCCGAGGTCGCCGCGGGCGACCATGATGCCGTCGAACGCGTCGACGATCTCGACGAGGTTGTCGACCGCCTGCGGCTTCTCGATCTTGGCGACGACGGGGACGCGGCGTCCCTCCTCGTCCATGATCGCGTGGACGTCGTCGATGTCCGCCGCGCTGCGCACGAAGGACAGCGCGATGAGGTCGGCACCGAGGCGCACGGCCCAGCGCAGGTCCTCCTTGTCCTTCTCGGACAGGGCGGGGACGCTGACGGCGACACCGGGGAGGTTGAGGCCCTTGTTGTTGGAGACGGGGCCGGCGACCTCGACGCGGGTGACGACGCGCGGGCCGTCGACCTCGAGGATCCGCACCGCGACGCGGCCGTCGTCGATGAGGATGCGGTCACCGGGCTTGCAGTCGCCCGGGAGGCCCGAGTAGGTCGTCGAGGCCATCTCGGCGGTACCGGGGACGTCCTCGGTGGTGATGGTGAAGGTCTGGCCCTCGACGAGCTCGACCTCGCCCTCGACGAACCGCCCGAGGCGGATCTTGGGGCCCTGCAGGTCGACGAGCACCGCGACCGCGCGGCCGGAGGCCTGGGCGGCGTCGCGCACCCGGTGGTACACGGCCTCGTGCTCGGAGGCGTCGCCGTGGCTGCGGTTGATCCGCGCCACGTCCATCCCCGCGTCGACAAGGGCCTGGATCTGGTCTGCGGACTCCGTTGCCGGGCCGATGGTGCACACGATCTTCGCTCTACGCATGGTTGTCACCCTATCGCCCGAATCGGACCTCGCGAGGGGGACGTTCGGCCAGCGAACGTCCCCCTCGCTGCGCTAGCGCGCCAGTCCGGCGATGTCGGCCCCGATCGGCGCGCTGGAACGGCTCACCGGGGCGGGCAGCGCGGTGCCCCCGCCGAGGTAGCGGTCCACGGTTGCCGCGCAGGACCGGCCCTCCGCAATTGCCCACACGATGAGCGACTGGCCGCGGCCCGCGTCGCCGGCGACGAAGACGCCGGGCACGGACGTGGCGAACGTCTCGTCGTGGACGACACGCCCGCGCTCGTCGACCTCGAGCCCGAGCTGCTCCACGAGGCCCTCGCGCGGCACCCCGGAGAACCCGATGGCGATGAGGACGAGCTGGGCGGGGATGATCCGCTCGGTGCCCTCGACCGGCGTCGTGGACCGGTCCGCGTGGCGGACCACCTCGACGAGGCGGACGTGGCTGACCTTGCCCTCACCGGCGGAGCCGTCGGACAGGAGCTCGAGGGTCGCGGTGCCGAAGACCCGCTCCCCGCCCTCCTCGTGGGAGGTCGAGACGGTGAAGACGCGGGGGTCCATCGGCCACGGCTCGCCGGGTGCGCGCTCGTCGGGCCGGCGCACGTTGATGTCGATCTGGGTGACCGACCGGGCGCCCTGGCGCTTGGCGGTGCCGAAGCAGTCGGAGCCGGTGTCTCCACCGCCGATGACCACGACGTCCTTGCCGGTGGCGAGGATCTGGTCGGGGACGACGTCCCCGGCGACCACCCGGTTGGACTGGACGAGGTAGTCCATGGCGAGCACGACGCCGTCGAGCTCACGCCCCGGCACCGGGACCTCGCGGGCCACGGTGGAGCCGGTCGCGAGGACGACGGCGTCGTACCGCTCGAGCAGCTCCTCACCGGTGATGGTGGTCCCGGCCTCGACCCCCGTGCGGAAGATCGTGCCCTCGGCCTCCATCTGCTCCAGCCGGCGCGTGACCTGGACCTTCTCCATCTTGAAGTCGGGGATGCCGTAGGTGAGCAGGCCACCGACCCGGTCGTCCTTCTCGAGCACCGCGACGGTGTGGCCGGCGCGGGTGAGCTGCTGCGCGGCGGCCAGGCCGGCCGGCCCGGAGCCGATCACGGCGACCGTCCGGCCCGTCTGCCGCGGCGGCACCTGGGGGGTGACGAGCCCTTGCTCCCAGGCGTTGTCCGCGATGGACTGCTCGATGTTCTTGATCGTCACCGGCGGCTGGTTGATGCCAAGGACGCACGCGCTCTCGCACGGCGCCGGGCACAGCCGCCCGGTCCACTCCGGGAAGTTGTTCGTCGCGTGGAGCCGGCCGATCGCCGCCTCCCAGTCCTCGCGCCGGGTGAGCTCGTTCCACTCCGGGATGAGGTTGCCGAGCGGGCAGCCCGCGTGGCAGAACGGCACGCCGCAGTCCATGCAGCGGGTCGCCTGCCGCACGAGCGCCGGCGCGTCCTCCTGGCGGCGCTCGTAGACCTCGTGGAAGTCGAGGATGCGGACGGGCACCGGACGGCGGGCGGGAAGCTCGCGCTCCCGGTAGGTCAGGAAGCCGCGCGGGTCAGCCATTGGACACCTCCAGGATGGTGCTCCACACGTCCGGGGATCCGGCGTCCAGGCCCTCCTGGGCGGCGTCGGCGAGGGCGGCGGAGACGGCCGCGAAGCGGCGGGGCAGGACCTTGACGAACCGGGCGCAGGTGGCGTCGGCGTCGTCGAGGAGCTCGGCGGCGACGGTGGACCCGGTGTGCTCGAGGTGACGACGCAGGAGGTCGAGGACGATCGAGCGGTCCTCGGCGTCGAGGTCGACGAGGAGGAGCTCGCCGTCGGCGACGGCCGGGGCGTTGACCCGGGCACGGTCGAGGTCGAGGACGTAGGCGGTGCCGCCGGACATGCCGGCGCCGAGGTTGCGGCCGGTCGGACCGGCGATGAGGACCGTGCCGCCGGTCATGTACTCCAGCGCGTGGTCCCCCACCCCCTCGACGACGGCGGTCGCGCCGGAGTTGCGGACGCAGAACCGCTCCCCCACGCGGCCGGAGAGAAAGAGCTCCCCGGAGGTGGCGCCGTAGCCGATGACGTTGCCCGCGATGGTGTTCTCAGCCGCGCGCAGCCGGGAGTCGGGCTCGGGCCGGACGATGATCCGCCCGCCGCACAGCGACTTGCCGACGTAGTCGTTGGCGTCGCCGAGCAGCCGCAGGGTGATCCCGGCGGGCAGGATCGCCCCGAAGGACTGCCCCGCCGTGCCGCGCAGGGTGACGTCGATGGTGCCGTCCGGCAGCCCCGCGGACCGGTACCGGCGGGCCACCTCGTGGCCCAGGCGGGTGCCGACGCTGCGGTTGACGTTGCGGACCGGCACGTCGATGCGCACCGGTGTGCCGTCCTCCAGCGCGGGGCGGGCCTGCTCGATGAGCGCGACGTCGAGGCTCTTGTCGAGCCCGTGGTCCTGCTCGCGCACGCGCCGCCGGGCCGTCCCCGGCGCGGGGTCGATGTCGGCGAGCACGGGGCTGAGGTCCAGGCCCGCGGTCTTCCAGTGGCCCACGGCCTCGTCGGTGTCGAGCAGGTCGACGCGGCCGATGGCCTCGTCGATCGAGCGCAGACCGAGGGAGGCGAGCAGCTCGCGCACCTCCTGGGCGACGAACTCGAAGAACGTGACGATGTGCTCGGCGCGGCCGGTGAACCGCGCGCGCAGCTCGGGGTTCTGCGTCGCGATGCCGACCGGGCAGGTGTCCAGGTGGCACACGCGCATCATGACGCAGCCGGCGACGACGAGCGGCGCGGTGGCGAAGCCGTACTCCTCCGCGCCGAGCAGCGCCGCGATGAGGACGTCGCGCCCCGTCTTGAGCTGCCCGTCGGTCTGGACGACGATCCGGTCACGCAGCCCGTTGAGCACGAGCGTCTGCTGGGTCTCGGCCAGGCCGAGCTCCCACGGGCCGCCCGCGTGCTTGAGCGAGGTCAGCGGGCTGGCCCCGGTCCCGCCGTCGTGCCCGGAGACGAGGACGACGTCGGCGTGCGCCTTGGCGACGCCCGCCGCCACGGTCCCGACGCCGACCTCGGAGACGAGCTTGACGTGCACGCGCGCCTGCGGGTTGGCGTTCTTGAGGTCGTGGATGAGCTGGGCGAGGTCCTCGATGGAGTAGATGTCGTGGTGCGGCGGCGGGGAGATGAGCCCGACGCCCGGCGTGGAGTGCCGGGTGCCGGCCACCCACGGGTAGACCTTCGGGCCGGGCAGCTGCCCGCCCTCGCCCGGCTTGGCGCCCTGCGCGACCTTGATCTGGATGTCGTCCGCGCTGCTCAGGTAGTCGGCCGTGACGCCGAACCGTCCGGAGGCGACCTGCTTGATCGCCGAGCGGCGCAGCGGGTCGTGGAGGCGGTCGGTGTCCTCCCCGCCCTCACCGCTGTTGGACTTGGCACCGAGGGTGTTCATGGCGATCGCGAGCGTCTCGTGCGCCTCGGCGGAGATCGAGCCGTAGGACATGGCGCCCGTGGAGAAGCGCTTGACGATCTCGCTCACCGGCTCGACCTCGTCGATCGGCACCGGCGGGCGCTCCCCCGTCCGCAGGCGGAACAGGCCGCGCAGCGTCATGAGCCGCTCGGACTGCTCGTCCACCCGGCGGGTGTAGTCGCGGAACACGTCCATCTTGCGCGAACGGGTGGCGTGCTGGAGCCGGAAGACGGTCTCGGGGTCGAACAGGTGCGGCTCGCCCTCGCGGCGCCACTGGTACTCCCCGCCCACGCGCAGGCTGCGGTGGGCCGGGGAGATGCCCGAGGGCGGGTAGGCGGTCGCGTGGCGGGCGGCGACCTCCGCGGCGACGACGTCGAGGCCGACGCCGTCGATCGGGGCGGGTGTGCCGGTGAAGTAGGTGTCGACGAGCTCGCGGGACAGGCCGAGGGACTCGAACACCTGCGCGCCGCGGTAGGAGGAGACCGTGGAGATCCCCATCTTGCTCATGACCTTGAGCACGCCCTTGCCCAGCGCGCGGATCACGTTGGCGACCGCCTGCTCGGCGCTGACCCCGGTGACCGTGCCCCCGAGGACGAGCTCCTCGGCGCTCTCCATCGCGAGGTAGGGGTTGACCGCCGCCGCGCCGTAGCCGATGAGCATGGCGACGTGGTGGACCTCGCGCACGTCCCCGGCCTCGACGAGGAGGCTGACCTTCGTGCGGGTGCGGCGGCGCAGCGTGTGGTGGTGCACCGCGGCGGTGAGGAGCAGGGAGGGGATCGGGGCGAGCGTGGCGGTGGCGTGCCGGTCGGACAGCACGATGAAGCTCACGCCACGCTCGATGGCCTCGTCGACCTCCGCGAAGATCTCCTGCAGGCGCTGCTCGAGCGCCGCTCCCCCGCCGGCGACGGGGTACAGGCCGGACACGACGACCGAGCTCAGGCCCTTGGCGGCGCGCGCCGTGCCGAGGTGGGCGATCTTGGCGAGCTGGTCGTTGTCGATCGTCGGGAACGGCAGGACGAGCTTGCGCGCGTGCTCGGGCAGGTCGGCGAGGAGGTTGGGCTCGGGGCCGATCGCGCCGCCGAGGGAGGTGACGAGCTCCTCGCGGATCGCGTCGAGCGGCGGGTTGGTCACCTGCGCGAACTGCTGGGCGAAGTAGTCGAAGAGCAGGCGCGGACGGCTGGAGAGCACGGCGACCGGCGTGTCGGTGCCCATCGACCCGAGCGCCTCGGCGCCGGTCTGGGCCATCGGCGCCAGAACGATGCGCAGCTCCTCGTCGCTGTACCCGAACACCTGCTGGCGGCGGACCACCGAGGAGCGCGAGTGCAGGACGTGCTCGCGGTCGGGCAGGTCACCCAGGTGCAGGGTGTGCTCGGCGAGCCAGTCGGCGTGCGGGTGCTGGGCGGCGAGCTCGGCCTTGAGGGCGTCGTCGTCCACGACCTCCCCGGCGGCGGTGTCCACGAGGAACATGCGCCCTGGCTCGAGGCGTCCCTTGCGGGTGATCGTCGAGGGGTCGAGGTCGAGCACCCCGGCCTCCGAGGCGAGGACGACGATGTCGTCGGTCACCCAGTAGCGGGCCGGGCGCAGGCCGTTGCGGTCGAGCACCGCCCCGATGAGCGTGCCGTCGGTGAACGTCATGGCCGCGGGGCCGTCCCACGGCTCCATGATCGTGGAGTTGTACTCGTAGAAGGCGCGGCGTGAGGCGTCCATCTCGGCGTGGTTCTGCCACGCCTCGGGGATCATCATGAGCACGGCGTGCGGCAGGGAGCGGCCGGCGAGGTGGAGCAGCTCGAGCACCTCGTCGAAGGACGCGGAGTCGCTCGCCCCCGGCGGGCAGATCGGCAGCAGCGGCTCGAGGTCCCCGAGCAGCTCGCTGGAGGCCACGCCCTCGCGCGCCCCCATCCAGTTGCGGTTGCCACGCACCGTGTTGATCTCACCGTTGTGCGCGACGAGCCGGAACGGCTGGGCCAGCGGCCAGGAGGGGAAGGTGTTCGTCGAGAAGCGCGAGTGGACGAGCGCGAGTGCGCTCACCATCCGCGGGTCCCCGAGGTCGGGGAAGAAGGGCGCGAGCTGCGTCGTCGTGAGCATCCCCTTGTAGACGAGGGTGCGCGAGGACAGCGAGGCGAGGTAGACGCCCACCTCGTGCTCGGCGCGCTTGCGCAGCCGGTAGGCGAGGCGGTCGAGCGCGACGCCGGAGCGCGTCCCGTCGGCGTCGGTGACGACGAGGTGGCGCAGGGCCGGCATGGTCGAACGGGCCATCGGGCCGACGAGGTCGGCGACGACGGGGACCTCACGCCAGCCCAGGACCCGCAGGCCCTCCTCGGCGGCGATGCGCTCGACGGCGGCGACGGCGGCGGCGCGCTCGGTCGAGGCGCTGGTCCCGCCCGGCAGGAAGGCCATGCCGACGGCGTAGTACCCGGGGTCGGGCAGGGGGAAGCCGAGCTCCTCGCGGAGGAAGGCGTCGGGGACCTGGAGCAGGATGCCGGCGCCGTCGCCGGTGTCCTCCTCGGCGCCGACGGCGCCGCGGTGGTCGAGGTTCATGAGCGCCGTGAGGGCGGACTCGACGATCTCGCGGGAAGGGGTGCCACGGAGGGTTGCGACGAAGGCCACACCGCAGGCGTCGTGCTCGTTCGCGGGGTCGTACAGCCCCTGACGCGGCGGCGCTCCGGACTGCGGCGGGTTCCCGTGGATCGGCCCCATGAGTGTCCTTTCGTTAACAGATGTCCATGACGAGAGGTGGGGCGCCGTTGACCCAGCGTGCCGAGACTTTACGCCCCGGTGACCCTGCGGTTGGACATATGGGCCCCGGACACGGCGAACGTCTTACATCCTGGTACGAGGGCCGAGGCCGCCCTACCGAGGTCACGCTCCCTTCCACGATGCGCCTGTGGGGGGCCTCCGCGCAAGGTCGACAAGGTCACTCGCGAGCGGTCCGCGACGGAGGGGGCGGGCGTGGAGCCGGAGCTGGTCACGGGCTGCGACGCGGGGCGCTGAGGCGGGTGCGCGAGCTCGCCGGCCGCCTGTGGGGCTGGTCGGGCCGGCGGCACCCCGGCGAGCTCTCCGCGTGGTGGCGGGGGCACGGCGCGCCCCTGCCGAGATGGCAGGTGGCGAGCCGGCAGCCGGCCAGCCGCGGCGCCGGGGGCCAGGGCCACCTACGAGTCGGTGGGGCTGCGCCCCCACGCGCGCGACGTGCGGCTGGCCGGCCTGCCGGAGGCTAGTCCCGGCCGCCGGCCTCGAGCTGGAGGATCCGGCCGAGGAGGCCGTTGACGAACCGCGGCGACTCGTCGGTCGAGAGCTTGGTCGCGAGGGCGACCGCCTCGTCGACGGCGACGGCACCGGGCACGTCGTCGTTGAACATCAGCTCCCACACGCCCAGCCGCAGGATGGCACGGTCGACCGCGGGCATCCGCGGCAGCGTCCAGTCCTGGGCGTAGGTGGTGATGAGCTCGTCGATCTCGGCCGCGTGGTCGGCCACGCCCTCGACGATGTCGACGGCGTACTGCGGGAGGGCGGTCTGGGCGGTCGTGCGCTCGAGGCGCTGCGCGAGCAGCTCCCGGAGCTCGACGTCCCAGCCGGCGAGCGCGCGCTGGTCGGCCTCGTAGAGCACGTCCACGGCGCGCGCCCGCGCCTTGCTGCGTGCGGCCATCTCAGTCGTTCACGCGGCCGAGGTAGGCCCCGGTGCGGGTGTCGACCTTGACCTTGGTCCCCTGCTCGAGGAACAGGGGCACCTGGATCTCGTAGCCGGTCTCGACGGTCGCGGGCTTCGTGCCGGCCGAGGAACGGTCGCCCTGGAGGCCGGGCTCGGTGTAGGTGATCTCGAGGACGACCGAGGCGGGCAGGTCGATGTAGAGGACCCGGCCCTCGTGGGTGGCCACCGTGGCGATCTGGCCCTCGAGGAGGAAGTTCGCCGCGTCGCCGACGACGTCGCCGCTCACCGGCAGCTGGTCGTAGGTCGAGGTGTCCATGAAGACGTAGTCGTCGCCGTCCTGGTACAGGTACTGCATGTCGCGCCGGTCGACGGTCGCGGTCTCGACCTTGACGCCGGCGTTGAAGGTCTTGTCGACCGTCTTGCCCGAGAGCACGTTCTTGATCTTGGTCCGCACGAAGGCCGGACCCTTGCCGGGCTTGACGTGCTGGAACTCGACGACGGACCAGAGGTTGCCGTCGATGACGAGCACCATGCCGTTCTTCAGGTCGTTCGTGGTGGCCACAGGGATGTCCTTTCGGGGATGAGCGCCAGTCAGCCTAACGCGTGGAGGCCCCAGGCTCCCAGCGCAGCGCACGCACCGGCCCACGTGTAGGAGATGAGCGTGCCGATGATGAACCGCTCCGCAGCGGGGCTGCGCTTGTCCGGGTGGCTCTCGCGCAGCTCCGGGTAGCGGCCCAGGCCCTTGACGGCGAGGACGACGGCGATGCCCTCGGGGAACCCGGCGAGGAAGGAGCCGGTGATGGCGGCCCGCTCGAGCATCCCGATCCACGCGCCGCCTCGCAGCACCCCGTTCCCGGGGGCCTCGGACTCCACGCGCCGGAGCACGAGCGCCGTGACGACTCGGCCCAGGAGGACCGACAGGACGAGCGCTCCGGCGACGACCCCGGCGGCGGCCCACGTCATGCCGCCACCTCCGCGGTCCGCAACAGCCGCGCGGCGAGGGGGTGCAGGCGGGTCTCCTCGTGCCACAGCGCGGTGTCGAGGCGCTGGCTCACCGCCTGGGCGCTGATGCCCAGCCGGTTGGCGGCCTCCCGCTGCGTGCCGACGCGCGCCATGAGGTCGACGACCTCCCAGCCGGCGGCGGTGCGCCGGCGGACGACGGCGGCGAGGAGCTGGAGGAGCGCCTCGGCCTCCTCGGCGGCGCGGGGCTCGGCGCCGGCGACGGCGAGCGGGACGCTCACGGCCCGTCCGCGGGCGCGCTCGACGGCGTCGCGTGCGAGGACGAAGGCCTCACCGGCGCTCGCCGGCGCGCTCGACGCCAGCGGCTCGGTGACCGGGCCCGCGCCGATCCCCACGCTCCACCCGCCGAGCCGCTGGAGGAGCAGAGCCAGGCTGACGACGGCCGCGGGGTCGGCGAGCACACCCTGGACCTCGTCGCCCACGGTGCGCTGGACGGGCAGGACGAACGGGTCGCCCCACTCCTCGGCCCAGGCGGACACGGCGGTGAGCAGCCCGGGGACGGCGTCACCCCGCCGGCGGCTGCCCTTCTGGTCGGCCGTCATGACGAACATGGCGCAAGGTTAAGCCCTTGATGCGCGCAGATCAAGGCCGAGGCCTTCATCTCGCGAGGGTGGCGTACGCGCTGCGCAGCAGCTCGGGGTCGGGACCCTCGAGGCGACCCGGCCGGCCGATCCCGTCGAGGACGACGAAACGGAGGGTCGAGCCACGGGTCTTCTTGTCCCGGCCCATCGCCTCGAGGAGCTCCGCCCACCGGTCCTGGCGGTAGGTGGTCGGCAGGCCGAGCATCCCGAGCACCTCGCGGTGACGTGCGACGTCGGCGGGGTCGAGGCGGCCGGCGGCGCGGGCGAGCTCGGCGGCGAAGACCATCCCGACGGCGACGGCGTCGCCGTGCCGCCAGCGGAAGTCCTCGCTCAGCTCGATCGCGTGCGCGAGGGTGTGGCCGTAGTTGAGGAACTCGCGGCGCCCGGCCTCACGCAGGTCGGCGGACACGACGTCGGCCTTGACCTCGACCGCGCGGCGGACGAGCTCGGCGAGCACCGGCGTGGACGGGTCGAGGGCCGCCGTGCCGGCGTCGGCCTCGACGAGCTCGAGGATGCGGGGGTCGGCGATGAAGCCGCACTTGACGACCTCGGCCAGACCCGCGGCGTGGTCCTGGGGCGGCAGCGTGGCGAGGGTGTCGAGGTCGCACACGACGGCGCGGGGCGAGTGGAAGGCTCCGACGAGGTTCTTGCCCTCCGCCGTGTTGATCGCGGCCTTCCCCCCGACGGCGGCGTCGACCATGCCGAGGAGGGTCGTGGGCACGTGGACGACGGCCACGCCACGGAGCCACGAGGCGGCGACGAACCCGGCGAGGTCGGTGGCCGCCCCTCCCCCGAGCCCGACGACGACGTCCTGGCGGGTGAAGGCGGCGCGGCCGAGGCGGCCCCACAGGTCGGTGAGGACGGCGGCGGTCTTGGCAGCCTCGCCGTCGGGCACCTCGGCGGGGAGCACCTCGTGACCGGCGTCGCGCAGCACGTCGGCGAGCCGGGCGGCGCGCTCGGCGAGCGGCGGCTGGTGGACGAGCAGCACCCGGCGGGGCTCACTGCCCACGGCTCGCGCGGTCTCGGCCTCCAGGCCCCGGCCGATGAGCACCTCGTAGTCGTGCTCGGCCCGCACGGGCACGCGCGCCTCGATCATGTCTCGTCCCGGGGGCGCAGCTCCCCGCGCTCCAGCGCCTCGGCGATGAGCGTGGCGAGGCGCTCGACGGGCTCGTCGTCGGTGAGGACGACGAGGCCGGCAACCTCCTGGTACAGCGGGCGCCGGGCGTCCATGAGGGCCTTCCAGCGGGCCCTGGGGCTGTCGACGAGGAGCGGGCGCGCTCCGGACAGTCCCACCCGCGGCAGGGCCTTGGCCATGGAGACGTCGAGGTAGACGACGGGCACCGAGCGCAGCGCGGCGCGGGTCTCGGGGTGCTCGACCGCTCCTCCGCCCAGCGCGACGACCCCCTCGTGCGCCTCCAGCGCCCGGACCACGGCCGCGTGCTCGAGCGCGCGGAAGTGCGCCTCGCCGTCGTCGATGAAGATGTCGCTGATCGTGCGGCCCTCGCGGCGCTCCACGTCCTCGTCGGTGTCGAGGAGCTCGACGCCGAGGAGCCGGGCGAGCTCGCCGCCGACGGTGGTCTTCCCAGCACCGGGAGGACCGACGAGGACGACGGTGGCGCGTCGGGCGCTCATCGCAGCACCTCCGGGATCGACTCGAGGTAGGAGGTGAGGTTGCGCCGGCACTCCGCGACGGAGTCACCACCGGTCTTCTCCAGGAGCGCGTCGGCGAGCACGAGGGCGGTCATGGCCTCGGCGATGACCGCGGCCGGCGCGGCGGCGCAGACGTCGGAGCGCTGGTGGATGGCGGTGGCCGCCTCACCGGTGGCGACGTCGATGGTCCGCAGGGCGCGGGGGACGGTGGAGATCGGCTTGAGGGCGGCGCGCACACGCAGCACCTCACCGTTGCTCATCCCGCCCTCGATGCCACCGGCCCGGTTGGTCGTGCGGCGCACGCCGTGGGCGTCGCGGACGATCTCGTCGTGGGCGACCGAGCCGCGGCGCCGGGCGGTGCGGAAGCCGTCACCGACCTCGACGCCCTTGATCGCCTGGATGCCCATGAGCGCGCCGGCGAGGCGCGCGTCGAGCTTGCGGTCCCCGTGGACGAAGGAGCCGAGACCGGGCGGCAGTCCGTAGACGAGCACCTCGACGACGCCGCCGAGGGTGTCGCCGTCCCTGCGGCACTCGTCGATCTCCGCGACCATCGCGGCCGACGTCTCCGGGTGGAAGCAGCGGATGGGGTCGCCGTCGAGGGCGGCGACGTCGTCCGGGCCGGGGAGGGGGGCGCCGTCGGGCACCTCGACCTCACCGACGGACACGACGTGCGAGACGAGCCGCACACCGGCGACCTGCTCGAGGATCGCGGCGGCGACCGCGCCGAGCGCGACGCGGGTGGCGGTCTCCCGCGCGCTGGCGCGCTCGAGCACCGGCCGGGCGTCCTCCAGCGCGTACTTCGTCATGCCGACGAGGTCGGCGTGCCCGGGCCGGGGGCGGGTCAGCGGCTTGTTGCGGGCGATCTCACGGGTGTCGCCGGTGCCGGCGTCGACCTCGAGCAGCCGGGTGTCGACCGGGTCGGCGGACATGACCGTCTGCCACTTGGGCCACTCGGAGTTCGCGATCTCGATGGCCACAGGGCCGCCCATGGTGCGCCCGTGGCGCACACCGCCGAGCAGGCGCACCTCGTCCTGCTCGAACTTCATCCGGGCGCCGCGGCCGTGGCCGAGGCGCCGCCGGGCGAGGACCGAGCGGATGTCCTCCGTGGTCACCTCCACACCGGCGGGAACCCCCTCGACGACCCCGACGAGGGCCTCCCCGTGCGACTCCCCTGCTGTCAACCAACGCATGCCCGGCATCCTCCCACGGCCCACCGACGTCCTTGCCGCGCGTCCGCCAGCCGGAGCGGCGGGGCGGCGTTCAGAGCACCGGGCCGAGGCGCACGGTGAGGACCGAGGCGAGGGCCGCGCCGAGGAGCAGCCACGGCCCGAAGGCGATGGCCGTGGTCCGGGTCGCCCGGCGCGTGGCGAGGAGCACCAGCCCGGCGAGGCCACCGAGGACGAACCCGGCGACCACCCCGAGCAGGACGGCACCCCAGCCGAGCCACCCCAGCCAGGCGCCGAGCAGGGCGCCGAGCTTGACGTCGCCCATCCCCAGGCCGGTGGGCCGCAGCAGCGCGAGGAGCAGGTACCCCGCCCCGCACAGCACCGCCGCCAGCGCTGCGCGCCCGAGCCCCGCCCACTCCCCCGTGAGGGCCGCGGCGAGGACGAGGAGAGCTGCCAGCGCCGCGCCCGTCGGGCCGAGGACGGCGTTGGGCAGCCGGTGGGAGGCGAGGTCCTCGGCAGCGAGGAGGACCCCGGCGACGGCGAGCACGACGGCGGCCGGCAGGTCGGCGCGCCAGCCGTGGAGCACGACGGCGAGCACGGCGGCCACCATGCAGGCGACCGCGAGCACGGTCGGCGAAGGGCGTCTGCGCCCGGCCGCTCCGGGGAGCGCGGCGTCAGCCGCCACGGCGGGCGAGGGCGTCGGTCAGCGCCGTGCGCATCGCCTCGACCGGCGCGGGGCGGCCGGTCATGAGCCGGACCTGCTCGGCGGCCTGGTGCAGGAGCATCGCCCACCCCGGGGCGACCGCGCCGCCGTCGGCGGTGAAGCCGGCGGCGAGCCGGCTGGGCCACGGGTCGTAGGCGACGTCGAGCAGGACGCGGCCGGCGCCCTGCCCCTGCGCCGTCGCGGCGAGGTGGTCCCCGAGGTCGTCACCGGCGTGGGCGGGCAGCGTGGAGACGGTGACGTCGGCGGCGCGCACGGCGTCCGCGGCCTGCTCCGCGGAGGTCCACCGCCGCAGGGTGATGTCCACCCCCATCCGGTGGGCGGCCCGCTGGAGGGCGCCGGCGCGGGCGGGGTTGCGCACGAGCACGAGGGAGGAGGTGATGCCGAGCTCGGCCAGCGCGGCGAGGGTGGAGGCCGCCGTCGCTCCACCGCCCAGGACGACCGCGCCGTGCGGACGCCAGTCCGCACGGCCGGCCGCCTCGCGCAGGGCCGCGACGACGCCGTGGACGTCGGTGTTCGCCCCGACGAGCAGGCCGCGGCCGGGGCCGGGCTGGACGATGAGCGTGTTGACGGCGCCGACGACCTGCGCGAGCGGGTCGACGACGTCCGCGACCTCGAGGGCGACGTGCTTGAGCGGCATCGTGAGCGAGAGCCCGGCCCACTCCCCGTCCAGCGCGGCGACGACGCCGCGCAGGCCGGCCTCGTCGACCTCCGCGACGCCGTAGACCCAGTCGATGCCCAGGGCGGCGTACGCCGCGTCGTGGAGCACCGGGGACAGCGAGTGGGCCACGGGCTTGCCGAGCACGGCGGCGCGGCGCGCGCCGGCCGGCAGCGTGCCGGTCGGCGCCCGGTCGTACGTGGGCAGGACGCCCGGCACACTGCTCACGCTCAGCCCTCGTCCTCCTCGGTGGGGTTGTTCGCCAGCCACTGGCGGAACAGCTCCTGGTTGCGCAGGTGCTCGGAGTAGTCGCCGGTGAACCGGGTCTCGCCGCTGTCGAGGTCGACGGTGACGAAGTAGCACCAGTCACCCTCTGGCGGCTCGAGCACCGCCTCGATGGCGGCGGCCCCGGGCGCGCCGATCGGGGTCGGCGGGAGCCCGGCGTGGATGCGGGTGTTGTAGGGGTTCTCCGCGTTGTTCAGCTCCGAGCGCTCGGGCACACCGCCGGAGCGCCCGACCCCGTAGTTGATCGTCGAGTCCATGCCGATGAGGCCGTCGCCGGAGCAGTTCGCCAGGCGGTTCTCCAGGACCCGGGCCACCTTGCCGCGGTCCTCGTCGCGGTTGACCTCGTGCTCGATGATCGAGGCCTTGGTGAGGACGTCGTGCTGGTCCTCGGCGGGCACGCCGTAGCGCTCGAGGGTCCGCTTGGTCTGCTCGACCATCGCGGCGAGGATCTCCGTCGCGTCGGCGTCCGGCTCGAGGATGTAGGTCGTCGCGGCGAACCAGCCCTCGGGGTTGTCCGCGGCCTGCTCCGGCAGGCCGATGGCGGCGCGGTCCTGTGCCGCGGCCTCGACCTCCTCCACCGGGATCTGCGCGACGCTGGCGATGCGCTCGAAGATCTGGCTCGCGCGCCAGCCCTCCGGGACGGTGATCCGCAGCTCGGACTTGTTCGCCGGGTTGAGCAGTGCGGACACCGCGTCCTCGGCGCGCATCTCGGTCATGAGCGAGTACGTGCCCGGCTGGATCTGCGCGGCGTCGGGGTTGGCGGTGAACGCCTCGACGAACGCCTGGCGCGAGGCGACGACGCCGGCTGCGACGAGCGCGTCACCCATCGCGGCGCCGGTGGCGCCCTCGGCGATGACGACCGACACGCTCCCGCTGCCGGGACCGGCGAAGTCCTCGGTCGACGCGGCCTCGCGCCCGTCGAAGAGCGGGCGGAGGACCATGAAGCCACCGATGGCGAGGGCCGCGACGAGCAGCACGCTCAGCGTCACCGCGATGGCCGTCCTGCGGCGGCGGCGCCGCTTGCGGGCGGCGCGGTCGCGCCTGGCCGCGCGTCCGACGCGCTCGGCGGGAGGATGGTGTTCGTCGGCCAGCAACGTCTGGTCGAAGAGGTCGCTCACGACTCGATCTCCGTTCCATGGTCGACGAGCTCCCCCGCCGGCTGACCCGTCCGGCGCTCCTGGTCCAATGCCTCCTGCAGGATCATCACCGCGGCCACCTGGTCGACGACCGCGCGGTGCTGCCGTCCCGGACGACCCGACCGGTGCAGTGCCTGATGGGCGCTCACGGTCGTCAGCCGCTCGTCGACGAGCCGCACGGGCACGGGCGAGCATGCCCGCGCCAGCACCAGAGCGTACTCCCGCGCCGCCTGCGCAGCACGTCCCTCCGCACCGGACAGCTGGCGCGGGAGGCCCACGACCAGAGCGACCGCCCCAGCTCCTGCGCGACCTCGACGATCCGTCGCACCTGGGCGTCCCTGTCACCGGTGACCGTCTCGACCGGAGTCGCGAGCAGTCCGTCTGCGTCGCTGCGTGCGAGACCCACCCGCACGGCACCGACGTCGACCCCGAGGCGCACCCCGCGGCTGAAGGTCGGGGAGTCGTCCGTCATCAGGCGACCACGCTCCGTACGTCGGCGACAATTCCGTCGAGCGCCGCGGGCACCGCCGCGGTCTCGGTACCGCCACCCTGGGCGACGTCGTCCTTGCCCCCGCCGCCACCGCCGAGGCGCCCGGCGGCGCCGCGGACGAGCTGGCCGGCGCGCAGGCCGAGGTCCCGGGCCCCCGCGTTGGTCGCGACGACGACGGACGGGCGGCCGTTGCTCGTGCCGGCGACCGCGACGACGGCGGGACGCGCGTCCCCGAGCCGCCCGCGCACGTCGAGCGCGAGGGTGCGCAGGTCGTCGCCCGCGACCTCCCCGGCGTCGTGCACGACGACGAGGGTGCCGGCGACGTCCTGGGCGGAGTCGGCGACCTGCCGCGCGCCGGCGAGGAGCTGCTGGCGACGCAGCGTCGCGAGCTCCTTCTCGGCGGCCTTGAGCCGGCTCATGAGGCTGGAGACCCGCTCGGGCAGCTCCTCCGGACGCCCGCCGAGCATGCTCGTCACCTGACCGACGAGGACGTGCTCCTTGGCCTGGAAGCCGTAGGCGCCGGCGCCGACGAGGGCGTCGACGCGGCGCACGCCCGAGCCGATGGAGGACTCACCGAGCAGGGTGACCCGCCCGATGTGGCCGGTGGAGGGCACGTGGGTGCCCGCGCACAGCTCCTTGGACCAGTCCCCGCCGATCGACACGACGCGCACCCGCGAGCCGTACTTCTGGCCGAAGAGCGCCATCGCGCCGGAGGCGAGGGCGTCGTCGATGTCCATGACCTCGTCGCTGACGTCGAGGTTCTCCAGGAGCTGGCCGTTGACCCGCTCCTCGATCTCGCCGAGGACGCTGGCCGGGACCTGCGAGCCGTGGCGGAAGTCGAAGCGCAGGCGCGAGGGCGCGTTCTCCGAGCCGGCCTGCGTCGCCTGGTCGCCGAGGGACTCGTGCAGCGCCTTGTGGACCATGTGGGTGGCGCTGTGCGCCTGGGCGATCGCCTTGCGGCGGGTGACGTCGATCATCGCCACGCCGTTCTCGTCGAGGGTCACGGTGCCCTCGGTGAGGCGGCCGCGGTGCACGACCAGGCCCTTGACCGGCGCCTGGACGTCGTCGACCGCGACGATGCCCCCGCCCTGGAGGCTGATCGTGCCGTGGTCGGCGAGCTGGCCACCGGCCTCGGCGTAGAACGGCGTGCGGTCCAGGACGACCTCGACGTCGGCAGGAGCGGTCGCCGCCGGGACGGCCCTGCCGTCGACGAGCAGCCCGACGACGCGCGCCTCGCTGGTGAGGTCGGTGTAGCCGAGGAAGAGGGTGTCCCCGCCCAGGCGGGTCTGCAGCTCGCGGTACTGCGCCGGGTCGACGTGCCCGGCCTTCTTGGCGAGGGCGTCGGCGCGGGCGCGCTCGCGCTGCTCGGCCATGAGCTCGCGGAAGCCCTGCTCGTCCACGCTCACGCCCTGCTCGGCGGCCATCTCGAGGGTGAGGTCGATCGGGAAGCCGTAGGTGTCGTGGAGCGCGAACGCGTCGGCGCCGCCGAGCCGGGGACGGCCGTCCGCGGCCGCCTTCGCCTTGCTCACGGCGGTGTCGAGGATCGTCGTGCCGGCGACGAGGGTGCGGCGGAAGGCCTCCTCCTCGCCGTAGGCGACCTCGCTGATGCTCGCGAAGCGCTGCTCGAGCTCGGGGTAGGACGCCGCCATCGCGTCCTTGGCGACGGGCAGCAGGTGCGGCAGCGCCGGCTCGTCGACGCCGAGGAGGCGCACCGAGCGCACGGCGCGGCGGATGAGGCGGCGCAGCACGTAGCCGCGGCCGTCGTTGCCCGGGCGCACGCCGTCGCCGATGAGCATGAGGGAGGAGCGGACGTGGTCGGCCACGACCCGCATCCGCACGTCGTCCTCGACGTCCGCGCCGTAGCGGCGGCTGGTGAGCTCCTGGGTGCGCTCGATGAGGGGGAAGACCTCGTCGATCTCGTACATGTTGCTCTTGCCCTGGAGCAGGTAGGCGATGCGCTCCAGGCCCGCGCCGGTGTCGATGCTCTTGTGCTCGAGCTCGCGGATGAGCGGGTAGTCCTTGCCGGTGCCCTCACCGCGGAGGAACTGGTCGAAGACGAGGTTCCAGATCTCCAGGTAGCGGTCGCCACCGGGGTCGACGGTCCCGCCGACGGCCTCCGGGCCGAACTCCGGGCCACGGTCGTAGTGGAACTCGGCGCACGGGCCGGCCGGGCCGGGGCGTCCGGTGTCCCAGAAG
Organism: Georgenia wutianyii; assembly: GCF_006349365.1. Classification (NCBI taxonomy): domain Bacteria; kingdom Bacillati; phylum Actinomycetota; class Actinomycetes; order Allobogoriellales; family Allobogoriellaceae; genus Georgenia; species Georgenia wutianyii. Next base: position 1,828,398 of record NZ_CP040899.1, read on the forward strand.
TTCTCCTCGCGCGGCAGGCGCACGATGTGCCGCGGGTCCACGCCCACCCGGGTGAGCGCGTCGAGCGCCTCGGCGTCCTCGTCCCAGATCGTCACCCACAGGCGGTCGCCCTCGAGACCGTAGCCACCCTCGGCCTGCGACGTCGTCAGCAGGTCCCAGGCGTAGTTGATGGCCCCTTCCTTGAAGTAGTCACCGAAGGAGAAGTTGCCGTTCATCTGGAAGAACGTGCCGTGACGCGTCGTCCGGCCGACGTTCTCGATGTCGTTGGTGCGCAGGCACTTCTGCACCGACGCCACCCGCGGCCACGGCGCCTCCTGGGTCCCCACGATGTAGGGGATGAAGGGGACCATCCCGGCGATCGTGAAGAGGATCGACGGGTCGGGGGACACGAGCGGGACGCTCGGTGCGATCTCGTGGTCGTGCTTGGCGAAGTAGTCGAGCCAGCGGGATCGGATCTCGGCGGTGCGCATGGAACCTCAGGTGCGTGGGAAGTGGCGGAGGGTGGGGTCAGCGGGACTCGGCGACGCGGTGGCGCGCGGCGTCGACGACGACGTCGTCCGGCAGCAGCCGCTCGCGCAGCTCGGACTCCCGGACGGCGTAGTCCTCGCGGAAGGCGGCGACACGCCGGCGCACGCCGTCGACGGCCGACTCGACGGTGGTGGACAGGCCGCGCCGGGCCGCGGGGGCGGCGAGGACGAGCACGACGAGCACCGTCGTGCCGACGACGAGGCTGCGACGCATCATGCGCCTCGCCGGAAGAACCGCCGCACGGCGTAGGAGAACGCCGAGACCTTGATGAGCGGTCCGCCGACCGTCGCGGAGACGAGCGTGGTGAGCGCCGAGACGTTCTGCGAGACCTCGGTGGCGGCGGTCGTGACGGCGTCGACCTTGACGATCTGGGCGTTGCCGGCCCTGATCGTGGCGGCGGCCTCGTCGACCACGGGCAGCGCGTGCGCGGTGATCTCGCGCACCGAGTCCGTCGCGGCGTCGAGCACCGCGCCGACCTTGAGCAGCGGAACGGCGAGGAAGGCCACGAGCAAGAGGAAGGCGACGGCTGCCACGATCCCGGCGATGTCGCCGATGTTCATCTGCAAGCTCCTTGGAGGGACGGGTCGGGGTGCGCTGCCCGGAAGGCTACCGGCAAATGCCCGCGCCCCGGGACCGGCGTGGCCGGTGCCCGGGGCGCAAGCAAGAGAGCTCGGTCAGCGCGAGTAGTACTCGACGACGAGCTGGACGTCACAGGTCACGGGGACCTCGGCGCGCTTCGGGCGACGGACGAGCTCGGCGCGCAGCTTCTCCAGCTGCACCTCGAGGTAGCCCGGGACGTCCGGCAGGACGTCGCGGTGGGCGCCGGCGGCGGCGATCTGGAACGGGGTCATGGTCTGGCTCTTCGGCTTGACCTGGATGACCTGACCCGGCTTCACGCGGAAGGAGGGGCGGTCGACGAGCTTGCCGTCGACGAGGATGTGACGGTGCACCACGGCCTGACGGGCCTGGGCGATCGTGCGGGCGAACCCGGAGCGCAGGACGAGAGCGTCCAGACGCATCTCGAGCAGCTCGACCAGCGACTCACCGGTCAGGCCGGACTCCTTGCGGGCCTCCTCGAAGACGCGCGTCATCTGCGCCTCGCGCAGACCGTACTGCGCGCGCAGACGCTGCTTCTCCTTGAGGCGGACGGCGTAGTCGGACTCGGTGCGGCGACGGGCGCGGCCGTGCTCACCGGGGCCGTACGGGCGCTTCTCGAAGTGCTTGACCGCCTTGGGGGTCAGCGCGATGCCGAGGGCGCGGGACAGGCGCACCTGGCGGCGCGACCGAGCCTGGTTGTTCTTGCTCACTGTGTGTGACTTCCTGTCGTTGTGACGTCACGCGAACGGGCGGGGACGCCCGGCGCGCGGGGCCGACCATGACGGCTATGACCCCAGGTGGCTGCCCGAAGGCAACCGAAGCAGTTTAACAGCCGCCCCAGGCCCACCTTGGCGCCGCCCCTGTGACCCCCGCCTCTCCCACTCCCCTGCTCCCCTGCCCCCGCCCCGCCCTCCCCCGCGAGAGCCGACTTGTGCGCGACAGCCGACTTGTGCGCGAGAGCCGAGTTCCGCGCGAGAGCCGACTTGTGCGCGAGAGCCGAGTTCCGCGCGAGAGCCGACTTGTGCGCGAGAGCCGAGTTCCGCGCGAGAGCCGACTTGTGCGCGACAGCCGACTTCCGCGCGAAAGCCGACTTCCGCACGACAGCCGACCTCCGCGCGAGAGCCGACTTCCGCAGGGACGCTCAGCTCTTGCCGTCGAGGATCTCGCGGATCCGCTCGAGCCGCGGAGCGATCTCCCGCTCGAGGCCGCGCTGTCGCGGCTCGTAGTAGCGACGTCCGGCCAGCTCGTCGGGCAGGTACTGCTGGGTCGCGATCGCGTGCGGCACGTCGTGGGCGTAGACGTAGTCCTTGCCGTGCCCCAGGTCCTTCGCACCGGAGTAGTGCGAGTCGCGCAGGTGCGCCGGCACCGGCCCGGCCTTGCCCGCCCGCACGTCGGCGATCGCCTCGTTGATCGCGAGGTAGGCGGCGTTGGACTTCGGCGCCGTCGCGACGTGGACCACAGCCTGGGCGAGGATGAGGCGCGCCTCCGGCATCCCGATGAAGGCGACCGCCTGGGCTGCGGCGACAGCGGTGTGCAGCGCCGTCGGGTCGGCCATCCCCACCTCCTCGGAGGCGGCGATGACGATACGGCGCGCGATGAAGCGCGGGTCCTCCCCCGCGACGACCATGCGCGCGAGGTAGTGGAGTGCGGCGTCGACGTCGGACCCGCGCATCGACTTGATGAACGCGCTGGTGACGTCGTAGTGCTGGTCGCCCGCACGGTCGTAGCGCACGGCCGCGACGTCGATCGCGCGCTCCATGGTCTCCAGGTCGATCCGCTCCTGGTCGGCGGCGCGGGCCGCACCCGCCGCGGCCTCGAGGATCGTCAACGCCTTGCGCGCGTCGGCGCCGGCGAGACGCACGAGGTGGTCCGCGGCGTCGTCGTCGAGCTCGAACCGTCCGCCCAGGCCACGCTCGTCGGCGAGAGCGCGGGCGACGAGCGCGCGCACGTCCTTCTCCTCGAGCGGGCGGAGGGTGAGCAGGAGGGAGCGCGACAGGAGCGGTGAGATGACGGAGAAGCTCGGGTTCTCGGTGGTCGCGGCGACGAGCGTCACCCAGCCGTTCTCCACCGAGGGCAGGAGGGCGTCCTGCTGCGTCTTGGAGAACCGGTGGACCTCGTCGATGAACAGGACCGTCTCCCCGCCGGTCGACACGAGGCGACGACGGGCGTCCTCGACCACCTGCCGCACGTCCTTGACGCCTGCGGTGACCGCGGAGAGCTCGACGAAGCGACGGCCGGAGGCGTGGGCGACGAGGTAGGCGAGCGTCGTCTTACCGGTGCCGGGCGGGCCCCAGAGGATGACGGACGACGCGCCGATCCGCGCGTCGGGGCGCGGTTCGACGAGGCGGCGCAGCGGTGCGCCCTGCTCGAGCAGGTGGTCCTGGCCGACGACCTCGGCGAGGGAGGCAGGGCGCATCCGCACGGCGAGCGGGGCGTCGGGCCGGGCAGCCGGGGTGCCGGCGTCGTCGGCGCCCACGGAGTCGAAGAGATCCACGGGGCGACTGTACGTCGCCGGACCGACGGGCCGAGGACCGGCGCTGCGCAGCCCGGCTCGTGCGGAAGTCGGCTCTCGCGCGGAACTCGGCTCTCGCGCGGAAGTCGGCTCTCGCGCGGAGGAGAGGGTGGGCGGGAGGGAGGGCGGGTCAGATGCGGGCGCCGCGGGCCCGGGTGCGGACCCGGCGCTCCCAGCGGTCCATCTCCGAGCGCAGCGGCGAGGCGCAGAACTCCCCGAGCGTGACGCCCGCGGCCAGCGCCAGGCCCACCGACAGGGCGCGGATGGCGAGCTGACCACCGTTGATGAGGTCGCCGGACTCGATGAAGGAGAACATCGCGGCGTAGATCGACAGGCCCGGGAGCATCGGGGTGACGCCGCACACGGACACGACGAAGGAGGGCAGCCGCCCGCGGTCCCCGATGACCCCGCCGATGAGGCCGACGACGAGGGCGGCGAAGAACGCCGCGCCGGCCGGCCCGAGCCACAGCGTGTCGACGAGGTAGTAGGTGCCCGTGGCCACGGCACCGACGAGCGAGATGAGCCACACGTTGCGGGCCTGGGTGTAGGAGGCGACCGCCCAGGAGCCCGCGATGACCGCGCCGCACAGGACCTGGACGAAGGCGGGCGGCGAGGACCCGAAGACGTCGCCGATGACGAGCGGGACGCCCAGCCGCTGGCCCATGTCGAGCACGAACCCGATGCCGATGACCAGGCCCGTCGTGTAGAGCGCCACCTCGAAGGTCTTCGCAGCAGCGGTGAGCGGGAAGCCCGAGATCGCGTCCTCCGCCGCTCCGACGAGCTGCAGTCCCGCGAGCAGCACGACGATCCCGGAGGCGACGACGAGCGAGGGTGGGAGCAGCGAGCGGTCCCAGCCGAACAGGTCCTGGCCCCACAGCAGCACGAGCGCGACGAGCGTCGCGATACCGGCGCCCGCCGCCTGCTGGAAGATGTACGGCAGTCCCCACCGGCGCAGGACCCGCAGCACGCGGTCGATGATCACGGTGGTGAGCGCCGCGACGAGCGCGACCTGCCACCCGCCGCCGAGCAGGAAGGCGACGCCGCCGGCCATCGCACCCAGCGCCCCGGTGACGATCCAGCGCCGGTAGGGGTGCGGGGCGCGCAGGACGCGCTCGAGGCGGGCGTGGGCGTCCTCGAGGGGCAGCCTGCCCGCCGCGCTGTCCTCCACGAGGAGGAACAGCTCGGTGAGGCGGCTGTAGTCCGACGTGCGCACGCTGATGACGCGGAGCTTGGTGATGGGGTCGTCGTCACGGTCGATCGACGCGGAGATCGAGATGAACGTGATGTCGACGTGGCAGTTCGTCACGCCGTAGGCCGCGGCGAGGCGGAGCAGGGCGGCGGTGACGTCGGCCACGGGCGCCCCGGTGGCGATCATCGCCTCACCCACGCGCAGCACGAGGTCGAGGACCGAGCGCTCGGTCTCGGCGGCGAGCTGCGACTCCCGGCGGGGGGTGGAGAACGCGAGGGTGGGCGGCCCGCTGGCCGCGACCACCCGGCGCGCGCGCTCGCGCAGGATGGACTCCCGGCGGACGTGGCCGGCCGCGCGGACAGCGCCGCCCGGCACGGTGCTCTCGGGGTCGGGTGTCTGGGCCACGACGACGACGCTACGTCACGCCCGCGCACGAGTGCGAGGCGCACACGAGCCGCCGGAGCGTGGTGAGAGACTGAGTGACGTGTTCGATGCACTCGCCCGCGGCGTCATCCGGCGCCCTCGGACCACCATCGCCGTCTGGGCCGTGGTCGTCGTGTCCTGCCTCACCCTGGCCCTCGGAGTGTTCGGGCAGAGCCTGTTCGCCCAGCTGCACTCCGGTGAACCGCGCGTGCCCGGCGCAGAGAGCCAGGTGGGCCGCGACCTGCTCGCCGGCTCCGAGGAGGCGGGCCAGGAGGTCAACCTCCTCGTCCGCGGGACCGACCTCACCGACGAGGACGTCGTCGCCGGCATCGCCTCCGCCCTCATCCCCATCCGGCAGGACGTCGAAGATCTCGAGGGCGTCTCGGGCGTCGTCGACCCGTTCCTCGCCCCGGAGGGTCCCTCCGACCCGCTCGTCGCCTCGCTCGTCTCCGCTGACAGCGACGGCTTCCTCCTCAGCGCCGAGCTCGAGCCCGGCCTGGCGGACCCCGACGCCGCCCGCGCCGCCGTCGAGGAGCGCCTTGCCGAGATCCCCGCGGAGCTCACCGACGTCGCCCCCGACGCCGACGGCATCGTCTCGAGCGTCGACCTCATCGTCTCCGCCGTCACCGACCAGGTCGAGCGCGACCTCGCCCGCGGCGAGGCGATCGCGCTGCCGCTGTCGCTGCTCGTCATGGTCCTCGTCTTCGGCGGCTTCCTCGCCGCCGGGATCCCGATCATCGGCGCGCTCGCCTCGATCGCCGGCGGCCTCGGCGCGCTGCTCGGCTTCGCGCAGGTCATCGAGCTCGACGCCGTCGTCGTCAACGTCGTCACCGTGCTCGGGCTGGGCCTGTCGATCGACTACGGCCTGCTCATCGTCTCGCGCTACCGCGAGGAGGCCGCGGACGTCGCGACGTCGACGGCGAGCCAGGGCCTGCCGCTGCGCCGGCGCCGCCGCCGCGCGCACAGCCGGGCCGTGGTCGAGGAGGCCGTGCGCCGCACGGTGAGGACCGCGGGCCGCACCGTGACGTTCTCCGCGGTGACGATCGCCATCGCGATCAGCGCCCTCATGGTCTTCACCCCGGACATCCTGCGCTCCCTGGGCGCCGCAGGCGTCTCGGTCGTCCTCATCGCCCTCGCCACGGCCCTCACGCTCGTCCCCGCCCTGCTCGTCCTGCTCGGCCGACGGCTCCAGAAGCCCTCGTTCCTCTCCCGCGTGCCGGGGCTCAACCGCGCGGTCTCGCACCTCGGTGACATCGCGCCCGAGGAGGGGGCGTTCTCCCGCCTGGCCCGTGGCGTGCACCGCCACCCGTGGCTCGTCATCATCGGCGTCGTCGCCATCCTCGGGGTGCTCGCCTCCCCCGTGCGCGGGCTGGAGCTGCGCAACTCCGGGACCGACCTGCTCCCGGCGAGCTCGGACCAGCGTGAGTTCATCGCCGTCGTCGGGGAGGACTACCCGGCCGCGGCGTCGCCGGCCGTCTACGTCGTCACCGACGCCGACGCCGAGACCGCGCAGGAGTGGACCGCGGACCTCGCAGAGATCGACGGCGTCGCCGAGGTGACCGACGCGACCCCCGCGGACTCCGGGGAGCACGCAGTCATCGGCGTCTACCTCGAGGACGACGACCCGGGCGGCGCCGCCGCGACCGACGTCGTCGAGGCGATCCGCGCCCTCGACCCCGGCTTCGAGACGTGGGTGGTGGGCCAGGCCGCCAACCAGCTCGACTTCACCGCGGCGATCACCGACCGCCTGCCGATCGCGGCGGGCCTCGTCATCCTCACGATCTTCGTCCTGCTCTTCCTCATGACCGGCTCGGTGCTCATCCCGGTCAAGGCGATCCTCGTCAACATCCTCGGCCTGGGCGCGGCGCTGGGGGTGACGACCTGGGTCTTCCAGGAGGGGCACCTCACCGGCCTGCTCGACTTCGCCCCGATCGGCGGGCTGGAGAGCTACGTCGTCGCTGTTGTCGTGGCCTTCGGGTTCGGGCTGGCGATGGACTACGAGGTGTTCCTCCTCGCCCGGATCAAGGAGTACTGGGACGCGGGGTACCCCAACGACACCGCCGTCGAGCACGGCCTGCAGCGCTCGGGACGGATCATCACCTCCGCGGCGCTCATCATCACGCTCGTGTTCCTCGGGTTCGTCGCCGGTGAGCTCATGGTGATCAAGCAGGTCGGGTTCGCCCTCGCGGTCACCGTGGCCATCGACGCGACGCTCGTCCGGATGCTCCTCGTCCCCGCGACGATGACCGTCCTGGGCAAGTGGAACTGGTGGGCCCCCGGCCCGCTGCGCCGGCTGCACGAGCGGATCGGCATCACCCACTGAGACCTCGACAGCAGTAAAGCCGAGGGCCTTGATCCGTTCGGATCAAGGCCCTCGGCTTCTGGTCTGCGTCGCTCAGCCCGTCGGGACGACGTTCTCGATCTCCTGCCCGACGGCGTAGCCCAGGCGCGTGTAGATGCGCCGGGCGGCGTCGTTGTCGGCCCAGATGCCGTAGTGGACGAGCGGGTGGTCGGCCAGCGCCCACCGGGTGACCGCGGCCATCATCGCGCTGCCCACGCCGCGGCGGCGCCACGAGACGTCGGTGCCGAGGCCGGACAGGTGCACGGGCGACCCGGCCGGTGCGTTGACCGCGACGACGCCGCGCAGGACGCCGTCGTCGTCCCGGTAGCCCCACCACACGAGGTCGGGGTCTGCGGGGTCCGCGCTCGTGTCCGGGTTGGCCCGCGACAGGCACGCCCGGACCTCCTCGGCGGCGTCCGGCCCGGTCACCGGGCCGACCCGCTCCTCCCCCGCCTGCACCGGCGGCACGGTGCGGGTCCACATCCAGTCCCAGCCGGGACCGACGTCGAGGCCGAGGGCCGCGCCCGCGTCAGGGTCGACCAGCCGCCACGTCCCGCGGGTGAGCAGTCCGAAGTCCACCGGGCCGACGCCGTCGGACGCCGCCTGCGCGACGGCGCGGGCGAGCGGCTCGGGCGCGCCCGCCCCGACGAGCTGGCGCCGGGCCCCGCCCCCACGCAGCGGCCGCACGAGGAGCAGGTGGGCGCCCTCGGCGTCCCAGGCCTGCTCCTCGTGCCAGCGGTCCGCGTTGGCGCGCAGGAAGAACGGTCGCTCCACCTCAGGGAGCCGCCGGCGCGTCGCCGGACTTCGCCTTGGGCTTGGCGTCGACCCCGGCCTCACGCCGCTGCTCGGGCGTGATCGGCGCGGGCGCCTGGGTCAGCGGGTCGTAGCCGCCGCCCGACTTCGGGAAGGCGATGACCTCACGGATGGACTCCGCGCGGGTGAGCAGCGCGACGATCCGGTCCCACCCGAAGGCGATGCCGCCGTGCGGGGGCGCACCGTAGGCGAAGGCGTCGAGCAGGAAGCCGAACTTCTCCCGGGCCTCCTCCTCACCGATGCCCATGACGGCGAAGACCCGCTCCTGGACGTCGCGGCGGTGGATACGGATCGAGCCGCCACCGATCTCGTTGCCGTTGCACACGATGTCGTAGGCGTAGGCCAGGGCGTTGCCCGGGTCCTCCTCGAAGCGGTCGATCCACTCCGGGGTCGGGGAGGTGAACGCGTGGTGGACGGCGGTCCAGGAGCCGGAGCCGACCGCGACGTCGTCGTCCTCGCCCGTGGGCTTGAACAGCGGCGCGTCGACGACCCAGACGAAGGACCACTCGTCCTCGTCGATGAGGCCGGTGCGGCGACCGATCTCGAGGCGGGCGGCGCCGAGCAGGGCGCGTGCCTCGGACTGCTTGCCGGCGGCAAAGAAGATCGCGTCGCCGGGCTGGGCGCCGGTCGCGGCCGCGAGGCCCGCGCGCTCCTCCTCGGTGATGTTCTTGGCGACCGGCCCGCCGAGCGTGCCGTCCTCCGCGACCGTGACGTAGGCCAGGCCCTTGGCGCCACGCTGCTTGGCCCACTCCTGCCACGCGTCGAACTGGCGGCGGGGCTGGCTCGCGCCACCGGGCATGACGACGGCGCCGACGTAGGGAGCCTGGAACACGCGGAACGGGGTCGCGGCGAAGTACTCGGTGAGCTCGGTGAGCTCGAGCCCGAAGCGCAGGTCCGGCTTGTCGGTGCCGTAGCGGGCCATCGCGTCGGCGAAGGTCATCCGCGGGATCGGGGTGGTGATCTCGTGGCCGATGAGGCGCCACAGCTCGACGAGCACCTGCTCGGCGACGGCGAGGACGTCCTCCTGGTCCACGAAGCTCATCTCGACGTCCAGCTGGGTGAACTCCGGCTGCCGGTCGGCGCGGAAGTCCTCGTCGCGGTAGCAGCGGGCGATCTGGTAGTACCGCTCCATCCCGGCGACCATGAGCAGCTGCTTGAACAGCTGCGGGGACTGCGGCAGCGCGTACCAGGCGCCGGGCGACAGGCGCGCGGGCACGAGGAAGTCGCGGGCGCCCTCGGGGGTGGAGCGGGTGAGCGTGGGCGTCTCGATCTCGACGAAGCTCTGCGCGTCGAGCACGCGGCGCGCGGCCTGGTTGGCCTTGGCGCGCAGCCGCAGCGCGTGCGCGGGCTCCTTGCGGCGCAGGTCGAGATAGCGGTAGCGCAGCCGCGCCTCCTCCCCCACCTGGCCGGAGTCCTCGGCGTGCTCGGAGACCTGGAAGGGCAGTGGCGCCGCGGAGTTGAGGACGACGACGTCGCTGGCGATGACCTCGACCTCACCGGTGGCGAGGTTGGGGTTCGCGTTGCCCTCGGGCCGCTGGGCGACCTCGCCGGTCACCTGGATGACGTACTCCGAGCGCAGCTCGTGGGCGACGGCCTCGTCACGGATGACGACCTGGGCGATGCCCGACGCGTCACGCAGGTCGATGAAGGCCACGCCGCCGTGGTCGCGGCGGCGATCGACCCATCCGGCGAGGGTGACGGTGCTGGAGATGTCGGTGGAGCGCAGCGAGCCTGCGTCGCGGGTGCGGAGCACGGGGAACCTTTCCATTGGTCGGGCGCACCGCTAGACGGGCGGGCGCAGGGCAATCCTAGGCCGCCCGACCGTGTCCGGAGGAGGTCGGCACATCCGGGCGCGGCAGATGTCGACCCGGCCGCCCCGGAGGAGCGATGATCCGGGTATGACCGGTCCGTCCGCAGCGCAGCGCCGCACGACGGCCCCACCGGACCTCGTCCGGCTCCTCCTCGTCGCCTCCGTGGCGCTCATCACCCTCGTCGCCTTCGAGGCCCTCGCCGCCAGCGCGGCCCTGCCCGAGGTGAGCGCCGAGCTCGACGGGCTGCGCCTCTACCCCGTGGCCGCCGGCGCCCCGCTCGCCGCCCAGCTCGTCGCGACGGCGGTGGCAGGCGCCTGGGCGGACGCCCGCGGGCCTCGTCCGGTGCTGCTCCTCGGGCTCGCCGTCTTCCCGCTCGGGCTCGTGCTCGCGGGAACCGCCCCGACGATGGAGGTCCTCGCCCTCGGGCGCGCCGTCCAGGGACTGGGCGGCGGGCTGCTCATCGTGCCGCTGTACGTCCTCGTCGGAGCGATCGTGCCGGCGGCACGACAGCCGTCCTTCTTCGCCTGGTTCTCCGCCGCGTGGGTGCTGCCCGCGCTCGGCGGCCCGGCGGTCACCGGACTCGTCGTCGAGCATGCCTCCTGGCGCTGGGTCTTCCTCGGTGCCGCCGCGCTCATGGTGCTCGTGTCCCTCGCGTTCCTGCCCCTCCTGCGGCACGTGCCCGGCAGGTCCGCGGCACCCGGCGGGCCGGTGCGTTCCCTCGCCCTCTCCGCGACCGGTGCGGGTGCCGCCGTCGCGCTCCTCCAGGTGGCGGGCAGTGCGCAGGCCTCGTGGACCATCCCTGCGGTGGTCGGCGCCGTCGTCGTCCTCGCGGTCTGCCTGCCCCGGCTGCTGCCGCCCGGGACGGTACGGCTGGAGGCCGGTGTCCCGGCCGCCGTCGCCTGCCGGGCGCTGCTCAACGCCGCGTTCATGACGACGCAGACGTTCGTGCCGCTCCTGCTCGTACGGGAGCGCGGCTGGTCGGTGGCCGAGGCCGGGTTCGTCCTCGCCGCCGCCTCGGTGACGTGGGCGGGCGGCGCCTTCGTCCAGGGCCGCGTGGGCTCCGAGCGCGGGCGCCGGGTCCTCACCTGGCTCGGGCCGCTCCTCCTCGCCGCCGGAACGCTGATCACCGCCGGTGCCGCGCTGCCCGGCGCGAGCCCATGGCTGACCGTGCCCGGTGCGGCGGTCGCGGGGATCGGGATCGGCATGGTCTACCCGGCGCTCACCGTCCTCGCGCTCACCCGCACGCCCGCGGCGCAGCACGGCGAGGTCAGCGCCGCGCTCCAGGTGTCCGACTCCCTCGGCGCTGCCCTCGGCCTCGCCGCCTCCGGCGCGCTCGTCCTCGCGCTCATCGACACCGGCGGGACCCTGGCCTACCTCGCCGGCCTCCTGCTCGCGACCGCCGTCGCCCTGCTCGCCGTCCTCGCCGGGGCCCGCGCCACCACCCCCTCCCCCCGCCGCGACAGCGGACTCTGACGCGACAGCGGACCTCCTCGCGACAGCCGACTTGTGCCCGGTGTGCGGGACGTCACCGGCCGCCCCGCCGGACACGGGGCCCCACTACCCGTAGAGTGGGGATCTCCTGGAGTGTGTTCGTTCCGCCCAGGCCCCATGCGGAAGTAGCGCTCGGCGGGGCCCATCGCGGAGGGTGCGTCGCCCACCTGGCGCCGCGTAGCCCCACTCCGCTACCGATGGGTTCTTCCGTCTTGACTGCTGTTCTCACCGACCTTGCCCCCGCACGCCCGGAGACCGGTTTCGCCGGCCTCGGCCTGCCCGACGACCTGCTCTCCGCCGTCGTCGACCTGGGCTTCACCACCCCCACCGACATCCAGATCGAGGCGATCCCGCTGCTGCTCGCGGGCCGCGACGTCGTCGGCGTCGCCCAGACCGGCACCGGCAAGACGGCGGCCTTCGGCCTGCCGCTGCTCGCCGCCGTCGACCCGCGCGTCCGACAGGTCCAGGCGCTCGTCCTCGCCCCCACCCGTGAGCTCGCGATGCAGGTGAGCGACGCGATCGCGTCGTTCGCCTCGCACCTGCGCGGCCTCACCGTGCTGCCGATCTACGGCGGCTCGAGCTTCGTGCCCCAGCTGCGCGGCCTCCGCGACGGCGCACAGGTCGTCGTCGGCACGCCCGGTCGCGTCATGGACCTCATGGAGAAGGGCAGCCTCGACCTCTCCGGCGTCCGCTTCCTCGTCCTGGACGAGGCCGACGAGATGCTCCGCATGGGCTTCGCCGAGGACGTCGAGCAGATCGCCGCCCGCGTGCCGGCCAGCCGCCGCACCGCGCTGTTCTCCGCGACGATGCCCGCCGCGATCAAGAAGGTCGCCGCCACCCACCTCAACGACCCGGTGCGCGTCAGCGTGACCCCCGCGTCCTCGACGGTGAGCAACATCGACCAGACCTTCGCCGTCGTGCCCTTCCGGCACAAGGTCGGTGCGCTGTCCCGCGTGCTCGCGATCAGCGACGCCGATGCCGCCATCATCTTCGTGCGGACCAAGTCCGCCGCCGACGAGGTCGCCATCGAGCTCGCCGGCCGCGGCATCCAGGCCGCCGCCATCTCCGGCGACGTCGCCCAGCGCGACCGTGAGCGCCTGATCGACCGTCTCCGCTCCGGCACCCTCGACGTCCTCGTCGCCACCGACGTCGCCGCCCGCGGGCTCGACGTCGAGCGCATCGGCCTCGTCGTCAACTTCGACGTGCCGCGCGAGACCGAGACCTACGTGCACCGCATCGGTCGTACCGGCCGCGCCGGCCGCAGCGGCCGCGCCCTGACGTTCCTCACCCCGCGCGAGCGGGGCCGCCTCAGCCAGATCGAGCGCGCCACCGGCAGCCGTCTGCGCGAGATCGACATCCCCACCCCGGCGGACGTCTCGGCCCACCGCGCCTCCTCGATGCTGTCCAAGGTCGACGAGCGGCTCGCCGCCGGGCGCCTGGACCTCTACCGCGAGATCCTCGACGGCTCGGACCACGACCTGCGTGAGATGGCCGCCGCCCTCCTCGCGATCGCCGTCGGCGACGAGGGTCCCGCGCCCCGCATCGTCGAGCGTTTCGACGACGAGGGTCCCCGCCGTCGTCGCGAGGAGAACTACGACGACTCCGGCGAGTTCGTCGGCGCCAAGTTCGAGGAGGGGCGTGACCACGAGCGCCTCGCGCCCCGCGGCCGCGCCGGCACCCGCCCCCGTCACCGCGACGCCTCTGGTTCCGGCACCCGGTACCGCGTCGAGGTCGGCCACCGCGACGGCGTCCAGCCGGGCGCGATCGTCGGTGCGATCACCGGCGAGGGCGGCCTTCGCGGCCAGGACCTCGGCAAGATCGACATCTTCCCGAGCTTCTCCCTCGTGGAGATCAGCCAGGAGCTGAGCCCGGAGACCAGCCGCAAGATCGGGGCCGCGCGCGTCGCCGGGCGTCCCCTGCGGATCCGTCCGGACATGGGCCCGCGCAAGCCCTCCGGACCGCGCCGCTGATCCCAGCAGCCGTTCGACAGCGGGTGAGCACCTCTTCGTGAGGTGCTCACCCGCTGTCGTTCTACCGTGGGGGCGGCGGGCTCTGCTCGTGCGGAAGTCGGCTCTCGTGCGGAAGTCGGCTCTCGCGCGAAAGTCGGCTGTCGTGCGGAAGTCCGCTCTCGTGCGGAAGTCCGCTCTCGCGCGGAAGTCGGCTGTCGCGCGGAAGTCGGCTCTCGCGCGGAAGTCGGCTGTCGCGCGGAAGTCGGCTGTCGCGCGGAAGTCGGCTGTCGCGGGAGGGGGACGCGGCGGGTCAGGTGGCGGCGAGCTCGAGGGCAGCGGTGAAGTCGCGGTAGCGGGTGAGGTCCTGGGCGAGCGGCTCGGCGACGACACGCTCGGCGGTCTGCCGGATGCCGCTCTGCAGTCGCGCGCCGGCCCGTCGGCCCGCGCGTCTGGCGCCGACCCGGGCGAGCACCCGGCCCACGACGGCGAGTCCCAGCCCGGCGACCAGCCCCCCGAGGAGCAGCGCGGTCGGCCATGGCAGCGGGCCCGCCATCGGCGTGGTCGGCTCGGGCAGCTGGAGGTAGCCGAGCACGGCCAGCGCGGCGAGCCACCCCGCGCCGGCGAGCGCGGTGAGGAACAGGAGGTGGCCCAGGAGCCACCACACCCGCCACCACCGCGGGCGACGCTGGGCGCCGAGGTCCTCGCGGGCGATCGTCGCGTCGAGCGCGTCGACGAGCCCGGGCACCCGGTCCTCGGTCCGCTGGGTGACACGGGCGCGCCACGCGTCGGCCATCCCGGCGGTCGACGTCCACGCGAGGTCGTGCACGCCCGTGCGCACGCCCGCCTCCTGGGCAGGGGTCGCGGCGGGCAACGACGTCGCGCCGTCCGTGGGCCGCTCGAGGTGCAGCCGGCGTAGCGGGTCGGGTCGCAGGCGAGCGAGCCAGCGCAGCGGCGGCCAGCCGGTCTGCTGGACGGCGCGGCGCCGGTAGGACCGCTCGACGGCGGTGCGCACCTCGCCGGCGCCGGCGGCGGCCGCGCAGGCCGCCACGAGCGCGCCCACCTCCCGCGGCTCGTCCGCGACCTCGCCGGTCGGCAGCTGGTCGGCGGCGAGCTCCCGGGCGGCGGTGCGGACGTCGGCCTCGAGGCGCGCGCGAGCCGCGCGTCCCTCCTCGACGAGCCGGGCGAGCCGCTCGCGGAGCGCGGCCACGCCCTCACCGGTGCGGGCGGAGGTCGTGAGGATCTCGACGTCGCCCATCCCGTCCTGGCGCAGGATGCCGCGCAGATGGTCGAGCACGCCGGGCAGGTCCTCGGCGGCGAGCCGGTCGGCCTGGTTGAGGACGACGATGCTCACCGAGGCGTGCTCGCGCAGCGGGTGGAGGTACTCCTCGTGCACGACGGCGTCGGCGTACTTCTGCGGGTCGAGCACCCACACGAGGGCATCCACCCGCTCGGCCAGCCGCGCCGCGACCCGGCGGTTCTCGCTGCGGGTGGAGTCGATGTCGGGCAGGTCGAGGAGCACGAGACCGGTGAGCCGGGGGTCGGCCGGGCGCACCCGCCGCTCGGGGACCTCGAGCCAGTCGAGCAGGCCGCCGGCGCCGGGAGCGTCCCAGACGGCGGCGAGCGGGCGGGTGGTCGTGGGGCGCCGGGCGTGGACCTCGGCGAGCGGCTCGCCGACGAGGGCGTTGAACAGGCTGGACTTGCCCGATCCGGTCGCGCCCAGCAACGCCGCGACGGTGACGCCGGGCGCCATGGCGGACCGCTCACCCGCGCGGCCGAGCACCCCGCGGGCCGGGTCGAGCCGCTCCGCGGGGACGACGCCGTCGGCGAGGTCGAGGGCGCGCCCGAGGGCCTCGGTGCGCTCCTCGAGCTCCGGCTGCCGCTGCCGACGCCTCACCGGCTGCCTCCCGCGATCCGAACGGCCAACGCGGCCTGGCGCAGTCGCTCGCCCGCGTCGGGGTCCACCCCGAGGCGGGCGAGGCTGTCGAGCCACGGCCGGCGGTGGCGCTCGAGCAGCTCACCGACGCGCACCTCGAGGTCCTCCTGGGCGTGGCGGGCGAGCTCCCGCACCGCCTGGTCCCCGAACACCATCTCCAGCACCTTCTGGCCGACGACGGCGGTGCCGCCGGCGACGCCGATCTCGATCCCGGTGAGCCCGCCGGAGAACGCGAAGACGACGAGCATGAGCGAGACGCCCGAGGCGTTGACGCCGAGGGACAGCATCCGGGCGCGCACGCGGCGGTCCTCCCCCTCGGCGCGGACCCGCTCGAGCAGCGCGCGCTGCCAGTCACGCACCTGCGCGCCGACCTCCTCGGCGAGGGCCGGGCGCCCGGCACCGGCGTCCCGCTCGGGCAGGTCGACCAGGGCGGTCGTGCCGCCGGGCAGGGACTGCCAGGCGCGGCGCGTCTCACGCTCCGCGCGCTCGACCTCGGACACGACGAGCGTGACGAGCCCGCTCTCGATGGCCTCCTCGACGCGTGCCTCGTGGCTCGGGCGGCCGCGGAGGAAGCCTGTGACGCGGTCGCGCAGGCGCCCGACGGCGGCCTCCACGCCGCGCAGCCACTCCCCCGTGCCGACGAACTCCTGCCACCGGGCGAGCACCTCCCCGCGCAGCAGCGTGCCGTCGTCGGTGGCGTCCATGACCGAGCGGAGCGCGGCGGCGTGGTGGTCGAGGGCGGCGCGCTCGAGGGCACCCGCGGCGGCGGCCTGTGCGTCGCCGGCGGTGGCGACGTCCTGCGTGCCGGTGAGGACCTCGGCGACCGCGCCGGAGAGGGTCTGCCGGGCGACCCCGGCCCGGGTGGTGGCGTCGGCGACGAGGCCGGTGAGCCAGGACCTGATGGGCGCGAGGTCGGCCTCGGGAAGCTCGGCGGCCACGCCGGGCGCGCGGGGTGGCTGCTCGGAGACGACGAAGAGGGGCGCGTGGGCGAGGTTCTCGGCCTGGAGCCGGTCGGAGAGGTCGGCGCGGATCTCCCCGGCGGTGCCCGGCGGGACGCGGTCGAGGATGACGGCGACGACGACGCGCCGGGCGGCGGCAGCGCGCAGCAGCTCCCACGGGACGGCGTCGGCGTAGCGGGCGGCCGTCGTGACGAAGACCCAGAGGTCGGCCGCGGCGAGGAGCTGGCCGGCGAGCCGCCGGTTGGCCGCGACGACGGAGTCGATGTCAGGAGCGTCGAGGAGAGCGAG
Organism: Georgenia wutianyii; assembly: GCF_006349365.1. NCBI lineage: Bacteria > Bacillati > Actinomycetota > Actinomycetes > Allobogoriellales > Allobogoriellaceae > Georgenia > Georgenia wutianyii. Next base: position 1,845,232 of record NZ_CP040899.1, read on the forward strand.
ACCGCGGGGCACCGACGGCGCCGCGACGAGTCCGAGCTCGGTGACCTCGGCGTCCTCCTCCCGGGGCTCCTCCGGGCCCGCGTCGTGGACGCGGGCGAGGCCGGGCAGGACGCGGTCGTCGGTGAACCACGAGGCGTCGTCGGGGTGGTGGACGAGGACGGGGCGCCGGGTGGTGGGCCGGATCGCCGAGGCGCGCGAGACCTCCTGGCCGACGAGCGAGTTCACCAGGGTGGACTTCCCGGCGCCGGTGGAGCCGCCGACGACCGCGAGCAGCGGGGCGTCGAGCCGCTCCGCCCTCGGCAGGACGTAGTCGTCGAGCTGGTCGACGAGGCTGCGCAGCCGACGTCGCGCGTCGTCCGCCCCCGGCAGGTCGAGCGGCAGGGTGGTGCCCGCGAGCTGCTGCTCGAGGGCGCGCAGGGGCGCGACGACGTCGTCGCGCGGGGCGGCCGCAGGCTCGGTCATCGTCAGGTCCGGTGCACCGTGACGGCGAGGTCCTCGGCGGGCGGGGCCCACGTGCCGGGGTCGGCGGAGACCTGGTCACCGGAGCGGATGTCCTTGACCTCGTGCCCGTCCGTGCCGGGGAACCATACGTAGGGGATGCCCAGCCGGTCCGCGTGGCGGATCTGCTTGCCGAACTTCGCCGCCGTCGGGGCGACGTCGGCCGGGATGCCGCGGGCGCGCAGGGCGGCGGCGACGTCGTCGCTGAGCTCGCGATCCTCCTCGGAGGTGACGGCGACGAGGACGGCCGTGGGCACCCCGCGGCTCGCCGCCGCGAGCCCGCCGCCGAGGATGCGTGCGACGAGGCGGGAGACGCCGATCGACAGGCCGACGCCGGGGTAGGTGCGCGCGCCGTCGGAGGCGAGGGAGTCGTAGCGCCCACCGGAGCAGATGGAGCCGAGGTCCTCGTGGCCCACGAGCGTCGTCTCGTAGACCGAGCCCGTGTAGTAGTCCAGGCCGCGGGCGATCGAGAGGTCCGCGACGACGGTGCCCGGCACCCGCCGGGACGCCGCCTCGACGAGCGCGACGAGCTCGCCCAGGCCCTCCTCGAGGAGGTCGTTGCTCACCCCGAGGGCGCGCACGCGGTCCGCGACGCTCGCGTCGTCGCCGGTGATGGCCGCGAGCTCGAGCGCCAGGCGGGCCTGCTCGGGGGTGGCGCCGGCGTCCTCGCGCAGAATCTCGGCGACGGCGTCGGGGCCGATCTTGGCGAGCTTGTCGATCGCGCGCAGGGCGCCGTCGACGTCGGTGAGCCCGATGCCCGTGTAGAAGCCCTCGGCGATCTTGCGGTTGTTGACGGCGATGCGCACCGGCGGGATGGGCAGCGCCGCCAGTGCCTCGGCCATGACGAGCGGGAGGTCGACCTCGTAGTGGAACGGCAGCGTCTCCGAGCCGACGACGTCGACGTCGGCCTGGATGAACTCCCGGAAGCGGCCCTCCTGGGGCCGCTCGCCGCGCCAGACCTTCTGGATCTGGTAGCGCTTGAACGGGAAGACGAGCTTGCCGGCGTGCTCGAGGACGTACCGCGCGAGGGGCACGGTGAGGTCGAAGTGGAGGCCGAGGCGCCGCTCCTGGGAGCCCTCCTCGTCCTGCAGGCGGCTCACCGCGTAGACCTCCTTGGAGGTCTCGCCCTTGCGCAGCAGCTCCTCGACGGGCTCGACAGCGCGGGTCTCGATGCCGGCGAAGCCGTGCAGCTCGAAGGTGCGGCGCAGGACGTCGAGGACGTGGGTCTCGACGACGCGCTCGGCGGGGAGCCACTCGGGGAACCCGGACAGGGGTGTCGGTCGTGCCATGGGGGCGATCCTAGTGTTCGGCGCGGCTCAGCCCTGTGCGAGGGCGAGGAAGGGGTTGGTGGCGAGCTCGTGGGCGGTCGTCGTCGCGGGGCCGTGGCCAGGGACGAGGAGCGCGTCCGGGGGCAGCTCGGTGCGCAGCTCGCGCAGCGTCTGTGCCATCCGACGGGGGTCCCCGCCGGGCAGGTCGGTGCGCCCGATCGAGCCGGCGAAGAGCACGTCACCGGTGAGCACGACAGGGCCCTGATGGCGGCCCACGCCCGCCTCGGCGAACGCCGGGCCGGTGATCTCGTCCACGCGGTCCAGACGCCACAGCGTGCTGCCGGGGGTGTGCCCGGGTGCGGGCAGCGCCTCGACGACGAGGCCGGGAGCGAGCTCGACCGGCCCGCCGGCCACCGGCCGTACGTCCGCCACGGGCTGCCACGGGCCGTCGACGAGCGCGGAGAACCCAGGCCCGAGCGGGCCGAGGTAGGCCGCCGGGTCCGCCAGCCGCTCCGCGTCTCCCGCGCCGACGAGGACCGGGACGTCGCCGGCGACGGCGGCACAGTCCCACACGTGGTCGGGGTGGGCGTGGGTGAGCAGGACGGCGACGACGTCGAGGTCACGGGAGGTCACGACGTCGCGCACGAGCGGGGCCGAGCCGCCCCCGGGGTCGACGACGACGGCGGGCCCGCCGTCGTGCGCGGCGAGGACGAGCGTGTTGGTCGCGAAGACCGGCGCCCGCAGCGCGTGGATGAGCATCCGGCCAGCCTAACGAGCGCTCCTGCATGCCCTCTCGGTGGGGCGCCCCGTTCCGCTGCGTGAGGACGGTCACGGCGGACGCCGCTTCCGCCTAGACTTGACGGCGTTCGTTCGTCACGGTGCCGCCAGCACCTCACCGGGAGGGTTCGTTGACCCGCAGCAGCAGCCAGGAACGCGCCTACCAGAAGCGTCGCCACGACAAGTTCGAGCAGCGCAGCAGGGAGAAGGCGGAGCGCCGTCGGCGCATCACCCTCGTCACCGCCGTCGTCGTGGGCCTCGCCGTCGTCGTCGCCGCGATCGTCCTCGTCGTGCTCAACCGGCCCGAGGAGCAGACCCCCGAGCCCGCGGCGACCGCGCCCACGCAGACGCAGGCCCCCGACCAGGCGGCGCCCCTGCCGACGACCAACCCCGAGCTGTACGACTCGGCACCGGACCCGGCCGAGGCCGAGGGCCGCGTGTGGTCGGTGACGCTCAGCACGAGCGCCGGGGACATCGGTCTGGAGATCGACGGCGAGCGGGCCCCGCAGGCCGCAGCGAACTTCCTGCGCCTCGCGCGTGACGGGTTCTACGACGGCACCGCCTGCCACCGGCTGCTCCCCAGCTCCCTGCTCCAGTGCGGCGACCCCACCGCCACCGGCACCGGCGGTCCCGGTTACAGCTTCGGCCCCATCGAGAACGCCCCGGCGGACGACGTCTACCCGGCGGGCACGCTCGCGATGGCGCGCCAGGGCAACAACGGCGAGTCCATGGGGAGCCAGTTCTTCATGGTCTTCGCCGACGTCCCACTTCCGTCGGACAGCGCCGGCGGTTACAGCGTCTTCGGTCGTGTGACCGAAGGGCTGGACATCCTCCAGCAGGTCGGCTCGGCGGGTACCGTCGAGGGCTCTGAGCAGCCGGCCCTTCCCGTCACCATCGAAGGAGTGACCATTGAGTGAGCAGCAGACCCCGCGCCCGGCGGCGGACGAGCCTACAGCAGCGGCGGTTGAGAGCGTCGCGGTGACGGAGACGGTGCCAGCACCTGCTGCCACGCAGGACGAGGCGGTCGAGCGCCCGGAGGGCGCGACCGACGCGACCGACGCCGCCGAGCAGACTGCCGAGCCCGTCGCCGAGGCCACTCCCGGCGAGCAGGCCGACGCCGAGCCCGAGGCCGCTCCCGAGGCACCCGCGGAGGAGCCGGCCGTCGCCGAGCCGCCCGCCGAGCCCGATGTCACCGAGCCGGCTGTCGCGGAACCCCCCGTCGCCGAGCCGACTGTCGCCGAGCCCGACGTCGCCGAGCCGGCTGTCGCGGAACCCCCCGTCGCCGAGCCCGCTGTCGCGGAACCCCCCGTCGCCGAACCCCCCGTCGCCGAGCCCGCCGTCGCCGAGCCGGCTGTCGCCGAGCCTGACGTCGCCGAGGAGCCCGCTGCGGCCACCGAGGAGCCCGCCGAGGAGGCACCGGCCACGGAGCCGGCCGCCACGGCGGCCACCGAGGAGCCCGCCGAGGAGCCCGCCCCGACTCCCGCCGAGGAGCAGCCGGCGGCCGAGGCAGGCGCCGAGGAGCCGGGCGGCTCGATCGAGGTCGACGCCGCCCCGCGTCCGGCCGTCGTGCCCAAGCCCTCGTCGCTGCCCAAGCCGTCGGCGCTGCCCAAGCGCACCCCGGGCACCCCCGCCCCGGCCGTGACCGTCGTGGCGCCCGTCATCGACGACAGCAAGGAGGCAGCCGCCGCGGCCGCCTGGGGCCGGGTGGACCCCGACGGCACCGTGTGGGTCCGCGAGGCCGCCGGTGAGCGCACGGTGGGCCAGTACACCGGCGCGGACACCGACGAGGCGCTGGCCTTCTACGTCCGCCGCTTCCTCGACCTCCAGGCCCAGGTGGCACTGTTCGAGACCCGGCTGCCGCAGCTGCAGATCAAGGAGATCGACCAGACGATCGCCACCCTCACCGAGGCGCTCGCCGAGCCCGCCGCCGTGGGCGACCTCGACGGGCTGCGCTCCCGCCTCGAGGCCGTGCGTGAGCGGGCCAAGGAGCGGCGCCGGGAGATCAACGCGGAGCGCGAGGCCGCCAAGGCCCAGGCGCTGGCCGAGCGGACCACCATCGTCGAGCGCGCCGAGGCCATCGCCGCCACCGACCCCGCGAAGGTCCACTGGCGGTCCAGCGGCGAGGAGCTGCGCACGCTGCTCGAGGAGTGGAAGCAGGCGCAGCGCAACGGCCCGCGTCTTGACCGCCCGAGCGAGGACAGCCTGTGGAAGCGGTTCTCCCGCGCCCGCACGACGTTCGACCGCAACCGTGGTCACTACTTCTCCCAGCTCGACGCGGCGCAGTCCGAGGCGAAGAAGGCCAAGGAGCAGCTCATCGCCGAGGCTGAGGCGCTCTCGACCTCCACGGACTGGGGCCGTACCTCGGCCGCCTACCGCGACCTCATGGACCGCTGGAAGGCGGCCGGGCGCGCGAGCCGCAAGGAGGACGACGCCCTGTGGGCGCGCTTCCGCGCCGCCCGCCAGCGCTTCTTCGAGGCGCGGGAGTCGGAGAACGCGCAGATCGACGCCGAGTACTCGGCCAACCTCGAGGCCAAGCTGCGGCTCCTGGAGGAGGCGGAGGCGCTCCTGCCGGTCACCGACCCGGAGGCCGCCAAGGCCGCGCTGCGCCCGATCCAGGACAAGTGGGACGAGGCCGGCAAGGTGCCGCGGGCCGACGTCCAGCGCGTCGAGGCCCGGATGCGGGCCGTCGAGCAGGCGGTGCGTGATGCGGACCAGGAGCGCTGGAAGACGTCCGACCCGGAGAAGCAGGCCCGCGCGCAGGGCGCCGCGGCCCAGCTCTACGAGGCGATCGACGCGCTCGAGGCGCAGCTGGCGGCAGCCCGCGCCGCGGGTGACACCGCTGCGGAGAAGGCCGCGCTCGAGTCCCTCGAGACCCGCAAGACCTGGCTCGACCAGATCCTGCGCACCGCCGGCAGCTGACCGGCAGTCGACCACCACCACCGGGCCGGCATCCGTCATCACGGGTGCCGGCCCGGTGGCGTCAGCGCCACCGCGAGGAGGGACAGCGCCCGGCGGCCGGGCAGTCGCCGGGCGGGCTGGACGAGCGCCCGCCGCACCGCCTCGGCGGGCAGCCCGTGGGCGAGCAGCGCACGGGCGCCGGGGACGGCGGTGCCCGGCGCGGCGAAGCACAGCAGGTCGACGGCGGTACGTACGGGAGTCGTCGTCGGTACCCCGGCCACCAGCGCGACGTCCCCGGGCGCGAGGTGCTGACGGTGGACGACGCCGCCGCCCTCGACGCGCCGCTCCGGAGGGACGACGAGCTCGGTGCGCAGGGCGAGGAGACGGCCGGTGTGCACCCACAGGGCGGTCGTGCGCGCCAGCGCGGAGCCGGGCACGAGCGCCTCGCGCAGCAGCCCGGCCCGCCCCGCCGGTGAGGCCCTGAGGTCGACGGCCGCCTCGGCACCGGTCGGGGTGGGCCCGACCAGCCCGTCGTGCCGCAGCGCCGCGGCCTCCCAGCCCTCACCCACCCCCCAGGTGAGCGGGGACGGCGCTGCGGGGTCCAGCCAGGACAGTGCGCTCGGCATGCCGTGAGCCTGCCCCGCCGGCCAGCGTGGCGCTGCACGCCGGGCGTTGCCTGTGGACCTGCCGCCCGCGGCCGCGCCCTGTGGAGATCAGTGCGTCGAGCGGCTCACCGTGTCGGTGCGACCAGAGCGGGCGCCGGTGATGCGGTAGACGTCGAAGACGCCGTCGATCCGCCGCACCGCGGACAGCACGTGCCCGAGGTGGGAGGGCTCGGCCATCTCGAAGACGAACTTCGACAGGGCCACCCGGTCCCGGCTCGTCTGCACCTGGGCGGAGAGGATGTTCACGTGGTTCTCCGAGAGCACCCGCGTGACGTCGGAGAGCAGGCCGGCGCGGTCCAGCGCCTCGACCTGGATCTGGACGAGGAAGGAGCTCTGGCCCTGCCGGGACCACTCGACGTCGACCATGCGCTCGGGCTCGTTGCGCAGGCTCTCGAGGTTGCCGCAGTCGGCGCGGTGGACCGAGACGCCGGAGCCGCGGGTGACGAAACCGACGATGGGGTCCCCCGGCACGGGCGTGCAGCAGCGGGCCAGCTTGACCCACAGGTCGCCCGCGTCCATGCCCTTGACCGCGATGCCCGGGTCCCCGGCGCGCAGCCGGGGACGCGTCTCCCCCGGCATCGTCGCCTCGGCGAGGTCCTCCTCGGCGCCGGACTCCCCGCCCATAGTGTGGACGAGCTTCTGCACGATGCTCGTCGCGGAGACCTGGCTCTCCCCGACCGCCGCGTACAGCGCCGAGACGTCGGCGTAGTTGAGCTCGTGGGCCAGCGCGTTGAGCGAGTCGTGCGACATGAGCCGCTGGATCGGCAGGTTCTGCTTGCGCATCGCGCGGGCGATGCTGCTCTTGCCTGCCTCGATCGCCTCCTCGCGCCGCTCCTTGGTGAACCAGGCGCGGATCTTGTTCCGCGCGCGCGGCGTCGTGACGAAGTTCAGCCAGTCGCGGCTCGGACCGGCGGTCTCGGACTTGGAGGTGAAGACCTCCACCGTGTCGCCGTTCTCGAGCTTCGAGCCGAGCGGGACGAGGCGCCCGTTGACGCGTGCACCCACCGTGCGGTGCCCGACTTCGGTGTGGACCGCGTAGGCGAAGTCCACCGGCGTCGCCCCGGGAGCGAGGGCGATGACGTCGCCCTTCGGCGTGAACACGTAGGTCTGCGAGCCGGAGATCTCGAAGCGGAGCGAGTCGAGGAACTCCCCCGGGTCCGCGGTCTCCCGCTGCCAGTCCACGAGCTGGCGCAGCCACCCCATGTCCTCGGCGCCCTTCGGGGCGCCACCGTCGCCGCCGCGGGCGATCTCCTTGTACTTCCAGTGCGCGGCCACGCCGTACTCCGCGCGGCGGTGCATGTCGTGGGTGCGGATCTGGATCTCCACCGGCTTGCCGCCCGGCCCCACGACCGTCGTGTGCAGCGACTGGTAGAGGTTGAACTTCGGCATCGCGATGTAGTCCTTGAACCGCCCGGGCAGGGGGTTCCAGCGCGCGTGCATCGTGCCGAGGACGCCGTAGCAGTCCTTGACGCTGTCGACGAGCACCCGCACGCCGACGAGGTCGAAGATGTCGTCGAAGTCGCGACCACGCACGATCATCTTCTGGTAGATCGAGTAGTAGTGCTTGGGCCGGCCGGTGACCGTCGCGCGGATCTTGCTCGCGCGCAGGTCGGCCTCGATCTGCGTGCGGACGGTGGAGAGGTACTCGTCGCGGGCGGGCGCGCGCTCGGCGACGAGGTGCACGATCTCGTCGTACACCTTGGGGTAGAGGGTGGCGAAGGACAGGTCCTCCAGCTCCCACTTGATGGTGTTCATACCCAGCCGGTGGGCCAGCGGCGCGTAGATCTCCAGCGTCTCGCGGGCCTTTCGCTGCGCGGACTTCGCCGAGACGTACTTCCACGTCCGGGCGTTGTGGAGACGGTCGGCGAGCTTGATGACGAGGACGCGGATGTCACGGGCCATCGCGACGACCATCTTGCGCACGGTCTCGGCCTCGGCCGCCTCGCCGTAGGTGACCTTGTCGAGCTTGGTGACGCCGTCGACGAGGAGCGCGATCTCCTCCCCGAAGTCCGCGCGCAGCTGGTCCAGGGAGTAGTCGGTGTCCTCGACGGTGTCGTGGAGCAGGGCCGCGGCCAGGGTGGGCACCGTCATGCCGAGCTCGGCGAGGATGGTCGTCACCGCGACCGGGTGGGTGATGTAGGGGTCACCGCTCTTGCGCAGCTGGCCCCGGTGCGCCTTCTCCGCGACGGTGAAGGCGCGTTCGATGAGCGCGGTGTCCGCGCGCGGGTGGTTGGAGCGCAGGGCGTGCAGGACCGGCTCGATCGCCGGCGACGCCGAGTGCCCCCGCGCGCCGAGGATGGCGAAGCGGGAGCGCACGCGGGGGGCGCGCGCATCCGGCGTCGCCCCGTTCACCGTGTCCTCAGCCATCGGCCCATTCTAGGCGCCCCCGCAGCGGATCGCGGTACCGGCGGGGCGCCCCGCGCGTCAGTAGCGCAGGATGCTGTCGAGCGGGTAGTCGGTGAGCCTCGAGCGTCCCCCGAGCTCCTCGAGCTCGAGGAGCATGGTGAGGGCCGCGACCTCCGCACCGGCGGACTCGATGAGCTCGATCGCGGCACGCGCGGTGCCGCCGGTGGCGAGGACGTCGTCGATGATGAGGACGCGGTGACCCGCCGTCACGGTCTCCGGACGCAGCTCGAGGCGCGCCGTACCGTACTCCAGCGTGTAGTCCACGCCGATGACGTCGCCGGGCAGACGACCGGCCTTGCGGATCGTCACCATGCCGACGCCCAGCGCGTGGGCCAGCGGGGCGGCGAGGATGAACCCGCGCGACTCCAGGCCCGCGACGGCGTCGATCTTGCCCCGGTACCGCTCGGCGAGGGCGTCGACGAGGGCGGCGAAGGCCGGCCCGTCGGCGAGGAGCGGGGTGATGTCCCGGAAGAGCACACCCGGCTCAGGGAAGTTGGGGACGACGTGCACATGGGAGTCGAGCATCTGGGTGAGCTCGGCGGGGAACTCGGTCACTTACGCCCCTTCCGGCGCTTGGGCTGAGCCGCCTGACCACGGTGGTGGCCGGCGACATTGTCCTCCTCGACGGCGACGACGGCGGCGGGGATCTCCTCGCTGCCGGTCACCTTGCGGCGGCGCTCGAGCACCTCCGCGGTGTGCTGGCGCACCGTCGCGTCGCGCTGGTGCAGCAGCACCTGGAGCGGGGTGGCCACGAACACCGAGGAGATGGTGGAGACGAGCATGCCGACGAACAGGGCGAGCGCGATGTCCCGCAGGGTCCCCGCCCCGAGCAGCAGCGCGCCGACGAAGAGGATCGAGCCGACGGGCAGCAACGAGGTGAGGGAGGTGTTGATCGAACGGACGAGCGTCTGGTTCACCGCGAGGTTCGACAGCTCGGCGTAGGTGCGCTCGTGCTGCTCGGTGAGGTGCTCGGTGTTCTCGCGGACCTTGTCGAAGACGACGACGGTGTCGTAGAGCGAGTAGCCGAGGATCGTGAGGAGACCGATGACCGTCGCGGGCGTGACCTCCCAGCCGATGAGCGAGTAGACGCCCACGGTGAGGATGATGTCGTGGAACAGCGCGACGAGCGCCGCCGTGGCCATCTGCCAGCTGCGGAAGTACACCGACAGCACGATGGCGACGATGACGATGAACACCAGGAGGCCCTGGATCGCCTGGCGGGTGATGTCCTGGCCCCACGAGGGGCCGATGAACGTGGACGTGACGTCCGCCTCGGGCACGTCGTAGGCCTCGGCCAGCCCCTGGCGGACGGTGTCGGTCTGCTCGGTCGTCAGCTCCTGGGTCTGCACCCGGATCGCGGAGGACCCGACGGTCGACACGCGGGCCACCTGACCGAGCTCACCGACGACGTCGAGCGCGGGCTGCTGCTCGAGCGACTGGGTGCCGGTGATGGTGAACTGCGAGCCGCCGCGGAACTCGATGCCCGCGTTGATGCCCTTGAAGACCACGAGGCCGACGGACAGCAGGACGAGGATGAGCGCGGCGGTGAGCCAGGTGCGGCCGCGCTGGACGAACGGGATGGACCGCTCGCCGGTGTGGAGCTGGTTGCCCAGCTGGGCCAGGCTCATCATCGGCCGTCCTCCTCGGTCATGGTGGTGGTGGCCGACTCCTGCGCGGCACGCCGCTCGGCGGCACGTCGCTGGGCGATGGTCAGGCGCTCACCGTTCTGCTTGGCAGGGCGGTCGGCACCGGCGGTCTGCCGCGGCCGGGGAGCGGGCTCGACGCGGCCACGGCCGCGGTAGGAGGCGCGTGACACGCCCACGCTCTCGGGGTCCAGACCCGAGAAGCGGTGGCCCTCCCCGAAGAAGCGGGTGCGGATGAGCAGCTGCATCGTCGGGTGGGTGAAGAGGAAGACGACGACGAGGTCGATGACCGTCGTGAGGCCGAGGGTGAAGGCGAACCCGCGCACCCCGCCGACCGCGAGGAAGTAGAGGATGACGGCCGCGAGCAGCGTGACGAGGTCGGAGATGACGATCGTGCGCTTGGCGCGGTTCCAGCCGTGCTCGACGGCGCCGGCGAGCGTCCTCCCCTCACGGATCTCGTCACGGATGCGCTCGAAGTAGAGGATGAAGGAGTCGGCGGTGATGCCGACGGCGACGATGAGTCCGGCGACGCCCGCGAGGGAGAGCCGGTAGCCCTGCAGCCACGACAGGACGATGATCGCGCCGTAGGTGGCGACCGCGGCGATGAGGAGGCTGCCGACGGCGACGAGCGCCAGGCCCCGGTACTGCCACAGCAGGTACAGCGCGACGAGGACGAGACCGGCGACGCCGGCGATGAGGCCGTTGCGCAGGTGCTCCGAGCCGAGCGTCGCGGAGATCTGCTCCTCGCTCTGCACCTCGAAGTTCAGCGGCAGGGAGCCGAAGTTCAGCTGGTTCGCCAGGGTGTTCGCACTCTCGCGGGTGAAGTTGCCGGAGATCTGCGCGTTCCCGTCGAGGATCGGGGAGTTCATCTGCGGGGCGGAGATGACGAGTCCGTCGAGCACGATGCCGAACTGGTTGAGCGGCGGCTGCTGGGCGAAGAGGCGCTCGGAGACCTCGGCGAAGAGCTCGGTGCCCTCGCGGTTGAACTCGATGTTGACGACCCAGTTGTTGGTCGTCGTGCCGGCCTGGGTGACCTCGAGCCCGGAGGTCGCGGACTCGACCTGCGTGCCCTCGACGTCGACCGGGCCGAGGATGTACTTGGCCATGCCGTCCTGGGAGCAGGCCACGAGCGGGGCGGCGCCGTCGTCCTCGACGCCGCCGACGAGGTTCGCCGGGTCGGTGCAGTCCAGGGTGTACATGTCGTAGACGAGCTGCTCGGTGATCCAGCTCGGGTCGCTGTTCGTCGCCGGCTGGGTCGCGGGCGTGTCGGACAGCTGGCCGTCGGCGTTCTCGTCGGCGACGGCGAACGCGGCCTGCTCGATGGCGTCACGGTCGGCGGCGGACTCGTTCGCGTCCGCTGCGGGGGCCTCGGCGGAGGGCTCCTCGGTGGCGCCGTCGGCCGGGGCCTGCGTGGCGACCTCCCCCTCGGGGGCGGCGGCCTGCGCGTCGGACTCCGGCGCGGTGGGCAGGCCCTCCTGGTTCGGGTCGATCGGCGTCGGGTCGGTGACCGCGAGCACGGGCCGGAAGCGCAGCTGTGCGGACTGGCGCACGAGGTCGAGGGTCGCCTCGTCGGGGTTGCCCGGGAGGCCGACGACGATGTTGTTCGAGCCCTGGCGGGTGATCTCGGCCTCGGCGACACCGGAGGCGTCGACGCGCTGGCGGATGATCTCGATCGCCTGGTCGATGTCCTCGTCGGTGATCTCGCCGTCGCCACCCTCGGCCTCGGGGTCGAGGCGCGGGGTGAGGATGAGCTGGACGCCGCCCTCGAGGTCGAGTGCGAGCCCTGGGACGAAGGACGGGCCGAGCTCACCCTCGGAGTCGTCGCTGACCTGCTGTCCGATCGCGACGGATCCGAAGAGGACCGCGATGATGACGAACAGGAAGACGATCCTGCGCAGAGGGCGTGGGGCGGTGGTCGCCAACGCGGTCTTCTCTTCTCTACCGCGCGCTCAGGCGCGGCGCTCGTCGGGCTCGTCGCCCGTACGGTCGGCCGGCTCGTCGGTCGCGAGGTCGGTCTCTGCGGCGGGACGCTCGGTCTCGCCGACCACGCCGGGGGCGGAGGTGAGCGAGGACGCGTCGTCGGGCACGGACACGGTGGCGACCTCGTCCTCCTCGACGAGCTCCTCCTCGTCCTCGACGGCGAACGGCGGCTCGGTCACGGAGGCGATCGCCTCGCGCTTCCACATGGTCTCGACGCCCGGCGTGGACTCGATGGTGATGACGTCGCCGTCGATGTCGACGATGGTCCCGTAGAAGCCGGACGCGGTCATGACCTGCTGGCCGACCTCGAGGCTGTTGCGGAGGTCGATGGCGGCCTGACGCTGCTTCTTCGCCCCCCGGGACATCATCCACATCATGAGTCCGAAGACGGCGATCAGGATGAGGAATTCCACGGCACTACTCCCTAGGTGGCGACGAGGCGCGGAGAGAACCCGCGCCCGTCGGAGGCAAAAGACTGCTTGATTCTAGGCGACGGCGAGGAGTGGTGGGAACCATCCCCTCGGTCAGGACCAGAGCGCGCCGTCCTCCGGCCGGGTCAGGCCGAGGTGGGCGTAGGCGGCCGCGGTGGCGACCCGGCCGCGCGGCGTGCGGGTGACCAGGCCCTCGCGGACGAGGAACGGCTCGGCGACGGTCTCGACGGTCTCCGGCTCCTCCCCGACCGCGACGGCGAGGGTGGACAGCCCCACCGGACCGCCGTTGAACCGCTTGCACAGGGCGAGCAGCACGGCACGGTCGAGCCGGTCGAGGCCGAGGCGGTCCACCTCGAACAGATCGAGGGCGGCGTGGGTGGCGGGGAGGTCGAGCGCCCCGCTCCCCCGTACCTGTGCCCAGTCCTGCACGCGGCGCAGCAGCCGGTTGGCGATACGCGGGGTCCCGCGGGAGCGGCCGGCCAGCTCGGCGGCGGCGGCGGGCTCGAGCTCGGCCCCGAGGAGCCGCGCGCTGCGGCGCAGCACCTGCTCGAGCTCGCCCGGTGAGTAGAACTCCAGGTGCCCGGTGAACCCGAAGCGGTCGCGCAGCGGCGCGGGCAGCAGGCCGGCGCGGGTCGTCGCGCCGACGACGGTGAAGCGCGGGAGGGTGAGCGGGATGGCGGTGGCACCGGGCCCCTTGCCGACGACGACGTCGACGCGGAAGTCCTCCATCGCCAGGTAGAGCATCTCCTCGACGGGCCGGGCGAGCCGGTGGATCTCGTCGATGAACAGGACGTCGTGCTCCTGCAGCGAGGACAGGATGGCCGCGAGGTCCCCGGGGTGCTGGATCGCCGGGCCGGAGGTGAGCCGCAGCGCGCCCTGGACCTCGCCGGCGATGATCATCGCCAGCGTCGTCTTGCCGAGCCCGGGCGGACCTGACAGCAGGACGTGGTCAGGCGCTGTGCCGCGGGCCTTTGCGGCGTCCAGGACGAGGGCGAGCTGGTCGCGCACGACGGCCTGGCCGACGAAGTCGTCGAGGCGGCGCGGGCGCAGCGCGGCCTCCGCGGCCCGCTCGAGCTCGTCCGCCTCGGCGTCGAGGTAGTTCTCAGCCACGGCCGCGGCCCCCGAGGTACTGCAGCGCGGCGCGGAGCACGGCCGCGACGTCGCTCCCGCCATCCTCCTCGGCGAGCACCGCCGTCACCGCGTCCTCGGCGGCCCGCGCCGGCCAGCCGAGCTGGACGAGCGCGTCGACCACCTCGGGCCGGGAGTCCTGGACGGCCGGGGCCGCGGGCGCACCGGAGCGCACCGGGCCGAGCTTGTCGCCGATCTCGAGGAGGATCCGCTGGGCGCCCTTCTTGCCGATGCCGGGCACCTTCGTCAGGGCGTTGACGTCCTGCGCGGCGACGGCGGCGCGCAGCGCGTCGGGGCCGTGGACGGCCAGGACGGCGAGGGCGAGCCGCGGCCCGACCCCCGAGACGGTCTGGAGGACCTCGAAGACCTCGCGCTCGTCGTCGTCGGCGAAGCCGTACAGCGTGAGGGAGTCCTCGCGCACGACGAGCGAGGTGGCCATCCGCGCCTCGGCGCCGTGACGCAGCCCGGCGAGGGTGGCCGGGGTGGCCTGGACGCGCAGCCCGACCCCGCCGACCTCGAGGACCGCGGAGTCGAGGCGGACGGCCTCGACGGTCCCTCGGACGCTGGCGATCACGGCTGCTCCCATTCCCGCCCGGGCAGGTCCCGGGCGAACGTGTGTGCGAAGAGCCTAACGGCTGCGGACGGCGGGCCGGGCACGGCGCGCCGCGAGCTCGGCGCGCGCCCAGGCCTCCTGCGCCGGTGTCGCCTGGCGCGAGGAGGTGCCCGCCCCGGGCGTCCCGGCGCGCCACACGTGGCACACGGCCAGGGCGAGGGCGTCGGCGGCGTCGGCGGGCTGGGGGCGCTCGGCGAGCCGCAGGATGCGCCGGACCATCTCCTGGACCTGGAGCTTGTCGGCGCGGCCGTTGCCGGTCACCGCGGCCTTCACCTCGCTCGGGGTGTGCGTGCCGAGGGGCAGGCCGGCCCGGGCGGCGGCGACCATCGCCAGGCCCGCGACCTGGGCGGTGCCGATCACCGAGCTGACGTTGTGCTGGGCGAAGACCCGCTCGACGGCGACGGCGTCGACGTCGTGGCGCACGATCCACTCCTCGATCCCGGCCGCGATGGTGAGGAGCCGCTGCTGGACCGGCATGTCCGGGGGCGTGCGCAGCACCCCGACGGCGACGGCCGACAGCTCACGGCTCGGTCCGGAGTCGACGACGCCGAGGCCGCAGCGAGTGAGGCCGGGGTCGACTCCGAGGACGCGCATGGGACGAGTGTCGCAGCCGGGCCGGACACGGCCCGGCAGCGACACAGCGGGGTGTGGGTGGTCTCAGTCCTCGTCGAGCGCCGCGAGCACCTCGTCCGAGGCGTCGAAGTTCGCGAAGACGTTCTGCACGTCGTCGCAGTCCTCGAGCGCGTCGATGAGCTTCATGATCTTGCGCACGCCCTCGAGGTCGACCTCCACCTCCATCGACGGCACGAACTGCGACTCGGCGGAGTCGTAGTCGAGTCCCGCCTCCTGCAGCGCCGTACGCACGGCCACGACGTCGGTGGCCTCGCTGAGGACCTCGAAGGTCTCGCCCTCGTCGTTGACCTCCTCGGCGCCGGCCTCGAGGACCGCCCCGAGGACGTCGTCCTCGGTGAGCCCGTCCGTCTTCGGCACGACGACGACACCGCGCCGGTTGAACAGGTAGGAGACCGAGCCCGGGTCGGCGAGGGTGCCGCCGTTGCGGGTGAAGGCGACGCGCACGTCGGAGGCGGCGCGGTTGCGGTTGTCGGTGAGGCACTCGACGAGGACGGCGACGCCGCCGGGGGCGTACCCCTCGTACATGATCGTCTCGTAGTCGGCGCCGCCGGCCTCCGCGCCGGAGCCGCGCTTGACGGCGCGGTCGATGTTGTCGGCCGGGACGGAGTTCTTCTTCGCCTTCTGGATCGCGTCGAAGAGGGTCGGGTTGCCGGCCGGGTCACCGCCACCGGTGCGGGCCGCCACCTCGATGTTCTTGATGAGGCGGGCGAAGAGCTTGCCCCGCTTGGCGTCGATTGCGGCCTTCTTGTGCTTGGTGGTGGCCCACTTGGAGTGACCGGACACTGTGTGCTCCTTGCTGACGACGACGGCATCCCCGCGGGGACGTGGGACAGGTTGCGCTAGGCGTGTGCACGCACCATGCCGACGAACGCACGGTGTACCCGCGCGTCGCCGCCGATCTCCGGGTGGAAGGCTGTCGCGAGCAGCGCGCCCTGTCGAGCTGCCACGATCCTACCGGCGGCAGGCCCGGACCTCACCCGGGTGAGCACCTCGACGTCCTCCCCGGCCTCCTCGACCCACGGCGCGCGGATGTACACGGCGCGCAGCGGCGCACCGTCGCCGCCGAGCCACGGTGCGTCGAGGTCCTCCTCGAAGGAGTCGACCTGACGACCGAAGGCGTTGCGCCGCACGGTGACGTCCATGCCGCCGACGATCGCGTCGTCCGCGCCGACGACGCGGTCGGCGAGGAGCACCATGCCGGCGCACGAGCCGTACACCGGCAGGCCGGCGCGGACGAGGTCACGCAGGCCATCGAGGAGGTCGAAGGCGGACAGGAGGGTGCGCATCGTCGTCGACTCGCCACCCGGCAGGACGAGGCCGTCGACCGCGCCGAGCTCGGCGTGACGCCGCACGCGCACCGCCCGGGCACCGGCGGCCTCCAGCGCGGAGAGGTGCTCGGGGACGTCGCCCTGGAGCGCGAGGACCCCGATCGTCGGCGGCCCCGAGCCCGCGCTCACTCGACGACGCTCTCGACGCTGCCGTCCCAGCCGGCGGCGAGCCGGCGGACGAGAGCCGCTAGTCCTGCCGGGTAGACGACCGTACCTGCGGCGACCGCGGCGTCGAGGTCGTCGAGCTCCCACCAGCGCAGCTCGTCGACGACCTCACGCTCGAGCTCGGTCCACCCGGTGACGTCCAGGCTCGTCTCGCTCACCCGGGCGAGGAAGAACTCCTCGTCCTGGCGGCAGGTCACGCGGGCGAAGTCGAACACCGCGCTGCGGACGAGGACCGGCCCCTCGAGGTCGTCCGGCCCGACCCGCAGGCCGGTCTCCTCCCGGAGCTCGCGCACCGCGCCGGCGCGGGCGTCCTCGCCGGGCTCCAGTCCCCCGCCGACGGTGAACCACCACGAGCGCGAGGTCTGCCCGGAGTCGTGCCCGCGCACGAGGAGCACCCGGTCGTCGGGGTCGAGGACGACGACGCGGGCCGCGGCCCGGAACGGGATGCCGTCGGGCCCGGGCACCCACTCGGGCCCCAGGCCGTAGCCGAGGACGTCGTCGGGCCCGGAGCCGGACGCCGGGCTACCAGCCACGCTCCGCCAGCCGGTGCGGGACCGGGACGTCGTCGACGTTGATCCCGACCATCGCCTCACCCAGCCCGCGGGAGACCTGCGCGAGGACGTCGGGGTCGTCGTAGAAGGTCGTCGCCTTGACGATCGCCGCGGCGCGCTGCGCCGGGTTGCCGGACTTGAAGATGCCGGAGCCGACGAACACACCCTGCGCGCCGAGCTGCATCATCATCGCGGCGTCCGCGGGAGTGGCGATGCCGCCGGCGGTGAAGAGCACGACGGGCAGCTCACCGGTGCGCGCGACCTCACGGACGAGCTCGTAGGGAGCCTGGAGCTCCTTGGCCGCGACGAACAGCTCGTCCTCGGGCAGGGACGTGAGCCGGCGGATCTCCTGGCGGATGCGGCGCATGTGCGTCGTGGCGTTGGAGACGTCCCCGGTACCGGCCTCGCCCTTGGAGCGGATCATCGCCGCGCCCTCGGTGATCCGGCGCAGCGCCTCGCCGAGGTTGGTCGCGCCGCAGACGAAAGGCACGGTGAAGGCCCACTTGTCGATGTGGTTCTCGTAGTCGGCCGGGGTGAGCACCTCGGACTCGTCGACGTAGTCGACACCGAGGGCCTGGAGCACCTGCGCCTCGACGAAGTGGCCGATGCGCGCCTTGGCCATGACCGGGATGGAGACGGCGGCGATGATGCCGTCGATCATGTCGGGGTCGCTCATCCGCGAGACCCCGCCCTGGGCGCGGATGTCGGCCGGGACCCGCTCGAGGGCCATGACGGCGACGGCGCCGGCGTCCTCGGCGATCCTCGCCTGGTCCGGGGTGACGACGTCCATGATGACGCCGCCCTTGAGCATCTCGGCCATGCCGCGCTTGACGCGGGCGGTGCCGACCTCGGCGGGGGTGTGCTCGTGGGACACGGTGACCTCGGGGGAATGGGAGGAAACGGACGCCGCCAGTATGCCGTGCGGTCGGTCCGGGGGAACCGGCCGTTCGCCTACCGGGCGAGGGAGAGCGCCCGCAGGAACGTGGCGCGGGCGGTGGTGACGCGGTCGAGCAGGGCGCGCTCCCCCTGGTGGTAGCCGGGCTCCCGGCGACCGGTCGCGAACCGCTGGCGGGCCAGCGCCAGCACCGTCGCCGAGTGCTGGAAGTCGCGCATCGCGCGCTTGGCGGCCGGTCCGCCGCGGGCGGCCCACGCGAGGGCGGCGCGCCGGGCGGGGAAGGAGCTGAGCATGGTGACCTCGTGGGGGGCGAACCAGCCGGCCCGGGCGTACTCGACGAGCCGCCCGGTGATGACCCTGCGCTCCCGGCGGCGCAGCCAGACCACGAGGATGACCGCCGAGACGAACAGCGGCACCTGGACGAGGACGTACAGCCCGAAGAAGGAGTCGGTGAAGGTGCTGCCGTTCCACAGCGCGTGGAGCAGCACCGCGACCAGCCAGCCGATCGGCAGCGACCACAGCCAGGCGTAGGAGGAGCGGCTGCGGGCCGCCAGCCCGAGGGCGATGCCGATGGCCACGGTGAACAGCACATGGGCGAACGGGGAGAGGATCCCGCGCATGACGAAGATCTGCGGGAGGATCTCCATGGACCTGCCGAAGTAGAGGATGTTCTCGACGAAGGCGAACCCGGCAGCGATCATCGCGGCGTAGACGATGCCGTCCACCGGTCCGTCGAAGTAGCGCCGCCGCGCGAGGAAGAGGATGAGCACGCCGAGGCCCTTGGCGGACTCCTCGATGATCGGGGCACCGACGGACGCACCGAGCAGCTCGGCGGTCTCGACGTTGCCGGTGCTGAGGTAGACGGCCTGGGTGAAGGCCGTGTTGAGCCACAGCGAGACGAGGGTGGACACGCCCGCGCCCCAGAGGAAGGCGAACAGGAGGGCGTAGCGCGGCTCGGGCTCCCAGCGGTCGACCCATCGGATGCCGAGGAGCACGGCGAGCAGCGGGACGAGGGCCACGAGGCTGCCGACGAGGGCGCCGAAGGCGCTGGTCATGACGGCGATCTGGGAGATCGAGGTGACGAGCGCGAGGGCCGCGACGGCGCTGCCGACCGCGACGAGGGCGGTGCCCCCGCGGGGGTGGCGCGGCGGCTGCCACGGGGCCTGCGCGGGCGCGGGGACACCGCCCGCTCCCCACGGGGCGGCCTGGGGCTGGGGCGCGTACGCCTGCTGCAGTGGGCGGACCGCGGGAGGGTAGGGCTCTCGTGGAGGGTAGGACATGCGGCTCAGCGTAGGGCCTGGGTCCGACGCTGAGCCGCCCGTCGGCCCTGCTCAGGGCGGGGACCTCTCCCCACCGTCACCGGCAGGCGCCGCGTCAGGTGCGGGGGCGGGCGTCGTCCATGTCGAAGGGCTCGGGCATGGTCGCCCGGCCGGCGAGGTGGAGCACGCGCACGACGGGGTTGGCGCGCATCCGGCGTGCCTCGGCGACGTGCGCGTTGTGGAACCGGCGCGCGAGCTCGAGGCGGTACCAGGACGCGTCGAGCCGGCGCAGCGGCTCCTCGGCGAGCGGGTTGTCGGTGAGCGGCTCGCTCTCCGCGTGCGTCTCGAGGATCGCCCGGAGGGTGCGCGAGAGCTCGGACTCCACGAGCGAGCGGTCGATGTCGCTCGGGGGCTCCTCGATGTCCGGCACGCCCTCGAGGCCGTCGTGGACGACGCCGCCCGGGGCGCCGGCGGTGGCCCGCTGGGCCACGTCGGCGAGCAGGACGGACTCGACCGGGTCGAGCGCCCCGCTCATCGCCAGCTCGTGGGCCGCGGCGGCGCGCTGCGCGAGCTGGAGCTCGAGCGTGGCGCGTGAGCGCAGCACCTTGCGGTGCAGCCGGTCCACCCGGGAGGCGAGCAGCCACAGCACCCACCCCAGCACGAGGATGAGCAGCACGACGACGAGCGTCCAGCCCTCCCAGCTCATCGACCGTCCTCCGTCCGTCCGTCGAGGGCGGCGCGCAGCCGCCCGACCACCGTGCGTGTGCGGGCGTCGTCGTGCACAGGCCCGCCCGTGGCCATCTCGTACACGGCGAGCACCTCGCGCGTGACCACGGACCAGTCGTAGCGCCGGACCGCCTCCGACGCCGCGCGGCGCACCGGTGCGGACGCCTCGCGGTCCGCCAGGGCGTCGACGAGCGCACCGGCCAGCGCCTGAGCGTCCCCGACCGGGAACAGGGCGCCGTAGCGCCCGCCGTCGAGCACGGACCGGAAGGCCGCGATGTCGCTGGCGACCACGTGCGCCCCGGCGCTCATCGCCTCGACGAGGACGATGCCGAAGCTCTCCCCGCCGGTGTGCGGGGCGACGTAGACGTCGACGGAGGCGAGGAGCGACTCCTTCTCCGCGTCACTCACCGGGCCGAGGAAGGTGACGGCGTCGCCGTAGGCGGCGAGGGCCTCACGGTACTCGCTGACCTCGCCGCGCCCGGCGACGAGGAAGCGCGCGCCGGGGAGGCGCTCGAGCACCTGCGGGATCGCGGCGGCCAGCACGGGCAGGCCCTTGCGCGGCTCGTCGAGCCGGCCCAGGAAGGCGACGGTGGGCCGCTCGTCGGTGCCGCACCACGCCTCGGCGCGGGGCGCCCGCGCGAAGCGGTCGACGAACACGCCGTTGGGCACGACGACGGCGTCCCCGCCGAGGTGCTCGACGACGGTGCGCCGGGCCTCCTCCGAGACCGCGATGCGGCCGGTGATCTTCTCCAGCAGCGGCCGCACGAGCGGGGAGGCCACCTGCAGCGCGCGCGAGCGGTCCATCGCGGTGTGGAAGGTCCCGACGATCGGGCCGTCGGCGATCCACAGCGCGAGCATCGACAGGCTCGGGGTGATGGGCTCGTGGAGGTGGAGCACGTCGAAGGCGCCCTCCTCCAGCCAGCGGCGGGTGCGGGCGGCGGAGACGGGCCCGAAGTTCAGCCGGGCGACCGAGCCGTTGTACGGCACGGCGACGGTCCGGCCGGCGGCGACGACGTAGTCGGGCACCGGCGTCGTCTCCTCGGCCGGGGCGAGCACGCTGACCTCGTGACCGGTGGCGATGAGGTGCTCGGCGAGGTCGCGCACGTGGAACTGCACTCCACCGGGCACGTCGAAGGAGTAGCCGCAGACGATCCCGATGCGCATCAGGCCACGCTCCCCGCCGGCTTGAGCCGCGCCGGGTCGAGGTCGGCGACGAACACGGGCTGGAGCATGTGCCAGTCCTCCGGGTAGCGGCGCACGAAGTCACCGATCTCCGAGACCCACCGCTGGGTCATCGCTGCGATCGCCTCCTCGCGGGCGGCGCCTACCGGCGGGTCGATCCGCTCGCCGAAGTCGACGACGACCCCCCACCGGCTTCCGGCGGCCTGCCGGCGCGGGCCGCGCAGCCGCTCGTAACGGATGGTCGCGGTGACGAGCGCGTTCCCGGTCGCGAGGGCCAGCGCGGCGGGTCCCGGCGCCACTCGGGCCCGCTCGCCGAGGAGCTCGACGTCCACGCTCGTGCGGGACAGGTCGCGGTCGGCGAGCAGCGGGACGATCGGGGCGCCCGACCGGCAGGCCCGCAGCAGCGCCCGGAACGTGGAGCCGTCCTTCTCCAGCGGGATGATCGTCATGCCCAGGCTGCGCCGGAAGGCGAGGAAGCCCTGGAACAGCTCCTCGGGCTGGAGGTGCTCGGCGACGGTGACGACGGGCGCGAGGAACTTCGTCGCCCAGGCGCCCGCGAGGTCCCAGTTGCCCAGGTGGGCCACGGCCACGACCACGGGGCGTCCGGCTGCGAGCTCGGTCCGGACCGTCTCGCTGCCTTCGATGCGCACGCGCGCGGCGAGCTGGACGTCGCTCGCCGCGGGCAGGCGCAGCGCCTCCTCGTAGTAGCGCATGTAGGAGCGCATGCCCTTGCGGGTGAGCCGGCGCAGCTCGCGCTCGCTCGCCTCGGGCACCGCCCGGGCGAGGTTGCGGCGCAGCTGGTGGGTGCCGCCGATGCCGAGGGTGGTCGCGACGTCCGCCACCGTCCGGAAGATCGCGCCGGACATCCACGCGGGCAGCCGCGGGACCACCCGGGCGGCCACGATGAGCAGTCGTCCGGGGTCCAGGTTCATCGGGCCTCCTGCGCGTCCGCGCGGGTCTGGCGGTACACGGTCCCCGTGCGCTGGCCCACGGTGTAGAGGCTGGCGAGGGCGAGCAGGGCGAGCGCGACGACGAGGACGATCACCGGCGCACCGAGCCCGACGGCGAACACGGCGGCGAGGGCGACGAACAGCCGGTCGGCACGCTCGGCGATGCCGCCCGAGGCGGTGAGCCCCAGGCCCTCGGCACGCGCCCTCGCGTAGGGCACGACGCTGCCGAGCACGAGGCAGGCGAGGGCGGTGGCGAGCACCGCCGTCTCGTCCCGGTCGATGGCCCACAGGAGGATCCCGGAGAAGATCGCGGCGTCCGACACGCGGTCGAGCGTCGAGTCGAGGAAGGCGCCCCAGCGGGTGGACCGGCCGAGGGTGCGGGCCATGAGCCCGTCGACGCTGTCGAAGAGGACGACGAGCGTGATGGCCAGCGGCCCGGCGACGAAGTGCCCCGTGGGCAGCAGCCACAGCGCGACGCCGACCGTGAGGACGGTGCCGGTGACGGTGACGGCGTCCGGGCTGACCCCGGCGCGCACGAGCGTGCGGGCGACGGGGCCGAAGACGGCGTTGGTGAAGACTCGGCCCTTGGTGCTCAGCACGAGGACTCCTTCCATGCGGTGGCGAGCAGCTCGCGCGTGTCCCCGAGGACCTGCGGGAGTGCCTTCGTGCCGGCGACGATCGGGAAGAAGTTCGCGTCCCCCGCCCACCGCGGCACGACGTGCTGGTGGAGGTGGGCCGCGATCCCGGCGCCGGCGACGGCGCCCTGGTTCATCCCGAGGTTGAACCCGTGCGGGCTGCTCACCCGCCGGAGCACGGTCATGGCGGTGGCGCTGAGCGCCCCGACCTCGTCCCGCTCGACGGTGGTGAGCTCGGTGAGGTCCGCGACGTGCCGGTAGGGGCACACGAGCAGGTGGCCCGGGTTGTAGGGGTAGAGGTTGAGCACGACGTAGGCGTGCTCACCGCGGTGGACGATGAGGGCCGCGGCGTCCTCCCGGCCGGGTGCCCGGCAGAACGGGCACTCGCCGCTCCCCTCGTCCTTGGGCTTGTCGTGCCCGTCGACGTACGCCATGCGGTGCGGGGTCCACAGCCGCTGGAACGCGTCGGGCACGCCGGCCAGGTCCCCGGCCGGCTCGGGCGTCACACTCACGCCGTCGACACCTGCCGACGCTCGGCGATCGCCGCGGTGATGAGCTCGACCGCCTCGGCGACCGGGACGCCGTTGCGCTGCGTGCCGTCACGGAAGCGGAAGGACACGGCCCCGGCCTCGGCGTCCTCCCCGCCGGCGATGAGGATGAAGGGGACCTTCTCCTTCGTCGCGTTGCGGATCTTCTTGTTGAAGCGGTCGTCGCTGCGGTCGAGCTCGGCGCGCACGCCGCGGGCGCGCAGCTGGGCCACGACGTCGGCGAGGTAGTCGTCGAAGACGTCGGCGACCGGGACGGCGAGGACCTGGACGGGCGCGAGCCACGCGGGGAAGGCGCCGGCGTAGTGCTCGAGGAGCACCCCGAAGAAGCGCTCGATCGAGCCGAAGAGGGCGCGGTGGATCATCACCGGGCGCTGGCGGGTGCCGTCGGCGGCCTGGTACTCGAGGTCGAAGAGCTCGGGGAGGTTGAAGTCGAGCTGGATGGTCGACATCTGCCAGGTGCGTCCGATGGCGTCCTTCGCCTGGACGGAGATCTTGGGCCCGTAGAACGCGGCGCCGCCCGGGTCGGGGACGAGCTCGAGGCCCGAGCCGGTCGCCACCTCTTCCAGGACGCGGGTGGCCTCCTCCCACGTCGCCTCGTCACCCACGGACTTCTCCGGGTCGCGGGTGGAGAGCTCGAGGTAGAAGTCGTCGAGGCCGTAGTCCTTGAGCAGGTCGAGGACGAAGGTGAGCAGCGAGGTGAGCTCGTCCTTCATCTGCTCGCGGGTGCAGTAGATGTGGGCGTCGTCCTGGGTGAAGCCGCGCGCTCGGGTGAGGCCGTGGACGACGCCGGACTTCTCGTAGCGGTAGACGGTGCCGAACTCGAACAGGCGCAGCGGCAGCTCGCGGTAGGAGCGGCCGCGGGAGCCGAAGACGAGGTTGTGCATCGGGCAGTTCATCGGCTTGAGGTAGTAGTCCTGCCCCTGCCGCTTGACGTTGCCCTCGGCGTCGCGCTCCTCGTCCAGGTGCATCGGGGGGTACATGCCCTCGCGGTACCAGTCGAGGTGGCCGGAGACCTCGAAGAGGTGGCCCTTGGTGATGTGCGGGGTGTTGACGAAGGAGTAGCCGGCCTCGACGTGGCGACGGCGGGAGTACTCCTCCATCTCCATCCGGATCATCGCGCCCTTGGGGTGGAAGACCGGCAGGCCGGAGCCGATCTCCTCGGGAAAGGAGAAGAGGTCCATCTCCGCGCCGAGGCGGCGGTGGTCGCGGCGCTCGGCCTCGGCCAGACGCTCCTGGTAGGCCTTGAGCTCGTCCTTGGACGGCCAGGCGGTGCCGTAGATGCGCTGGAGCTGGGGGTTCTTCTCGCTGCCGCGCCAGTAGGCGGCGGCCGAGCGCTGAAGCGCGAACCCGTTGCCGATGAGCTTGGTGCTGGGCAGGTGGGGGCCGCGGCACAGGTCCTTCCAGGCCACCTCTCCCCCACGGCGGACGTTGTCGTAGATCGTCAGCTCGCCGGCGCCGACCTCCACCGAGGCGCCCTCGGCGGCGTCCTCGGCGCCGGAGCCCTTGAGGCCGATGAGCTCGAGCTTGTAGGGCTCGTCGGCGAGCTCGGCGCGGGCCTCCTCGTCGGTGACGACGCGGCGGACGAAGGTCTGGCCCTCGCGGATGATCCGGTTCATCTGCTTCTCGAGGTCCTTGAGGTCCTCGGGCGTGAACGGGGTCTCGACGTCGAAGTCGTAGTAGAAGCCGTCGGTGATCGGCGGGCCGATGCCGAGCCGGGCGTCCGAGCGGACCTGCTGGACCGCCTGGGCGAGCACGTGGGCCGCGGAGTGTCGCAGGATCGCCAGGCCGTCGGGGCTGGAGATCTCGACCTTCTCGACGACGGCGCGCTCGGGGAGCTGCGACACGTCGGTCGCGAGGTCCTTGAGCTCGCCGTCGACCCGGAGGGCGACGACGGCGCGGTCCTCGCCGAACAGGTCCGTCCCGGTGGTGCCCTCGGTCACCGACCGCTCGGCGCCGTCGACGACAAGGACACGCTCAGGAACGGATGACACAGTGAGCTCCCGCAGTAGGACGGTGATGACTGATAGATCGTACTCAGGTCCGCCGCCGACTCCCCCGCCGCCCGGCCCTCACGGCACCGATCGTCACCGTTCCGTTGCCCGGGTCGCGGCGGTCACAGCAGGGAGAAGCTGGACGGGACGGTTCTACGCCTGCGCGGGTACGGGCGTCTGCTGGTAGAGCACGAGCTGCCAGGCACCGTCCTGTCGGGTGTAGACGCTGGACATGAGCGCGACGAACGCGGGCTCCCCCTCGTCGCGGTAGGCACGGCCGGTTCAGATGAGGATCGCGTGCTTGTCGCTGAGGACGATGAGCCGCTCGTCACACCATCACGGCAGACGTCTACGGGCACGTCACGCCCGAGACCGCACGCGACTCACTCTCGACACTGGGCGAGCTGGCGCTCGAGGGGCGGGCGAGCGACCCCGGTGCCGGTGTGCCGGCGGTGCCGGAAGGAGGTGCGGCAGGTCGTGCAGCGCCCGGCCGGTTCGTCCGGCGATGTCACTCGGCCGCCTCGATCCCGGCCAGCGCCGCCGGCACCCGGCCCCGCCGGTCAACGCCCAGCTTGGCCATGGTGGATCTGACGTGGTGCTTCGTCGTGTGGATCGAGATGCCCAGCACCGAGGCGATCTCTTGGTTCGACAGGCTCTGGCACACCAGATCGGCGACCTCTTGCTCCCGGTGCGTCAGCGCCGCGGCAGGGCCGTGGTCCTCCCCGCCCGAAGGAACGGGCGGGTTCCTCAGCCGCTGCAGGAGGAGCGCGACGTCGTCGGGCTCGACGCGGGCGCCATAGCGCAAGGTCTCGAGGATTGCCTCGTGCAGGTCGGCGAGGGACTCGTCCCTCGTGACGTAGCCCGCCGCCCCCGCTTCGAGCCAGACGAGCACGTCACCGCCCTCACGTCGCACACCGATCACCACGACGTTGGTTCCGCTCCGCCGCATGTTGCTGCAGAAGGGTCCGGCCCGCTCGGTCTCCAGGTCGGCCCGGTCCACCACGCAGACGTCCGCCGCCCGCGCCTCGCCGGTGAGCGTGCCGGAGACTCCCACGACCTCGAATCCCGGGCACCCCTCCAGGTAGGAGGCGATTCCCTCGCGGAACATGGCGACCGGTGACACGACGAACACGGTCGGCATGACGTCCTCCCCCACGAGGTCCTCCAGCCATGTCGCAACATTGTGGTCCTCCGAGGGGCCCGGTTGCAATGGGCTCGCCCCGATGGCACCCGGCATGGCTCCGGGACTGGCTCTCCCCCGGTACGGGGCGGCTCCGGCGTGGCCCGATCCATGCCCGAAGAGGCCATTTACCGCGGTGTGCACGACCTCGATGATGAGGACGTGGACGGCACCCGGAGGCCCACGAGCGTGGTCCTCCTCCGCGATCTCGGCGACGGGATGCTGGCCGAGCTCGTCGAGGCGGCGCTGCATCGCATCGGTGACGTCGAGATCCACCGGGACGTCCTCCCGGCGGGGCGGGTCGCCGACCTGGTGATCACCGGCAGCGACACGGTCACGGCGGACGCGTCAACCTCGCTCACCGTGGCCGAGGACGGTCGCGTGCTGTTCGTCCTGCCGTGCGCCCAGCTCACCGAGGCGATGCTCGCCATGGCCGTCTCGGCCGCGCGAGCCCGGCGCCTGCAGTGGCTGGACCTGGTCCTGGTCGCGTGCCGCCGGGCAGATGCGCTGCTGAATGCCGCGACGCGGACCGCACAAGCCATGTACGACGCGGGCGGGACCTTCGCCGACTGGGCCGCACGGCACCTCGGTGAGATCGACGGGGAACCCCCCTCCGACGCCGGGACCGGAGGCTCCCCCAAAGCACCGGCCGCGGGCGGGTTCGGGGCGGCGTCTACCCTCCTGGGCGATCTCCAGTCGCTGAGTCGCGGCGACGCGACCTCGGGGGAACCGCACCCCCTGGAGTCGATCATCCGACGGTACGGCCTGTCCGGCAGCGACGTGGACGTCCTGCTGCTGTGCTTCGTGACCGAGCTCGACGCCCGCTACGGGGACCGGTTCGCCTACCTGGCCCAGGACCCGGGCGCGACCGCACCGACGATCGACTTGGTCAGCACCCTGCTGGCGACCGACACCGTCACCCGGCTGAACCTGTATCGCGATCTTGGAACCGGCCCGTTGGCCCGGTACGGGCTGGTCGAGCTCGGACCACCCGCGCCGGGCCGTGCCGAGCGGTCTCGGCCGCTCGCCCTCGATCGCTCGCTCAGGTGGCTGCTGATGGGCTCGACAGCGCCACTCCCTGGGATCAACGTGCTCGACCCGGAGCAGACGGCCCGCGTGCTCGACCACTTCGGCCCCTCGTCCACCGCGTCCAGCGCGGTGGCCGCCCTGCAGCGCGGTCACAACCCCCACCTGTGGGGATCGACCGCGGCCGCGCGCCGCTCCGCGGCTCTCGACGCCGCCGCGCTCGCCGGCCGTCGCCTGCTGACCATCACGACCGACAGCCTCGACGAGGCCGTCGCGGAACGGCTCTGGCGGGAGGCGTTGCGCCTGGACGCCATCGTCCTCGTGGAGCTGGCGGGCATGCCCACATGGGCAAGCGTCCCCTCCGGACCGACTCCCCGCCTTCTGACCGCGGCATCGCGGTCGCTGCCCATGGCGGACCCGACCACCACCACCGGCGAGGCGACCGCTACCCGGCCGAACATCGCGGTCGAGCCGCCGAGGGCCGCGGGCCGCCTGGCAGTGTGGGAGGCCGCGGCCACCTGGACGACCGTGAACGTAGCCGGCGGTCTGGGAGAGCTCGCGAGCCGGTTCCCCGTCACGGTCGACCGGGCCACCGCCACACTGGTGGCGGCGGCCGGAGGGCAACGGATGGTCACCGTCGACGTCGAGGCCGTGACGGCCGCCCTTTGCGGCACGCCAGGCGACGACGCCGACGGGCTGTTGGTGACGACGCACCCGCGGGCCACCCTGGCCGACCTCGTGGTGGGCGAGCGCACCCGGGCCGAGCTGGAGTACGTGTGCGCCCGGATCCGGCACCGGGAGCAGGTCATCGTCGACCAGGGATGGGACCAGCGCTCCAGCCGCCTCACGGGCACCTACCTGCTCTTCGCCGGTCCGCCCGGCACCGGCAAGTCGATGGCCGCTGAGGCGATCGCCCACGAGCTCGGCCTCCCCGTCCAGTACCTCGAGCTCTCCTCCCTGCTGTCCCGGTGGGTCGGGGACTTCGAGAAGGCTGTCGACAAGGTGTTCGCCGCCGCCGAGTCGAACGGCGGCATCGTCGTCCTCGACGAGGCAGACGCCGTCCTGGCCCGCCGCACCGAGGTGGACAGCGTGAACGCCCGGTATGCCAACTCGAGCACGTCGCACCTGCTCAGCCGGCTGGAGCAGTTCTCCGGCAACGCGATCTTCACGACCAACCTGGTCGGCGCGAACACCATCGACCCTGCCTTCCACCGCCGGCTCACGGCGACGATCCGGTTCCAGCTGCCCGACGAGGCTGCCCGGGCCAGGCTGTGGCGCTCGGTCTGGCCGACGGTGACGACGGAAGGCTCGCCGGTCGAGCACCTGGTCGACGGTCAGCGCCTGCAGGAGTGCGCACTGCTGGACCGGCTCGCCGTCGACCACGCCCTGTCCGGCGGCAGCATCGCCAACATCGCCCGCAACGCCGCCTTCGTCACCCTTGACCGGGCCGGCGGTGCCGTCGCCGACAGGGCTGCCGGCACAGGCGCGAGCCCCGTCAGGGTGGACATCGACGGCGACGCGCTTGCCGAGGCGGTCCGTCTCGAGCTGACGAAGATCGGCGACTTCCGCTCACTGATGCGACCACGAGCGGGGGTGAGGAACGCATGATCAACCAGCTCGACGAGATGCTCCGGCACCTCCTCGACTCCGAGCTCACCACCACACCGGGCGGCCCACCCATCGACGTCGCCGTGCGTCCGCCGGACGACTCGTGGCGCGCCGCGGTCAACGCCAGTGGCAACCCCGCCGTCAACGTCTACCTCGTCGAGGTCCGCGAGGCCAGGGACCAGCGCACGTCCGGCGCCGTCGACCGGGCCGATCCCGAACCGTTCAAGGTCGACTGCCACTACCTGATCTCCGCGTGGATCCCCTCGGCCGACCCGAACGTCGCCACCCCGACCGTCGTGGAGGACTGGCTGCTCGGCGAGTCGATCCGCGTCATCGCCGACGCGGCACCGCTCAACGCCGCCAGCATCTTCGGCTCACCGCTCCCCCCGCAGGTCGACCCCACCCTCGAGGACGTCGACATGCCGACGAAGCTGCTGCCGCCCGAGGGGTACCCGAACCTCGCGGACTTCTGGACCGGTATGGGGCACGGGAACACCTGGCACCCGGCAGCCCACGTCGTCGTCACCCTGCCCATCAGACGCCGGACCCAGGCGCTCGCGCCGCCCGTCCGCGCACTTCACGTCGCCACCGGTGTCGGCGGCGACGCCGAGGACTCCCTCGTCCTCATCGGCGGCACCGTCCGGGACAGCAGCGGCCACGGGATCCCGGGCGCGACGGTCGAGCTGCTCGACGCATCAGCGACATCCACCGTCGCGACCGCCACCTCCGACGGCGCCGGGCGCTTCACCTTCGCCCGCCTCCCCGCCGCCACCTACCAGCTGTCCGCCCGGACCAGCACGGTGGCCGCCCCCCTCCAGCCCGTCACCGTGCCCGGGAACGGCACCTTCGACATCGACATCCTCTGAGCCACCACGGAAAGGCGGGCACAGCATGGCCATCCAGGTATCGACACCCGGCGTGTACATCAACGAGGTCACCGGCCCCGGCGTGATCCAGGGCGTCGGCACGTCCACCGCCGCCTTCGTCGGCCCGACAGGCCGCGGCCCGGCCGGCACGCCCACGGCCGTCACCACCTACGACCAGTTCATCGCCACGTTCGGCACGACTGGACCGGCCGCGCCGCACCTCGTCGTCGACGGCAGGCTCTTCCACCTCTCCCTCGCCGTCCTCGGCTTCTTCGAGAACGGCGGGAGCCGCGCGTACGTCGTCCGCACGGACAACTCGGTCGCCGGCTCCCTGCCGCTCCTCAACGACGACGGCGCGACCGTCGCCGTCGTGCGGGCGGACGCTCCCGGCCACACCCCGACGGTGGAGGTGGTGAGGAGCTCGGGACAGTCCTTCTCCGTCGTCGGCACCACCGCCAACGTCGCGTCGCCGCCGCCCGGCCCCTCTCCCATCCCCGGCGACACCACGCACGACCTCAACCTTGACGACGCCAGCGGCTTCCAGGTGGGCGACGACGTCGTCACCGACGGTGCGGTCACCGCGAGGATCACGCACATCGATGGCACCTGGATCCGCCCGTCGGTCGCGCTCGCCGCCCACCCGACCCTGCACACCGCGCCGCTCACGGCCGGTGGCGCGGGCGGGACGTTGCGCCTCGGCGAGCCGGTCGCGGTGCTCCGTCCCGGCTCGCCGGTCACCCTGACGAACTCGGTACCGCAGACCGCCAGGACGGCCGTCGTCAGCATCGACGGCGCCAGGGTCAGGGTCGCCGCGCCGGACGTCGACTTCGAGCTCGCGGGACGGAACCCGACGATGAGCATCGGTCGCTACACCCTCGCGTCGGGGACCGCGACGATCACTGCTCGGGCCGGCACCGACCTGACGGTGGACGACCCGTCCCCGTTCGCGCCCGGGGACGTCGTCAGCGACGGCACCGACACCGCGACCGTCCTCACCGTCACCGGCAACGTCGTCACGGTCGACACTGCTCCGCCCGGCCCGACCTTGACGATCACCGACCTGTCCCCCACCACGGACCGGTTTCGCGTCCTCTCCCCGCAGGGCCTGGCACCGGGCATGCTCGTGCGTCTCTCGAGCGGTGCCGACACCGCCCACGCGGTGATCTCCCAGGTGGCCAGCTCGGGGCTGGTCACCCTCACCTCGACACCCGCGCGAACCGTCACGATCGCCGCCGGCGGGACCCTGGAGGTGCTCGAGTTCTCCCTCGCCGTGACCGACAGCGACGGTGGCGCGACCGAGGTGTTCACGGGCCTGTCGACCAGTCCGACGTCGGCCTCGTACTGGCTGACCAGCATCACCTCCGACCTGGTCACGGTCACTGCACCGGACCCGCCGCTCCTCGGAACGAACGAGGACCAGATGCCCGCCACGATCGCGCCGACACAGCTGCCGGCGGGGACGGTCGGGACCCCCGCCACGCTCGGGCTCGCCGACTACGGCGCGGCGCTGGACGCCCTGGCCCGTATCGACGAGGTGAGCATCGTCTGCGCGCCCGACGCCGCCTCGCTCCCGCCCGACACCCGGACCCTCGTCCACGACGCGATGATCCGCCACTGCGTGAAGATGGCCGACAGGATCGCCGTCATCGACCCGCCGCCCGGTCTGACGCCCTCGATGGAGAACGGTGTGGGAATGTTCCGCCAGGCCGTCCAGTCCGAGCGGGGGTTCGCGGCCCTGTACTACCCCTGGGTCCTGGTGCTCGACCCGACCCAGCTCCCTCCCCTGCCACCTCGCCGGCTCGCGATCCCACCCTCTGGGCACGTCGCCGGCGTCATGGCCCGGACCGACGCGAAGGAGGGCGTCTTCCACGCTCCCGCCGGCCAGAACAAGACGCTGAGCGGCGTGCTCGGCGTCGAGTGGCTGGTGACCGACGAGGAGCAGGGGCCACTGAACCTGGGCGGCACGAACGTCCTGCGAATCCTGCCCGGCACCGCTCAGGTAGCCGTCTGGGGAGCTCGGACGACTGTCGCCCCGAACGTCACCGACTGGATGTTCGTCAACGTGCGCCGTCTGCTGCTGTTCATCGAGGAGTCCATCCAGGAGGCCGTCCGGTGGGCGGTGTTCGCCCCGAACGACCGGAGCCTGTGGAAGAGCCTCGAGAGGGTCATCCGGGTGTTCCTGCGTACCCAGTGGCGGAACGGCGCGCTGTTCGGTGCCACCGAGGACGAGGCGTTCCGCGTCCGCATCGACGACGGGCTCAACCCGCCCGAGGTACGGAACGTGGGCAGGCTCAACATCGAGATCAAGGTCGCGCCGGTCCGCCCAGCAGAGTTCATCGTCATCACCATCGGTCTCTTCGACGGTGGCACAGACGTAGAGGAGGCGTGACATGGCGACGAGGACCAACGACCCGCTGGTCAGCTTCAACTTCAAGGTCGAGATCGAGGGCATCACCGTCGGAGACTTCGCGGAGGTGACCGGGCTCGGCAGCACCATCGAGTCGATCGACTACCGGGAAGGGGGCGAGAACACGACGGTCCGGAAGCTGCCCGGCAAGACCACGTACTCCGACATCGTCCTCAAGCGCGGGACGACCAAGGGCGACAACACCCTGTACGACTGGCACCGCGAGGTGGTCAGCGGGGTGGTCACGCTGCGGTCGGGCTCGATCATCGTGACCGACCGGCAGGGGACGGAGGTGCTGCGCTACAACTTCATCAACGCGTGGCCGAAGGAGTTCAAGCCGGCCGACTACAACGCGACGGCCAGCTCCGTCGCCACCGAGTCCGTCACGTTCGCGCACGAAGGACTGGAGATCGGCTGATGCTTCAGACCGAGTTCGACTTCATCCTCCCCAGAGGCCTGCTCGACACGGAGGGGACGATCCACCGGGAAGGAGTGATGCGCCTCGCCACCGCCGCGGACGAGATCCTCCCGCAGCGCGACGAGCGGGTGCGGGCGAACCCCGCCTACCTCAACGTCATCATCCTGTCCCGCGTGGTGACCCGCCTCGGCGACGTCCGCCACATCAGCACCGCCACGATCGAACGCCTCTTCGCCGCAGACCTGGACTATCTGCAGAACCTCTACAACACCATCAACCAGGTCGCCGTCGACGAGGTTCATGTCCGCTGCGAGCGGTGCGCCGAGCCGGTGCGGCTGCAGAGCGTCGCGCCGGGGGAATGACCGGCTATCCCCTCGACTGGTTGAACGAGGAGATGGCCTTCCTGGCGTACCACTTCCACTGGGACCTCAACCAGATCATGCGCCTCGAGCACGCCGAGCGGCGGCGCTGGGTGCAGCAGATCTCCGACCTCAACGATCAGGTGAACAGCCTGGGAGAGACATGAAGCGTCCGATGACCCGACCGCGACGGCTGACGCACGGGCGCGACCTCCGTCTCGCGTTCCGGCCGCTCTACCGGCTCCGCGCGGGCACCGCGCCGCTGCCGGCGGGTCCCGCTGGACAGGTGCTGCTCCGGCCGGTCCGCCCGCTCGAGCACCGCGTCGCGCTGTCCGTCCGAGCCGGCGACGTCGTCACGGTCGGCGGTCCGACCGTCCGCACGGGGTCGAGATCCGTGCTGCACGCCCACACCCACCTGCACGTCGCGGCGCCGGTCCTCCCGGACCGGCGGCCGGCCGGCCGGCCGGTACCCCGACCTGGACGCCTGCGCGGGCGGCTCGCACGGTCCGGACCGGCCGACCAGGCCGACCCGGTCCCGGTGCCGGGTCCGGCTCCCAGCCGACGTCACGAGCTGCCCCAGCGACTGCACGGCACGGTCCCTCGGCCCGGTGGGGCACCCGGACCGGCCCGGCCCCCGGCGCTCCGTCCGCGACCCGCGCCGGCGACCCGCACCGTCCCCGTCGTCCCCGCCACCCCCCGGCGCGCCCCCGGGACCGGCCCCGCACCCGTGCCGCGCCGGGTCGCTCGCCCGGTGATGCCGGTGCCCCCGGCCGGTGGCGCCGTCGTCCAGGCGTCCACGCGTGCGCAGGGAGGCCCCGGCCGACCGGGCCGCACGGCCCTCGGCCAGGACCGGCCCCAGCAGCCCGTCCCCATCGACATCGACGCCGTGACCAGACAGGTGATCACCACGATCGAACGCCGCGAGCGCGCCGACCGGGAGCGCCGCGGCCACGGGCCGGGAGGGTGAGGCGCCGTGCAGACGACCCGACGCCTGGAGAAGGCGAGCATCCTCAACCTGGAGACGGGCGATGATCCCGTCCCCGTGCTCTTCAACCCCGAGGAGTACTCGCAGCGCCGTGAGGTCACGTACGCCCAGACCACGATCCCCGGCCTGTCCGGGCCGCTGCTGCAGTTCGTCGCCGGTGCGATGCAGACGCTGGAGATGGAGCTGTTCATCGACACCTACGTCGACCAGGGCGCCGGCGAGGACGCCCGCACGATCGCCGACCAGGTGCTCTCCCTCATGAGCATCCACCCCGCGACACATGCCCCGCCCCGCCTGCAGTTCGCCTGGGGCTCGCTGGTGTTCACCTGCGTCCTCGCGTCCGCGACGTCGACCTACGTGATGTTCCGCGAGGACGGGGTGCCCGTCCGGATGCGTCTGCAGGTGACGTTCAACGAGTACCGCAACCTCGAGCTGGAGGCGAAGGCGGTCAAGCGGGAGACCGCCGACTACACCACCGAGCACGTGGTCCGGCAGGGAGAGACGCTGCTCTCGATCGCCCATGACGCTTACGCGGACCCGACGAAGTGGCGTCCGATCGCGCTGGCGAACGGCCTGGCCGACCCGTCCGAGATCGCCGTCGGGGACGCGCTGCGGATCCCGTCCCTGCCCTACCGCGACGCGCACACCGACAGGGAGTTCTCGTGAACGAGCGATTCTCCCCCGACTACCGCCTGGAGCTGGACGGCCGTCCCGTCCCGGCGGGTCTGCGGGCGGCCATCAGCTCACTGACCCTCACCTCCGCGCTCGACGGTGCCGACCGGGTCGAGGTCAGTCTCGCGAACCAGCACCTGCGGTGGACCGACGAGCCGCTGCTGCGGGTGGGGACACCCGTCCGCTTGTCCCTGGGGTACAACCCGGACGGCTTCGAGCAGATGTTCGTCGGGGAGGTCGTCTCGGCGGAGGCGACGTTCCCGGCGGACGGCGCCCCGACGCTGACCGTCGCCGCCCAGGACCGGATGACGCACCTCGCGGACCGGACCCAGACGCGCTGGTACGCGGTGCCCATCCCCACGATCGGGACGACCGCCCTCCCGGACGCGGCGATCGCGCCCCTGCTGGCGCTGGAGAACGGGTTCCTCCCCATCCTCGACCCGCTGGGCGCGACGCTGTCGGTCCTCGTCTACGGGGTGACCCTCGCGGTGAGCATCGGTGACTGCGACGAGATGCAGAAGATGGTGCGGCGCCAGCAGGGCCAGTCCGACCTGGACTTCCTCAAGGTCCTCGCCCGCGAGAACGGCTGGGACATGCTGGTCGACCACTCGGGCGCGACCGGCGGCTACAAGCTGCGGTTCCTGTCGCCCGAGGGTGAGCTCGAACCGGTGCGCACCTACCGGTACGGATCCTCCCTGGTCGACTGGACGCCGCGGGTCACCTCCGTCGGAGTGCTGGCCTCGATCACGGCGTACCTGCGGGTCTCCGCGATCAAGACCGTCTTCGCCATCACCGTCGGCTACGACTGGGACAACGCCTCCCTCGACATCAGCGTGGTCCCCGCGGTCCTGGGGTCCCTGCCACCGGCACCCAGGACGGGATCAGGCAGCACCCGGCTGGGCGGCGGGGAGAACTCGCTGGTGCTGGGCGAGAACCTCACGCTCTTCACCGCTCCCAGACGGATCCTGGGCAAGCTCGTCCCCAGCCTGAACAACCGGCTCACCGGGAGCGGGACGGTCGTCGGCGAACCGGCCCTCCAGGCCGGCAAGGTCGTCCAGCTCGAGGGTCTCGGCGAGCAGTACGGCGGCAGGTACCGGATCACGACGGCCACCCACACCGTCGGCCCGGGCGGCTACTCCACGACGTTCCGCGCCCGCAAGGAGATCTGGTTCGGTTCGATCCCCGCGGCCCAGCAGGGCGCGGTCTCCCTCTCCATCCCCTTCCTGGAGGTGTCCGGTGCCGTCAGCTACTGAGCCGTCCCCCGAGACGGAGGTCCCCACGGGGGACACCTTCACCATCGCGGTGGCCGAGGTCGTCTCCGCGTTCGACTCGCTCTCCTGCGGTCGGGTGCAGATCGACGTGCCCTGGCTCCGGGACATGCGGCCGTGGGCGCGGGTCGCGCTCCCCGGGGCGGGTGCCGGCCGCGGCCTCTACTCCCTGCCGCACCCGGGCGACACCGTGCTCGTCGCGTTCAACCGCAACGACGCCACCGACTGCTACGTCGTCGGGGGTCTGTGGAACAACGTCGACCCGCCGCCGCGGCGCGGACCCGTCGACCCGGTCACCAGGGTCAGCGTCCTCAGCGAGGTCGGGCACGAGATCGACATGGACGACGTCGCACAGACCATCACGGTCACCACGTCCACCGGGATGTCTCTCACGCTCGGGCCGACCGGGATCAAGCTGGCCACCAGGAGCGACACCGCGGTCATCGAGGCGACGGCCGTCGGGGACGTGACCGTCACGGCGAAGAAGTCGATCACCCTCGACGCCCCCACCGTGACGGTGAGCGGCACGACCAAGGTGTCCATCACCTCGCCGACCAAGGTCGCCGTCGACGGCGGGACCAGCTGCACCGTCAAGGCAGCCCGGATCGGACTGAACTGACATGCCTGCAGCGGCCCGCGTCGGCGACCAGACGGGACACCCCGGGGTGATCACCGGCCCTGGATCGACCACCGTGACGATCGGTGGCCGGCCTGCCGCCGTGCTCGGTGACGCGCACACGTGCTCCTTCCCGCCACCGCCGTCTCACCCCCCGTCCACGATCGTCAGCGGCAGCGGGACCGTCTCGGTCGACGGCCGACCGGCAGCCCGCGTCGGGGACACCGCAGGGTGCGGCGCACCGGTCGTCGCCGGCTGCCCCACCGTGAGCATCGGAGGCTGAGCGATGACTGCGCCGTCACCGGAGAGACCCGGCCCAGGCCCGGACCGTAGCTTCCTCGGCA
This sequence comes from Georgenia wutianyii, assembly GCF_006349365.1. NCBI lineage: Bacteria > Bacillati > Actinomycetota > Actinomycetes > Allobogoriellales > Allobogoriellaceae > Georgenia > Georgenia wutianyii. Next base: position 1,882,151 of record NZ_CP040899.1, read on the forward strand.
CCGGGTGGTCCTTCCCCGTCACCCTCGACGGGGACGGGGGCGTTGCCCTGGCCGGCCACGAGGAGGACGTCCGGCAGTCCGTCCTGATCATCCTGAGCACGAACCTCGGCGAACGGGTGATGCGGCCCGTGTTCGGCTCCGACGTGCGTCGGTTCGTCTTCGACTCGGCCTCCACCACCAGGCTGGCCCTGCTCCAGCACCGCGTGACCGAGGCGCTGGTCCGGTGGGAGCCACGCATCGACGTCGACGAGGTCACCGTGACCGTTCCGCCCAGCACCGTCGCACGGGTCGACGTCGACATCGCCTATCGGGTGCGCGCCACGAACACGTTCTACAACCTCGTCTACCCGTTCTACCTCGACGAGGCCCACGGCGACGCGACCGTGGACACCGCGCAGCGCAGGCAGGGGGTCGCCGGATGAGCAGCCATCCTCCCCGCCGCTCCCCCGACCTGCGGCGCACCGCCGACGAGGTCGCCGACGAGCTCCTGCGACGACGCCCGGGCTACGTCCCGGCCTGGTCGGCCCGGCCCGGCGACCCCGGACGTGCCGTCCTGGCGGCCGAGGCAACGATGGCCGCCTCCCTGTGGGCACGGGTCGACAAGGCGCCGGACAAGCACAAGATGGCCTTCCTCAGCTCCCTGGGGATCGACGCCCTCCCGCCGGCCGCCGCCCGCGCACCGGTGAGGTTCGACCCGCTCCCCGCCCCGCCCGGTCTGTCGGACCGCGTCACGGTCGGGGCCGTCATCCCCGCCGGGTCCGCGGTGGGGGCTCCCGCGCCCGACGGCGGACACGTCGCCTTCCGCACCGAGCACGACCTCGGCATCAGCCCCAGCGTGCTGGCCGAGGTCCGGTCTGTCGTGCCCGGGAGTGACGCCGTCGCCGACCACACCACCGAGGCCCTGGGAGGCCGCCCCTTCGCCCCGTTCACCGGTGCCCAGCCAGTGCGCCGCGCCCTGTACCTGGGGCACGACCGGCTCTTCGCCCTCAAGGACGAGGCGACGATCACGGTCGAGATCGAGCTGGCCCAGGACTCCCGGGTCCCTCTGCAGCTGACCTGGTCGGTGTGGGACGGCACCGTCTGGCGCGCCTTTCCCGCCGACCAGGTGACGGACCTGACCGACACCCGCACCGCCCGCGACGAGCCGGCGCGCAGCCTGGGCCGCAGCGGGACGGTCACGATGACCAGCCACGGGATCGAGTCGGCCCGGACGGAGGTCGACGGGATCCCCAGCTACTGGCTGCGCGCCCAGCTCGACTCGGTCCTCGGCCCCGCGGACCCGCTCGCGCTGCCGCAGATCGACCAGATCAGGGTTGCCGTCACCCTGGGCAGCGCGAGCACCCCGGTCACCTTCCCCCTCACCACCCTCCTCGTCGACGGTTCACCCGTCGACCCGACACTGCCCTTCCTGCCCTTCGGTCCCGCCCCTGACCGGACGTCGGTCCTGTACGTCGACGCGACCGAGGTGGTCGCGGCCGGCACCGCCACCGCCGACCTCGTCGTCGCGACCAGCCCCTCCACCGGCCGCGCGCCGACCGCGGACCCGGACCTGCTGTTGGAGTACTGGAACGGTCGCGGGTGGGTCGACCTCGTCCCCGGCGGCATGTTCACACCGGAGGCGGACAACGTCCGCAACGTCCTGCCGGTGACCCTTCCGACCGACTGGCTGCCGTCGCAGGTGCAGGAGGAGACGGGCACGTGGGCGCGGCTACGGCTCGCCCCCGGCAGCAGCTATGCGGGCACGCGGGAGATCCAGATCGGCTCGGACACGGTCGAGGTGCCGGAGAGCGCCCCGGTGCTCTTCTCCGACCTGCGTGTCGAGGTCCGCGGCCGGTCCCCTGCCACGGCGGCGGACCACGTCATCACCTTCGACGGCTCCCTGCACCGCGAGCGCACCGAGGCGGCCCGCTGGCGCGGGACACCGTTCCTACCGTTCACCCCGCTGGAGGACCGGACGCCGGCGCTGTACCTCGGCTTCGACGGGCCGCTGCCGGCCGCCGACCTGGGGCTGCTGTTCGAGATCGAGCCGCCCGCCGACGGCAACGGTGCCTCTCCGGCCGACCACGAGCTGCTCTGGGAGCGCTACGACGGCCGGGGCTGGACGACGCTTCCCGTCGAGGACGGCACCGACCACCTCACCGACACCGGCCTGGTCCGCCCCACCTGGCCCGGCAACCGCCCGCTGCGGCG